>NZ_JASFYG010000004.1 GCF_030055435.1 Methanothermobacter sp.
ACCATAGTCGCATTAACCACCTTATCAATCACCAGATAAGCAGCCGCAGGCACCCTAACCGTAACCTCAGCAGTATTGTTCTCAGGGTAAGGATCAAACTCTTCACCCACCGCAAGAACCCTGTTTACAACATCACCAGTCCTATTCACAAGGACAGTGAAGTTCAAAGTAGCTGATGAACCAGGCAGAAGATCCCCAACCAGCCAGACACCAGTCAGCGGATTAAATGATCCCCTTGAAACCACATGAGACACATAGACAAGCCCCACAGGCAGGCTATCAGTTACAGTAACCCCAGTCGCATTATCCGGTCCATTATTAGTGACAGTCACATAGAAGGTTACCAGCTCACCAAAGTTCGGTGTGCTGTTACTAACCATCTTAGTGACCGCAACATCCGCAGCAGGATCCACAGTTACAGTGGCATTCGCACTATTATCATCGGGACTTGGATCCACTTCAGATCCGTTTACTTCAGCATTATTTGTTAAAGAACCTGATTCAACAGCCATGACCAGTAATTTTAGAATAGCCCTTTCACCAACTCCTAAAGACCCTATGTACCATTTGCCTGTTGAATCATTATATGTTCCCTGCGAGGCTGTAGTAGATACTAAAATGAATCCTCCCGGAATCAGATCCTTTACTTCCACGCCATTTGCTGTGTTTGGTCCTTTATTAGTCACGTTTAATGTAAAATTAAGGTATTCATTATTGTAAATTCTTGTCTTACTGGCCTCCTTTGTAATTGAGAGATCTGCGACAGGTAAAGACTGAAGGTTTACAGTTGCAATGTTATTAGCAGGTACGGGATCATGTTCTGAGCCGCTTATTATGACAAGATTGAAAAGATTTCCTGTGCTGTTAACATAGGCTTGGATTGTGAGTGTGGCTGTTTCAAGGTAGCTGAGCGAACCAACACTCCAAACACCAGTAACCGGATTATAAGTACCCTTAGAAGCCACATAAGAAACAAATACAAGTCCTGGGGAGAGCGTATCGGTTACAGCAACATTGCTTGCATTGCTTGGCCCAAGGTTTTCTGCTGTTACAGTGAACATTACAAGCTGGCCAAATAATGGTCTGGTGTTATTAACATATTTTGTTACTTTCAGATCCACTGATGAGATTGAATTGATGGTTACTGTGGAGTTGTTGTTACTGGTATCTGGGTCAAAGTTTTCTGATGTAACATTTGCACTATTCTTTATTATTCCATCTGCATTAACACGTGCTGTTATTGTGAGTGTGGCTGTTTCAAGGTAGCTGAGCGAACCAACACTCCAAACACCAGTAACCGGATTATAAGTACCCTTAGAAGCCACATAAGAAACAAATACAAGGTTTGAGGGTAATAAATCTTCTACTAGGACATTTAATGCGTCATCAGGACCGTTATTGGACACATTGATTGTGTATGTGATTATCTGGCCATTGTACGGGGATTCAATATTAACAGTCTTTAGTATTGACAACTCAGAGGCTTTAGGTACTCTTATTGTTGTGGAATCATTATTGTTTGACGTGTTAATATCTGTTGTGCTTGAAGTAACATTTGCATCGTTTACAATAGTACCCGTCACATTAACTCTGACAGTAATGTTAAGGGTAACTGTTTCAAGTGGGTTGAGGTTTCCTATAATCCATGATCCCACTACAGGGTCATAAATTCCCCTTGATGCCAGATGGGTGACATATATTAGACCTGCTGGCAGCTTATCGCTCACATTTACATTTGCCGCCGGATCAGGTCCTTTATTCTTAACTTTTATGTAATATACGATAGTATCATCGTAGTTTGGAGATTCATTGCTTGCATTTTTATCGATTTCAATATCGGTGCCAAGTACATGGATAGTTGCTGTTTTTGATGAATTGTATATCCTTTCACCGGTGATATCTCCAGGTAAAGATGTGTAGGTTATATTAACCGTGTTAATAAGATCCTTTCCCGCCAGGGAGGTGTCATCATCGATCCTTGCTTTGAATATGATAGTTACAGTATCTCCCCTGTTAAGTACGGGTGCCCTGTATGTTACCCTATCTGAGTGGGATGTAATGGTCCATCCTGGAGGAATCGAAATGGTCTCGTTATAGGTCATTCCAGCAGGTAATATGTCCTCTATGATCAGGTCATATGCATCTGATGTGCTTGTTGCATTATGTGATACTGTGATTGTCCATGTACAGAGTTCCCCTGGGTTCAGGTTTGTGGTTCCTGTTTTTTCTATCCTGATAACGGGTTCCACTATTGTTACTGAGGCAGCCGATGGTGGGGTTGTTACTGTGTCGGTACCGTTATAGTAACTCAGGGTGGCGTTATTTATAAGTTTGGCGCCATTGATGTTTCCCGGTATGTCCTTCACAGTTATATTATATATTACTGTAATCAAACCGGCGCCTGTGGCGTTTACTTCCCCGAAGTTTATGGTCCATGTGTTCCCTGTTTGAAGAGGTGTGGGAGTTGGGTATTCCACCTGCATTGAAGGGTCAATTATGTAAATAAAGTTGAATGGCTCCAGCCCAACCGGTATAACATCAGTCACCTTCAAACTTTCTGTGCGGCCCACAGGAATATTCAAGGTTAATTTTTGTGTTAAAATGTTTCCTATAGGACTATATGTTGAATTTGAATTATTAAGAAACGTTTTTATAATGCTAGGAGCTTTTAGATAAAGATTCAATGTTGAATTTGCTGTGAGGTTATTTACTCCTCCTTCGCCTGTCCTTTCGCCTGTTTCGGTCCCTGGAATACCTGGTGTTGTGTTATTGGTTCCATATGGCCCTGGGAGACTGGTGGCAGTTATTAAAACCGTGTTATTTATAAATGAACCATGTATAGTGTCATTTCGAAGGTCAGCTGTTATGGTTATATTCACAGTCTGACCCTGGAGCAGCCTATCTATATATGCTGTAAAGTTGTTCCCTATTAAAGTGTATGTGAAGTTGATTGTCGTGTTGCTTTTTGTTGCTGTTACGTCCCTTATGTTAACAAAGATCGGGTCGAGGATGTCCGTTATATTTATGTCATAAAGTGGTGCTATGTTTGATCCTGCTGTGTTTCCGACTGTTATGATGAAGTTAACTGTTTCTCCCCCCTCCAGATCCACAGTCTTATTTGCTGTTTTGTTGACATATGGTGAAGGTAAAATCACAGTAAGGGTATGTGCACTTGATGTGGTGAGGGGAGCGCCAATTTCATTTCTATAGTCGAGAAATGCTCTATTTGTTATTGATCTTCCTGCAGTGTTATTACCATTATTTTTAACCACAAGGTCTATCAGGATCCTTATTGTCTCATTTAATCCCTGTGGATTGGTGTTCGTCAAATTGCCAAGGTAAAAACTCAGCGGATTTGTGCCGGTTTCAGTTATAACCTCAAAATTATTCAATCCTGAAAGAGTGAAGGTAAACGCATCTGATGTTATATTTCCACTGCTTCTGCTTATACGGGCACTTCCCATTATATATGAAAGGTATCTTGAATCTACAGGATCCCTTACCGTTACATTGGCGGTTACTCCCACGGGGATCGTTATGTCAATTCGGTATTTTACAACTTCACCTATCAGAACATTGTTTCCTGTTGAATCGGGCTCTGAAGTTGAATATAACGTTTTGTATATTCTTGGCCCCATTGTACCTAAGGTTGCATTTGCAGATGTTTTGTATAACCTATAATCATCCCTGGGGTCTGTTGATGGGCCAAGTGATTCATATGTCAAGTTAACAGTGTTATTGAAGGTCGAATTAGATCTGACATTTTCATTAAGGGTGACGTTAAACTCAAATGTAAGACTATTTCCAGGGTTTATGGTACCCCCACTATACTCAACGGTTCCATTCAATGGATTGTAACTGTAGGTGAATTCTGGAGGTGTTGTGAGGGCTGTTACAGTGGTCCAGTTGAAGGCCGTTGAATTTAGAAGATCCCATATATAGACGCTGTATGCCGGTGATAAGCCATTATTTGTAACATTAAATCTTATAGTGACGTTCTGCCTTCCTCGGGCAATGTTCGGTGTTATGGTTTTTGTCACATTTAGCAATGGCTGAAGGATGTTGAAGTTGTATGATGCGCCTAGGGGGTCTCCAGGATTATATGGCCAGTTAAGGTTTACTGTATTTGTTCTCTGAATAAAAGGGACATGAGGATTTGAGCTGCTATTCTCCACGACAGCTTTAACTATGATGCTGAATCTGTCGGTAAGGTTGCTGTTGTCGGGATTTACTGTCGTTGTTCCGTTAAAAAGGAATGTTACTGTATTTGAGTTAACAGTGACATCAAGTGGTGCCAGTGTTCCATTGAACTCGGATGTTTCAAGCTTGTATGAAATATAGCGAAGGCCCTGAGGAAGGTATTCGATTACAGTGAGGTTTTCAATTTCACCCTCTGGGAGACTTATATTTATCTGGAAAGTCCCTATCTCTCCAATAGTAAGGTTATTTCCTGCTGTTCCAGGATCAGTGCTGTTTATTAATCTTTTATCCAACTGAGGAGATGCTATGGTAATATTTGCAGTATCCTCATAAAGGGAAGGTTCGGTGACAAAGTTTGGGCCTGTCGGAGTTGATGCGTAAGCTGTTATCTGGGCAGTGTTATTGATAACTTCCCTAGGGTTCACGTCGGCCCTGAGGATTCCTGTACATGTTATTATGACAGTATCATTACCCAGAGGCAGGTTGTCTCTTCCAGGTATCATTTCAATTCTTATTCCTGAAGTGAATAGATCTCCTGTGTAGGGAACTGCAACTCCATTTCCATCCAAAACGCTTATAATTTGAGGATTAATCAATTTTACAGGGATTATATCCCTCACAGTAACATTATAAGCATTCCAGCTGCCTGTGTTCTCAATCAATATTTTATAGGTGATTGTGTCACCTGCATCGGCGCCTATGAGGTTTCCTTCAGGATCTATTATTCCGTGACCTGTTGTGGATGTTATGGTCTTGTTTATTGTCAGTCTTGGCTCCTGTGTTATTACCTGTGCAAGGTCACTCTGACAGAATGCATCAAGGGGACTGTTGTAGTATTTTATTGCGAACTGGTTTGTGAGGTAGAGTTCATCAGCAAATGGCTCATCGGTGGCTGTGACTGTGAACAGTATATGGGAGACCCTTGTCTGCTGATCAGTACTATTCACTGTTCCATAGAAGAAGTGAACAATATTTTGTAGAGGGTCTATGTTAACAGTGGGTAATCTACCAAGGAACGAACTTAAAGTATCGTCGGACGCCAGTCTCCATTCTCCAGCAGCGGGTGGGGCGTCACCCTGAGGTATGTTTGTGGAAATCTGGGTTGCCCTGAAGAATGGTATTGGTAGGAAGTCACACATTGTGAAATTCTCAATATTTGTTGTGGGCACTATAACTCTCAGTGAAAATGTCACATTGTCTCCAGGCCTTACACGGTAGGGCGATACTGGAGTTAAACCATTTATTGCATATACGATCTTTTCTATTGACGGCTGTGATATAGTTACGCTGGCCCCGCTACTCTCGCTAACAGGGTGGCCGTTATGAGAGAGTTTTGATAAACCTGAAACCGTGTTAGATACCGAGTCTCCTGACTTAAGGAATGGGTTTCCTGGTGGATAGTTTGCAGTATCCTCAAATGTGATATCTATAATTGACCTGAAGGTTATGTTACCCATGGTTGCCCCTAGATTATGGTTTCTATCATAGTATAATCCTCCAGGTAAAATACCGCCAATGCCGGCATCATTCAGCTGCCCTGAAACATTAAATATGATTGTCCATTTGCCAGTTGAGGGATCATGACTGACAATGTAGTTTGTTGGTGAAAATGCAAGTGAATACGTATTGCCTGCAATTATTATATTTAATATTGGTGTGAAGGATGTGTCAAAGGATTGTCCGTCACTTATTATGTCGGCGAATATAAGGTCCTTTATTTCAAAGTAATCCGAAATCTGGAAGTCAATCCTGTATTCAAGGATATCACCAGGTCTTACATAACCAGCATTTATGTCCCTGACATATTTTTGAACCGCTAATGATCTTAGATAAACTGTGTAAGTTGAAATTGAGGTTACGTATGTATCGTTATATGTACCATTGGCCATTACAATATTTTTTGATGTGACCGGTGCCCCAGTGTCTGGATCAATAACGTATACTCTGCTGTTATCGAATTCTGGAGCGTATACCCTGAACACAAGGGTCCTATCAATACCTGTGACCCCTGTTATTGAGTCGAATTTAAACTTCAGAGTTCCTCCAGGTGTGGATGTTGATGGTGTTTCAACTATGCTGGCGTCGGCTGAATTTATGATCTGAAGAAACTGGATATTTGATGGTAAAATATCTGTTATGTTTATATTGCTGACGGTTGCGCCGTTGGCAACGTCCACATCTATTATATAATTGAAGGGATAGTTTGGCCCTGTGGCTGTTTCATCCTCATGAAGAATAACCCTCTTCTTAACCCTGAAAACAGTCGGGGTTACCTGATGTATAACCGTTGCCCCATAGATGGGGGGATCAGTTGAGGGATTATCAAGGGGGTCATTCCCAAACCTGAATATGGGTGTAGCGGTTATATTGAGGGGTAATCCCAGAGTTGAATTGATGGCGAGTTTAAAATTGGCTAGGACCTCCGCTACGGGCTGTTCGGGTGTAAAACTTCCGAAGGGATACTCAATTACAATAAGTCTGTAGCCAGGAGTTCCCGTGGTTATGTTTCTGGTGAGGGGGTTTAATATCTGTCCTGACCCTGGAAAGGTTCCAAGATCAAAATAATTTACAGAAAAACCCATGTAGGTCATTCCCTGTAATGTTACCTCAGGTGGGAGGGTAACTTCGACTATGGGTCCAAAACCCGGTGTTGTACCATTATTATCAAAACCAAAGGTTAACTGGAAATTTTCGTTTATTAATGATTCTGAAGGTCCGGTCACTGTAACTTCTGGCTGGCCAAGTGTCAGGTCAACATTTAAGTATCTCTCATCGTTCACTTCAATAAATTTAACACACTCAAGGTGTCCCTTATAATTCGCCCTTACGGTGAAGTTTTTTGTTAGCGGCGCATTCAGAATGTATTTACCATCCATGTCGGTTATGCCCGTTATAACCTTGCCCTCAGCTGTGCTTAAAGTTATATTGGCTCCAGATATTGTTTCAGTGGAATTTTTACAGTCATAAACGGTTCCATAAACAAGTATTTTCGATGAGTTCTCATCATCTAGAGCATATGTACTGCCCGTTAATGTGAATAAAACAAAAACCAAGACTAAATAAAAGTATTTAGACAACAGTAGCCCCCCCTTCTTTTATCCATACTAAACATTATTAATAAAATCATTATATAAATTTTTATATCTGATCATAGAACAGATGAATCATAAACTAAATTCAGTTATAATATGTCGGTATAAAAAATACTACATGATTAATAATGAAAAAATTTATATCTGATAATAAAGATAACCCAAACCTCAATACATCTGGATGGTGAAAGAATGTGTGAATCAAACCTGTACTCAGAAGAAGGTGAACTCCTCATGGAGGACGTTATATTAATTGAGGTCCTTGAAGATGGAATAAAAGCAACGGATATCCTCAACTCAACAAGGAATTTTGAAGGAAAACTCACAAGGCTGGACCTCGATAAGCACAAAATTTACATAAAACAAGAATAACAGTTTTTCTTTTATTCAATAGTAACTGCCGATAGCGATCAGAACAAGCTTAATTTTTAAACTTTCTAATACAGAAGTCTCTATAAGTATTTTCTGAAACTTATTTTAAAAAATAAAAGGGGTTTGTGCTGGAATTATTTTCCAGCTGGTATGATGAGGTCCCTTTCACCCTCTGGCATGAACTCCCTGAGGGCACCTGCTGCGATTGACTTCCTTGGTGATGTGAAGTCAAAGGCGAGGTCCTTATCTGCAAATGCAACCTTTATGAGTGGGTTTGTACAGAAAGCGTCTCCCCTTGCAGCGTGTGGTGCCTGGGCGATACCAGCGTACTCTGGCTGGTGTCCCACGTTCATTGCGTAGTTTGGATAGTTAGGTCCACGGAGTTCGTGTATGAGTCCCTCGTCGCTCCTGATTGAGAGTGAATTGGATGCACCGCACTGATCCTGCAGGTCGTAACCGTAGAATCCGAGCCTGCTGTGGGCCTCCTTGTGGAGTATCTGGCTGAGGTACCATCCATTGATACCCGCGTTTGAGTTTCCTGTTGCGAATGCTGTGGAACATCCTGCTGCTGCGGCTGCAACAGCTGCCCTCTGTGATCCTCCAAAGTGGTCCTCGAGGAGTGTTGGGTATTCCTCGTACTGTTCGAGGCTGTAGAGTGTGACCTCTGTTGAGATGTCCCTAATGACATCCATTGTTGGTTTTGTTCCGCAGAGGCCGTACTTGTCATCCACGTACTCCATGCCGTAGTAGACAAAGTCGTCCAGGATGTCGTCGGTGTAGGCTGCTGTTGCGTACTGTGTGAATCCGACACCACCTGACATGTATGACCCAAGCCATACCTGGTCGTAGAGTGCGGCTGCACCGGCTATGACCTCAAGTGAAACGTTTGCAGGGTCATCTGAAACCCTTGAGGTCTGGACGATGTCTGCGAAGGTACCGAATGCAACTCCACCTGGCTCGTTTGGTCCCCTTGCCCTCCTTGCAGGCATTATTGTACCCATCTCTATAACGTCTGCGTGTTTTGCAGCGTATGAGAAGTCAGCGATTGCTGCTTCACCTGCGCAGAGTTTGTAGGCGGATATGAAGCTCATACCAATCTGCATTGCAGACCATCTTGAAACTGTACCTCCGTCACAGGTCCTCACGACTATTGTCGGCACCCTGTTAACCTGGTAGGTCCTGTTTCCAATGTAGCTTTTGATCTGTTCGGCCTGCTCTTCAGGGAACTCCTTGTTTATGTCTATGAGTACTCTCTTGTCCAGTTCATCTGCCAGGTTGTCGTCTCCTGTGAAGATCTTGGCGTAGCAGTCCTCCACGAGTCCCGGGTGGACCTCAACCATGTGCTCCTGGACCACTGCACCACCTGGGAGGGCGTGGTTGATTGCCTCCATGTACTCGTTGATAGTCTCGGGGGTTACCTCCACACCCAGCCTCTTCTCAAGGACTGCGTGTGCTGTGTCCATACCCACTATGACTGTCCTCTTTATGTCGTCCACCATCTGCTGGATGGCCGCGTTGTTCACGAAGTGGAGGTCGTCACCTTCAACGTAGGCGTCTGTCCCTGAGACTCTGTATGCCATGAGTTTCCTCTGACCAAGAGGCACCCCTATGTCAGGGTTGTAGAATGGTATTCCTCCCCTCTTTTCAGCAGCCTTCTTGGCATACTCTGTGAATTCTTTTTTACGTGCGGACTGTTCCCATCCGCCGAAGCAGTAGAAGTTTGTGTATTTTTCGTCAGGGTCCTCCCCCTCAAACTTCTTCTTTAAAGCCTTAAGGAATAGTTTCTTTTCATCCATTAATCATCACCTAGCCTTTTTCTTAGGTCATCCTTGAATACGTCCATGCCGAATCCGCCCAGGGTACGGCCGGTGTGTATGTTTTCAACAACTTCAATTGCCTCTTTATCATCCCTCATAGCGATGTTGTCCTTCCTGTAGATTGTGGTGATCTTCTTAAGTTCATCCTCATCGAGGGGCTGGCCCATGTCCACTGGCTCGTCAAGGGGCCTTCCAACCTGGTCCTTGACATAGACCACGTGGCCCTTCTCTTCATCAAAGACGTACCTCTGGAGGGCGTCAAACATGAGGCCGTTTTCATCGAGTCTGAGGGAGTGTCCGTGAACTGTTGCACCCCTTATACCTGTTGTTGCAGGGTCGAAGAGTTCTGTTTCAACAAGTTCCTTTGAGACTCCCTCAAGGTCCAGTTCTCTCATTTCAATGACCTGCCTTCCTGAGAGTGTACCTGTGTCAACACCGCGGTACCTCCACATGTAGGTCCTTGCCCTGTCGTAGGGCTGGGCAGGTGCATTGTACATGGAGTCTGCGAACTGGATGTACCTGACCCTCACACCCTCCTTTGCACCCTGTATGGGTTCAACCATGTCCCTGACGATGTCCTCCTCGAAGTCCATCTCATCCAGTGGGGGGTGCACTGATTTGTAACTTTCACCGGGGTTTCTGTGTCCCAGGACCTTGACCAGGTCCTCGTCTGATACTTCCCTTAATTTACGGAATTCGTAATCAGGGTTCATGTGTTTTCTTCTGTTTTCAGCTATCTGGGTTTCTCCAGGAGTGTACTGGGCTTTGTAAGACATATCATAACCTCACAATCATTTTATGTTAACAACGGTGTCCTTCACCCTTGAACTTGGATCAGCCATACCTATTATCCTGGGATCGATTTTGTCCTCAAAGTTGAGACCGTATTTGAGGTAATCGGATATGGTGATGTCTTTCTTTGTGAAGGCACCTATGAATACCTTATAGGGGCAGGGGAGCGCTTCCTTCAGGATTTCATCGATTTTGTCCATGTTCTCCTCCAGGGCCTCCGGGAGTATTCCCACTATGACCTCTCCGACCTTAACGCGGAGTTCAACCTCCTCTCCACGTACCTTTATCTTTTTCCGGTCACTGTGTTTAACCTCTGTGCCCCTGGCGGGTCCATAGTACACCCTGTCTGGTATAGATGGTCCATGAACCAGTACCCTGACTATACCTTCAAGTTCATAGATGCTGTTCAGCAGTTTCTCAACGGTTTCGGGTTTCAGAAGCCTCTGGGGGAATATCTTAAGATCGACGAATCCTGTTTCTGGCATTTCAAACTCCCCGTTTCAGCCTATAACTGGTCCTTTATCTCTGCGGCACCCTTTGCGACGTTGACTATTGGTTCTCTGAAGTAGTCTATTTCGCTGTAAACGGATCCTATGAGTCCTGATGTTTTTTCAACTGAAAACATCTGTGTTCCTGCGTCAAGACACATGGCTGCAGCAACGCATGGGAGGGCGAATCCCTTACTGTGCCTTGTTACAACGTGGTTTCCGTGGAATATACCTGGACCTCCTCCACCGTAGATGGAGTGGCTGAAGAATGAGAATCCTACTGCTGTACCCATGGCCCTTCCGAAGTCCACGCCTGGGAGTCCTGTCTCGTATTCAAGTATGTCGTTGTAGTAGAGCACTGTTGATGCAACGCCCTGGGCTGCCCTTGCTGCTCCCACGTTGACTATTGTTGCTGCAAGGAGTCCTGTTGCCGCGTATGCGTTCCAGAGTGCCCAGTCGGCTGGTTCATAGACCTTGTAGCCTGAGTTCATCTCCTTGGCCACTTTAACGACTCCATCCTCAACTGCCCTTTCCACCAGTGAAGCTATCACTGTACCGACTGTGCCCTTACCGTTCTCCTTAACTAGGTCAAAGAGAAGGTTGTTGGCGTTGAGTCCCTGGTATGCAAGTCCAAGGAGGTGCATCCTTTCGAATGCCCCGACAGCGTCACCTGTCTCGAACATTGCGGTCTGTTCGAGTATGGATGATAGTGCTGATGCGTTGAGTGTGTTCTTTCTTGTGATGGCGACGACGTGGTTTGCCATTATGTTCCTGAGACCGTATCCGAGTCCCTCAAGGAGCACAGGTGGTCCGAGCAGTGTTGAGAGGTTGGCTCCTGTGAAGTCCACTGTCTGTGGGTACCTTCCCATCACAGCTGTTTTAACAGCATTTGCATCGAACATGTCCACATCGAATTCGTCGATGATTGCCTGTACAACGGCTGCCCCTGTGACAAGTGCTGAGACAGTGTAGTCTGCTGCTACGCCCATCCTTGTTGTTGGGACCTGCACCAGGATCTGCTGACCGTTTTTTATGAGGCGTATGTTTGTGTCATCGTCCTCTGAGGTCTGGACCAGTTTTTTGACCTTTTCAGCGATTGCCTCTGCGTTTTCAACAATTGGCAGTTCAACTTCCCTTCCAGGGATGAAGTTGGACTTTCCTCCAAGAGCTGCCTTTTTGAGGCTTCCTTCAATTCCAGCGAGGTTAACTGCAACTGACCTTTTCACGTCGCTTACCAGGTTTGCTATTGTCGGGTTTTTAAGGGGGCTTATGGCTTCAAGAGGAACATCCTCCTCAAGGAGCTTACCATCTGCCCCATAGAGATCTATTCTGTCTTCATACATTGGCATGGTATTCACACCTCTTTTTTTATTTATTTATTAATAAAATTTATTAATTTATTATTGAATGTGAGGGGGTTATGGAATCAGGATTTAAGTGACTTAAGAGGGTTTCATGGTTTTAACAGGGTCCATCTCAGATTCGATGTCTCTAAATGGGCCTTCAGGTTATACCGAAGTTCATCCTCCAACCTCCAGAGCATAGCTCATTATAGAACAAGCCATACTGCACGTATCAGTATTAATCTGTATTAATCCAGATATAAGCGCTTATGCTTCGTTTTCTGGACATCTATGACTCTATTGAATAAGAAAGAAGGATAATATAAATGTTTTCAAAAGAAAAAAAAGAAAAATTTTAAATATGAAAAATTATTTTTTCATAAAAATATTATTATAAATAATAACAGTTGTATTGAAGTCGGGGTTCGAAAACAATCTTTCATAAAAATATTTTTCTAAATAATAACATAGTGGATGTGAAGTCAAGAATCTCCCTGAAAACAAAAAGAAGTGGGTTTATTTGAGTGACAGTGCACCCTTTGGACAGGCGGGTATGCACTGGTCACAGAGTATGCAGAACCCTTTAAGTGGAACCTTCTCGTCGGTGAGTTTCAGCATGTCGTATGGACAGGCCTCTATACAGTCACCGCACTGGTCGCAGAGGGCAGGGTTGTACTGGACCCTCTTCCTCTTGACAACCTCGCCATCAATGACCTTGTCCATATCCACAAGGCTGAGGGCGCCCTTTGGACAGGCCATGGTACATGCGCCGCAGCGTGTACACATGGCGAAGGATGGCTCCTCATCCACCTTTTCATTGTCAGGTAGCTTCATGCCCTCCTTCGTCACAACCCTTATTGCATCGTTGGGGCAGATGTTGGCACATGCACCGATGAAGTCACATTTTTCTTCATCCCAGACAAGGCCCTCTTCACTTGCAGGTTTGGCTGGTCCAAGTTCCACCTCAAGGTCTATGGCATCCACTGGACAGAGCTGTTCACATAGTCCACAGGCTGTACATATGGCTGGAAGTTCGACTGTAAGGTTTGATGACTTTGGAACTATGAAATCACCAGGGCATGCCTCCACACAGGTGTTGCAGCCTATACATGCCTCTTCATCCAGCTCGAATTTCTTGATTTCCTTGGCCCTCTTCTCTGGTTTTTTGCCTGAGATGTAGACGGCGTTCCATGGACAGGTCTGTGCACAGACACCGCACTTTATGCAGGTGTCCTCATCGATCTCTATGACTCCACCCACCTTTTCAAGGGTTATGGCATCCACTGGACATTCAGGGACACACATTCCACACCCGACACAGTCAGCGATGAATATGGGTCCCTCGATTTCCAGTTCAACCTTAGCTGGTTCCTTGATGCCCTCAACCCCTATGACACCCACAGGGCAGATGTCAACGCATTTCTGGCACATGACACAGAAGCCCTGGAGCGGAATCTTTTTGACCTTACCCGCGTCAAGTTTGAGGATCTGTGGAGGGCAGACCTCCACGCAGTCCCCGCACTCATTGCACTTGTCAGGGTTGAAAACTATCCTGCCCTGGGTGTTACCTGCCTCGTCAACCACCAGGTCCTCAATCTTGAGGGCACCGGTTGGGCAGGCATCGACACACTTGGGTTCCCCGCCGCAGATGTCACAGTAGATAACATCCTCCGGTGTTACCTCAATGGCTGCAGTAGGGCAGGTCCCCTGGCAAGCACCACACCTTATGCAGTCCTCTTTGTTGACAACTATCATTCTACCACCTTACCGGGTGAAATTAGATCCTTTTTACAAGGTCGCCTTCACTGTCGTATACTTCCAAGGTGGCAAGTCTCATCTGACTGTCAATGGTGTGTGTTGCGCAGGAGAGACATGGGTCGTATGCCCTTATGACCATCTCCATGAGGTTGAATATCTTATCATCCACTTCAACACCAGGTTTGATGTATTCCTGGGCAACCTTCTGGATACCCATCTCCATGGCAGGGTTGTTCTGGATCGTTGCAACCACGATGTTTGCCTTGGTTATGAGGCCGTTCTCATCACAGGTGTAGTGGTGTGTGAGTGTTCCCCTTGGTGCCTCAACTATGCCCACACCGTCGCCGGCCTGCCTTTCAAGGGAATCAGGGAATTTTTCTCCAGAGAGGTCCCCTTCAAGTGCATCGGCTGCACATTCAGCACATGCGAGGAGTTCTATGAGCCTTGCCCAGTGGTAAAGTAGTGTCTGCTGTGCGTATCCAAACTTGTCCCGGAACTCCTTGAAGTAATCCTGTGCCTTTGGAGCTGCATCAGGCATCTTGTCTGCCACGTTGAGCCTTGAGAGTGGTGAGACACGGTAGACACCGTCAGGGTAGCCGAGGTCCTTTATGTATGGGAATTTGAGCCAGGAGTATGGTTTGACGTGTTCAGCGATGGTGTCAGCGTAGTCTGCTGGTTTGAACTCCCTGAACAGGTTTCCTTCCTTGTCCTTTATCCTCACTATACCATCGTAGACATCCCACACACCGTCCTTGACAAGACCTGTGTGGTATGTCTCGATATTACCCAGTGAGTTCACGAGGTCAATGTTCTCCTCGAATATTGGAACTGCAAGTTCCAGGGTGGCCTCTGCCAGTTCAACGTTCCTCTGGGCCTTCTGAAGGAGGTCCTTCTGTGTTTCATCATCAAGTTCTGTTGATATACCTCCTGGTGTTGAGGAGGTTGGGTGAATTGGCCTTCCACCTATGGCCCTGACGATTTCCAGAGCATTTTTACGTAACTCTATGGCCTGAAGGGCAACATCAGGTTTGTCCTTTATTATCTGGAAGACATTCCTTGTCTTCCTGTCCTTACCTGCTATGAAGTCAGGGGCTGCTAGGAAGTAGAAGTGCAGGGCATGTGAGTGCATGTATGAGCCCCAGTTCATGATCTCCCTCATTTTGTAGGCTGCAGGGAGTATATCTTCTGGTTCGAATCCAAAGCAGGCGTCAACAGCCTTTGCGGCTGCAAGGTGGTGCTGCACGTCACAGATACCGCAGATCCTTGGAACTATCCTTGGTGCTTCCTCTATGGGTCTTCCCTGGAGGAATTTTTCGAATCCGCGGAATTCCATAACATGGAGCCTTGTGTCCTCAACATTACCTGCATCATCGAGGTGTACTGTAATCTTGGCGTGACCTTCAATACGGGTCACAGGTTCCATTGTGAGTTTAACCATCTATTTACCCTCCTTCTTTATTTTCATTGGTATGAGTGCTGCTGGAAGTGTAAATGTGTAGAATGTTCCAACAATGTCATCCAGCTGTTCAGCCACTTCCTCTGGATCGACGGTTTTGTCCTCCTCGACCTTGTAGTCAGAGGCTATGGCACTTATCATTTTAGCACCCTGGTCCTCGACACGTGCTGTTGGACCGTAGCAGCCACGGCATGGTATGGCTATGCTCGGGCACTCTGCACCACAGATTGATATGGTTGCTGGACCCATGCAGATGAGTCCCTGTGGTATGAGACAGAGGTCCTCCTCTGGTTTACCAACCTCAAACTGCCTCTTTATGAAGTCCATTGCAAGTCCTTCTGGTGGTTTTTCCCTTGGGCAGACTTCACAGAGGTTTGTGCTTGGTAGTTCTATTTCTTCTCCTTTGAGGAGTGCAAGAATAACCTCAGCGACAACATCTGATCTTGGTGGGCATCCCGGGATTTCAAAGTCAACGTCTATGACTTCATCAAGTGGCTTAACCCTTCCCTCGAGGTGTGGCACCTCCTCGGATGGTATGACACCCTCTTCGTTTGGTGTTGTTATGGAGTTTATGTATGCTTCCTCTATGACCTCTTCCTTGTCCCAGAGGTTCCTGAGGCCTGGTATGCCGCCGTATACAGCACATGTACCGTAGCTTATGACAAATTTAGCCTTTTCCCTTAGCTTCTCTGCGAATTCCCTGTTTTCATCATTTACGATTCCACCCTCGATGATCACCACATCAAGTTCAGGGATTTCATCGTATTTTGTGTCCATTAAAACTGGACTGAATTCAAAGTCAGCGAGTTCCATGACATCCAGAAGTGCTTCGTGTAAGTCTGCAATGGACAGATGGCAGCCGGAGCATCCTCCGAGCCACATTGTTCCGATCTTTATTTTTTCAGCCATTTAACATCCTCCTTATGCTTCAGCCAGCTGTTTTTTGATTGGTGATGGGCCAAGGGCCCTTATCCTGTCAACCATCATCTTGACTGTTTCGGCGAATTTTTCACCTTCTGATGCGGATATCCAGTCGTGGTGAATCCTTTCCCTGCCAATTCCGAGTTCATCTGCCAGCTTGTAGATCAGCCTCATTCTCCTGTCGAGCTTGTAGTTTCCTGCGTCGTAGTGGCAGTCACCATGGTGGCATCCTGTTACGAGAACACCATCAGCGCCTTCCCTGAATGCCTTGAGAACAAACTGTGGCTCTATCCTCCCTGAACACATCACACGGATAACCCTAACGTTTGTAGGGTACTGCATCCTTGCTGTTCCTGCAGTGTCTGCTCCACCGTAGGAACACCAGTTACAACAGAACATCACAATCTTTATGTCATCTTCAGCCATAGAGTTTCCTCCTTCCTTGAGTTGTACTTATAATTGTACTTGGTATATGGTTTAGGAGTGGCAATTATAAAGGTTACTTATGAAACTATTTCGAAAGTTTTATATGTATGGTTAAATTTTTTATTATTTTTAATACTGCCATTTCACCCATTAAAACCGCTAGATGAGGTTCATACAAGGGTCACCGCATCTCTGAATTTCCCGGAAATTTTTGCAGCTATCTCAGGAATGGTTGTGGAAACTATGGCTGAATCCGAATCCCTGTATGCATCCGCATCACTGGAACCGCCAGATCGGACCTCTGTTTTAATTTCTGATCGGAGGTTGTCCACGCTGACCCATTCAACCCAGGGGTCGCTGTCCACAAGTACGAATTCATCCACCATTCCATCAAGTTTCTTTGCAATCACCCATGATACGAATCTTGCGCCGAAGATTGCCACTGTTCCATGTATGTCGCCGTTTCTAGTCATCTCAGCAAGCGTATCCACGTCCCTCTTTATATTCACCCGTTCATAGAGTGGAGTTGATGGAAGGCATGCCCAGTGGGCGTCACCCACATATGTATGCCCGATGGTTTCTGGATAAACATTTTCCCTTCCTGAAACCTTCACTGCAGCTGCAAGGGCCTCAAGCTGCGGCTTCTGTATTGGAACAGGTGTTAGAGCAGCCTCAACCTCTTCCCTCATTATCTTCATGACCCGGGGAAGGCCAAACTTGCCCCTCCGTGCCGTGCCGGGACTGTAGCCACACATGTAGCCATGGTGGTTCTTTGGAAACCCTGTTATTATGGCATTCAGCCCTGCCCTCAACCCTATGCGGCACTCGTCCTCATATGCACCATTGGTTGCAACGATTCTACCTGGTGTAAGGATTCTTGCTGCGGCAACGGCCCCTGCAAAAGCGTCAAGTCTATCGGATGCAAGGTTGAATGGGCCACCCTCAAGTACGAATACATCGACACCCATATCAAGTCCTGCCTCAAAGCCAGATATGAGGTCATCGTATCCGTCTCCAACAAACATTATGGCCTCAACACCCTTACCGTGCTTTCTTGCAAGTTCAAAAACCTCACGTGCCTCATCAAGGGGTGCTGCATGGGTTTCAGCCCCCTGCACCGGTGTCAGGTTAATCGCCACAGAGGATGCGAGTTCAACCCATTCATCCCTGTCAGGCAGGCCCTCCTTTTCCTTTTCAAGGAGTCTTGAGTGTATTCTTTCGCGTGGACAGCCCTCAAATGGGGGCCCCTCAAGGTAACACTGTCCTCCGCACCCGGTTATTGATCTAGGGAACCTCATGGGACCGTATCTTCCAAAGTGGTCAAGGTCCAGGGGGACCTCGGTGGTCTCCCGCACCTCCCTCATGAGCTCCACAGGTCTCATACCATAGTTCTCGGCTATATCTGCGAATGCATAGGCACATACGTGTATTGTTGCGCCTATTGTGTCTGAAAGTATGCAGTTTCCAATAAGATCCATCTTTTCAAGGTCAGATGCACAGGTGCCCACAATGATTTCAGTGAGGTCACAGCCCAGTGGAAACCTCTTGAAGGTGGCTCCGAGTTTAATCTTATCCTCCCTTGAGAGTTCAGAAATCGCATCCACTACCGCCGTCACATCCTTGTCCATTTTCATGATTTCCCATGCAGCTTCAGGATTATCCGCCGCTTCCCTGATGATATCATGCATATTCTTTCACCTTTTAGCTCACTGTGATTCACTCTGATACCCGCTTTTATAAATTTTGACAAAAATTAGGGGTTAATAAAAAAAGCAGTTTTAACCCATAATTATTATAGTCTATTTTCCCGCCCTCTTAAGTGGCCCGAGGGATTTTACAGTCTCATAGAATTCCTGCATTGTTTTCTGAAATTTTTCACCCTCCGATGCCGATATCCACTCCCACCTGAATCTCTCCTTATCTATGCCAAATTCAGGGAGTATGTCCTCAATGAACCGGGCTCTTCGTTTCCATTTGTAGTTTCCTGAATCATAGTGGCAGTCCCCTATGTGGCATCCGCCCACAAATACGCCGTCTGCACCCTCACTGAAGGCCTTGAGTATCATCGAGGCGTTGACACGGCCTGAACACATCACCCTTATGATACGGACGTTGGGTGGATACTGCATCCTCGCTGTTCCCGCGGTGTCTGCTCCGCCATAGGAGCACCAGTTGCAGCAGAATCCAACTATCTTTGGCTCGAAACTCATCATATCACCCTAATCCTTCTCCCCGCTGTACATTGGGGGCAGTTCTTCACTCACCCCTGCTATGAATCCTGTTCTGTCACGGTATTTTTTCTGTATCTTGTGGTAGATTCTTGCAATGGGTATGTCCATTGGGCAGACATCCTCGCACTGACCGCAGTTTATGCAGCTGAAACCCATGTGCGAGAGCCTCACTCCCTGGAATGTGAGGGGGTCTGATGCCTTTTCATCTGATTCCAGGAGGTAGTCCTTTTCAAGTTCACATTCCCTGCAGAAGCATACCGGACAGGCGTCCCTGCAGGCAAAGCAGTTTATGCAGCGCTTCCAGTACTCATCCCATTCATCCAGTGAGGGGTACTCCTCATCAAGGTATTTATCCTGAAACTTCCTGGCCATGCTGATCATTGCGTTTTCGATTTTCTCCCTTATCTTCACCATCTTCTCAGAGGGTTCCCGCACCTCAATGTATCCGCTGCTGCGGGCACCGTCAATGATCTCCTGACCTCTTTCAGTGTTAACCTCTATGAATGTCCATCCATCCTCTGCACCCCAGTTTCCACAGGCTAGGTCAGCGTTACGCGGAACCATTATTTCGCAGCGCTGACAGTTCTCCCGTCTGCCGAAACCCTCTTCCTCAAGGTAATCGATTGATATCTCCCTGTGACTTCCGTCCCTGAGTTCCACTATGAATTTACCCCTATCGATCTCCTCACCCACAACATCATCGGGGTCTATCTCATAGAAGGTCTCTATCATCTCCCTGGCAGATACAGGGGCAAGGGTTCCGCCACAGTTCAATCCTATTTTATATACCTTATCAGGGTCTATCTGGTGCCTCTTCTCAAGTTCCCTTATGGCCATTGCATCACAAGGTTTTACAGCGACAGCCAGCCTCATGTCACTTAGATAGCGGGAGATGAGGTCCCCGAACATGGTGGGTGCGCAGTGCAGGGAACCGCACGTTGACTCTATGCCTGACGAATCCTCAAGTAGGACGGGGATCCCATCGTACACGTCATCTCCCCTTTCCAGTGTTAGCACCGCATCCACGACTTCCTTATCCAGCATGTATTTGAATATGGCTGTCACCGCTCCGCCACATTCTCCTCTTCTCTGAATCTCCTCATCTGTAGCCCTTGCAAGGAGGTATTTCATCTTAATCACCTGCCGTGAGTATTCTTTCAAATATTTCCATGTCGGGGAGGACTCCTTCGGGTGCCTGCAGTGCGGGTTCGAGTTTCGAGGTGTATCCCGCTGTGCTGGTGTATGAACCAGCTTTTTCACACCATGCTGCCGTTGGGAGGAAAATATCAGGTACAAGACCTCCGGTTCTTATGGACTGGAGAATGAGTTTTCCTGATTCCACTGGCTCTGCAGCTGCACCGGGATCTATTAACCAGACAGAATCAAACTCCACTTCCTGAAGCGGGGGGATGTGCTGCATCACACCCCTTGTGTTGAAGTCCTCAAAGATGGGTAGAACATCAAATTCATTCTCAGATGAGACCTCAAGAACGGGCCCTATGATTTCCGGTATTTCATAGGTTATTATAATCAGAGATCCTCCTGGAAGTTTCTGGAGGTCATCCAGGAGCTCCCTGTCATCTGAGAAGGTTCTGTGAAACCCTGAATTTACCGCCATCCTTGTGTCGTCCCTTCTGTCATAGGACCTCACCTCTGCCCCGGCGGCCATTGCATGGAATATCCTCCTGCCTATGAGTGGAGCGCAGGTTATGGCATCCCCTATGACTGCAATGTTATCATAGTCTCTGATCTTTCTGATATCAATTTCAGGATAATCAAATTCAGGGAAGGCCGTTATTAAACCTGATTTTTTTATATCAAACTCTTCTATGATTTCTTTGAGTTTAAGTGCCTCCTCATTGGTGAGGGTTCCTGTTGTTAGGATGGATATGTCCTCTGATGAAAGAAGTTGAGTTAATTTATCCAGTGCCTCATCCCATTTCACTCCACCTAGTTTCCCTGATTTTTTAACTCCAGGGGATGTTACTCTGTTCATCAATGGGATTTCATAGCAATCCCTGCCCGCTCTGCAGGTCTTTCCCTCATTGACCGGGTGTCTCCTGTAGGGGTAGGTTCCCACAGGTGTTCCGCCCATATCCACAAGATTCACACCACAGCCTGCACTGCAGGAAGGGCATAAAGTGTGTTTCACCATCATTTATCTACACCTCCAGATTTTTCACCTTGCCCCGGAACTCCTCAATACTGAAAAGCTCATTCTGGACGCTGACGGTTCTATCACGGGTTATGTTGAATAAATCAACCATGATGTTAAGCCCCCGATCGAGCAGAAGTTCTGAAAGGTTGCCGGGCAGTTTTTCAGAATCTTCGAGAACAATATTTCCCTCTATTTTGAATTTCAGAGGTATTCCACCTTCTGATTCCGCATAAAATATGTATCCCACCGAATTATTTCCAAAATCTGTGTAGTCAATTTTCCAGTCCAAGTCAAGGTTCAGGGTACACGACTTTGGATTTTTCTCAGGACGAAGAAGTCCAATCCTCTGAATCTGGATTTCCATGCTTTCACCACAACCTCCAGTTTTATGTTTATCATAATTATCTGCTAATAAGTATTACAAATATAAATGTTTCTAAAATAAAAAAGTCTTTAAAATGCCTTAAAAATGATTATATAAGATTTTGATGTTTATTTTTTTAATTTAATGCTTTTAAAATCATTAAAAATCATAAAATAACGTTTGAGCGAGTTATAAACCTGGAATTAATATTTAAGTCCCTTGAATTAATTCATAATAAATGTTTATTTTTTATTATTTATGCTGTTCCAGTGGAGAACACTGCAAAATAAGGGTATAACGCTCCCCTTTAACATTAAGGATGCCTTTTCAATCTTCTGAATGAAATTAGAAAGCAGGATTTAGAAAATTTTAATATTAATATTTTAATAATTATGAAGACCTTGGTCCGATCCCCCGTAAAATACAAAAGTACTGAATGACGTCTCCATAATTTTAAGCCGGAAACTCCATTGCACAGTTGCCCCCAGATAAAATAATTCTACTTATAAGCTTTTTGGTTTAAAAATTATCAAAAAATATATTTATATTGGAAACCGATTAATTTGTACTACTAATAATATGAGTAGTATTACAAAAATGGAGTGATAGATATGAAACTTGCAATACTAGGTGCAGGATGTTACAGGACCCATGCAGCCAGTGGAATAACAAACTTTGCCAGGGCCTGCGAAGTCGCTGAAATGGTTGGAAAACCAGAAATAGCCATGACCCATTCCACAATAACAATGGGTGCTGAGCTTAAAGAACTCGCAGGTGTCGATGAGGTCGTCGTTGCAGACCCTGTATTCGACAACCAGTTCACAGTCATAGACGACTTTGCCTACGAGGACGTCATAGAGGCTCACAAGGAGGACCCTGAAAAAATAATGCCACAGATCAGGGAAAAGGTCAACGAAGTCGCCAAAGAGCTCCCAAAACCACCAGAAGGTGCAATACACTTCACACACCCCGAAGACCTTGGATTTGAAATAACAACAGACGACAAAGAGGCTATAGCAGACGCAGACTTCATCATGACCTGGTTCCCAAAGGGTGACATGCAGCCAGACATAATAAACAAGTTCATAGACGACATAAAACCTGGTGCAATCGTCACACACGCCTGCACAATTCCAACCACCAAGTTCTACAAGATCTTTGAACAGAAACACGGTGACCTAGTAACCAAACCTGAAACACTCAACGTAACATCCTACCACCCAGGTGCCGTTCCTGAAATGAAGGGACAGGTATACATTGCAGAGGGCTACGCCTCAGAGGACGCAATAAACACCCTCTTCGAACTAGGACAGAAGGCCAGGGGTAACGCATACAGGCTGCCAGCAGAACTCCTCGGACCAGTCTGTGACATGTGCTCAGCACTGACAGCAATAACCTACGCAGGTATACTCTCCTACAGGGACTCAGTTACACAAGTACTCGGCGCGCCTGCAGGTTTCGCACAGATGATGGCCAAGGAGTCCCTGGAGCAGATAACAGCCCTCATGGAAAAGGTTGGAATAGACAAAATGGAGGAGCACCTCGACCCTGGTGCACTCCTGGGTACAGCTGACTCCATGAACTTCGGAGCATCAGCAGACATACTCCCAACCGTCTTTGAAATCCTCGAGAAGAGGAAAAAATAACCGGGCAGCAGCCCAAAAAATTTATTTATTTTTTTAACCAACTGATTTATACTGATCCAACTGACTTTTAGATTCCCAAGCAGCTGAAACTGGTGTTAAATTGATGGATAAAATACTCAAAAAGGCGGCTGAGGGATACCCCCTCGATGATAAAGAAATTATACGGCTATTCCAGATAAACGACCCCAAGAATTTTGCCCTTCTCATGGAAACAGCATTCAGCATCATGAAGGAGCACAGGGGGGTTATCAAGCTCACATCCACAGTTCACATAACAAATATCTGCCAGGTGAGACCAAGGTGCAGCTACTGTGGATTTGCCGCCGGAACATCACGTAACGGATACTACACTTCATTCTTCAAAACCGATGATGAAATCCTAGAGGCCGCCAGGATAATAGAAAAATCTGGAATACCCAGGGTCAGCTGCTCAGGCGCCCATGGATTCAACGGTGAACATGCTGTCAAAGCGGCTGAAATAGTGAAGGAGAACACAACACTTGAACTGCTCATAAACGTTGGATCCGACCTTAACAGGGCTTCAGTGGAGAAGCTTGCGGATTATGGTACTGACACAGTATGCTGCAACCTTGAAACCGTCAACAGGGAACTTTTCAGGCGGGTTAAACCAGGTGAAAAAATAGAAGACCGTATAAGAGTCTGTGAACTTGTATGTGAAAGTGGAATAGAATTATCAAGTGGTCTACTTATAGGTCTCGGTGAGAGTTATGCTGACCGCCTTGCACACCTAAGGTTCCTTGGTGATTTCGAAACACTTGGAGAGATACCCATCATGGGATTCAATCCATACCCCGGAACCCCGATGGAAAACCATCCACCCTGCCCCCTTGAGGAACAGATGAAAACCATAGCCATCACACGTATCATGTACCCTGATATAAGGATAACGGTTCCAACACCAACCATAGGTCCCGAAAATGTCCGCTTCTCCCTCATGGCAGGGGCAGATAACCTTGCAACGGTTATACCTGACGGTTACCCCCATGATGTTAAGGGGGTTGGGTCCCCAAGGTACGGAAACCTCAATGATGTGCTGAGGGTTGTGGATGAGATGGGACTGAAGCCCCAGCTATCAGCGAAACCAGCGGCTGATGGGGTTGCCCTGCTTTGATTAATACGAAGGGGTTTAGTCATCAGATAGCCTGTGCATACCCTTTAACCTTATCAATACAGTGGGCTGGTCTTCAATAGGCCTTGAATCCCCTGAGTCTTATCATATACAGTGGTGTGGTCATGTTAGAGGATATAATAGCCAGTGCATACCTTGAGTCTGTAGAGGATCGTCGCAGAGGAGACCGTGAGGAGGAAGTTAAAGCTGTAAGAGATTATATACATGGCGCCCAAAGAATTGTGGTGCCAAACTGGAACCGGGAAAAGGTTGATGTGATAAATGATGTCCTAAGATCCTTCAAGTTAGGGGAAGCAGAGCACCTTCAGTTCAACACCAACTGTGCAGACCTCACAAGGATGCCTGCCGTTACAAAGGCCCTCATGGCACTTGACATATCAGGGGCAGATCTTGTTATTGCACGGGGACGGCTGGGGGTTCCAGGATCTGGATCCCTCTTAGTGATCATGGACTCCCGAGGAAGGATTCTTTCAGCGGCCATGTCACCACCACACGTTATACATAAAATGGGTGTTCAGGAAGCCGTGAGATCCGAAATTACCCATGCTCTTGAGCGTATAGGCTTCAGCAGAGGATCAGAATGAAAAATCATGAAACCGGTATAACCGAGACCGTTAAAACATTCTTCTCCACATACAGGGTACAAGACATAATAAATCACATATTGGCAGTTAAATCGGCCGCGGTTATTGGATGGCTCACTGAAATCGACATGGACCCTGAAAGTGCCCTCATAATCGGCTCATACTTCACAGGTGCAGCAATTGCAGGTTCACTTGACTGTGATGTAACCGTTGCAGATATAAACCCCCAGACACGTTTTATGCTAGATGATAAAGTGAATTTTCAGGAAGGCGTTATGGACCTCAGGGGTCACTGGGACCTTCTGGTTGATACCACCGGTCTCGGGGGTGTCACCGAGGAGGAACTGAGGGGTATCAATGCGGAAGCGTTCATCGTTGAGGACCCAACATCGGATGGCAGCGATGATACGATAAGGAAATTCAACAGGACATATGAGAGACTTGGAATGGTTGAATCCAACATTTCAGGGGCCCTCCACACCTATGGCATTGGTGCCAAGACATCGGGTACAATGACGCTTACAGTTGAGGTCTTGAGGAGGTCGATGGCCGATGCGCTTGAATCTGAAGGTGTACTCTATGCTACACCAACCCTTGAATTCTTTGAGAGGATACTATTTAAGGAGAGGGCCCCTGAAAGATTCCTGAAGCGCCTTGAATCCCCCGCCCTCGTGGTTTCATCACTTGAGGATCTGGACTGTGATGGGCTCATAGAAGGGAACCTTGAAATGATAAGATCGAGGATAATTCCTGAATAACATATGATATTAATATGATATTAGCCTAAGGTGAATCCAGTTATGCTGCTCATCCCATCATTATTCAAGGATAATATCAGAAATAGAGTCAATCAGCTCCTACGTAAGTCATTAAGCACCTAAGAATGTTCAAAGGTGATAATATCAGGATAGAATCATTTATAGAGTTCATGGAGAGCCTGGCACCGCCTGAACTTGCACTTCCCGGTGACAGGATAGGATACAATGGCCCTGAAGTTGAGGTTGAATCCGTCCTGGTACTCATGGACTACCTGGACGATGTGCCTGTGGATGGGTATGACCTACTGGTCCTCCACCACCCACCCCAGGTTGAACCTCCGCTTCCCTACTATGTCCTACATTCCAACTGGGACGTTGCCGATGGTGGTGCCTGTGATGCCCTCGCAGATGCCCTTGGACTGAACGTTGAATCCTTCCTTGATCCTGAAACCGGCCTGGGACGCATATGTCGTGGGGACCTTACACTCGAGGAGCTCATGGAAAGAATACATGACCTGAGGCCAGGAACTGTGAGGGTCGTGAACCCCAGAGAATACCTGGATCACGTTGCTGTTGTATCAGGTTTCGGTCTCTCAGACGGGGACCTCATAAAAAGGGCATTCTCTGAGGGAGCCCCTGTTTATCTATCAGGTGACCTCACACATACCTCGGCGGTCCTTGCAAGAAACCTCAACATGACACTCATTGATGCAGGTCACCATTCAACGGAAATGCCTGGACTCCTGAGGCTCCGTGATATGATAGAGGACGTCGGGCTGGTGGTGGACATTATTGATACAGGTACTCCCTGGACAGAGTACCGCTATGAAACATTCTAGTAGACTGCACAAGCGGGTGATATGATTGGAGATCTCTGAACTTGAAGATAAAAAGGTGCCACGTGGAGAGGTCACACTTGTCGGTGCCGGGAGGCTGGGATTCCGCACCGCCCTCAACCTCATGCAGATCCACCGTGGCGGCCCTGAAAGGATAAAGGTCATCGACGGGCAGAGGGTATCTGCAGATGACCTGATATTCCGCCTCATGGGGGCGAAGATAGGTGAATACAAGGTGAAGTTCATTGAATCCCTCGCCTGTGATGGCTTTTCAAAGACCGTTCAGGGCATACCCGAGTACATCACAGGGGACAACCTGCACCTCATAGGAGGAGATGTGGTCTGTGTGGAGATTGCAGGGGGTGATACCCTCCCTATAACTGCAGAGATAATCCGGTACGCACAGGAGAGGGGGGCCGCCACCATCAGCACTATGGGTGTGTTCGGGATAGGTGAAGAGAACGTCTCAGTGGTTGATATAGATGAAGCTGACCCTGAAAACCCCATTGCAGCCTATCTGCAGGCTGAGGGAATTCACCAACACATCCTTGTGGGTACAGGTAAACTCATAAGGGACTGGGAGCCTGTAACGCCCCATGTCCTGGACAGGGTCTCAGAGGTTATGACGGCAGAGATACTCAAACTCCTTCGGGGTGTTCGGAGATGATAAGGGTTGCCACAGCAGAGTGCTTCACCCATGGAATCGTTGCAAGGGAGATACACGCCTACTCCATGGGCTACCCCATGAACTACCGGTGGAGGGTTGACGCTGATGTCTCACTCGTGGCTGGCCTCTTCATACCCACACTTTCAGGTATCCGTAGCATCCTCAGATTTGAGCCTCCCGAGCCCTCTGCCACCCTCAACGACATAAAGGTTTACACTGAAAAGGAGGATGAAAGGGTGGCCCTCATGATGGCCCACTCTGTCAGAAGGCTGACAGGAGCGGATATAGGTATAGGTACAACTGCAGGTGCAGGGAGGGGTGGTATTGCTGTTGTATCACATGACAGGGAGGAGGTTGTAAACTCTGATGTAGAGGCAGACCTCAGATTTTCAGGGGCGGATGAGATCCTTGCAAGGCAGGAATCAGGAATAAGGAAGGCGCTGGAGTTATTTGAATCCTTTATCAGCCCACCATAATATCAGAAGTTATTTATTGTATCCACGTTATACTATTCTAAGGGAAAAATAATAGGTGGTGGTTTGACTGCTTCTTGAAATAACCGACCTTGCGGTCGAGGTTAGTGGAAAACAGGTCCTCAGAGACATAGACCTCTACATAGACAGGGGTGAAACGCATGTCCTCCTTGGACCCAACGGCTCAGGGAAGAGCACCCTCTTTATGACAATCCTCGGTTTCCCAAAGTACAAGGTCACAAATGGCCAGATACTATTCAAGGGAAAGGATATAACTGATATGAGTACAACAGAGCGGGTGAGAATGGGTATAGGTGTGAGCTTCCAGAACCCACCTTCCATAAGGGGTGTGAGGCTCATGGACCTCCTCAAGGTTGAAAGTGGCCTCAGCACAGAGGATGAACTGACACCCGAACTCAGGGAACTTGCAGCTAGGATGAAATTCGATGAGAGCTTCCTTGAAAGGGATGTTAACCTCGGGTTTTCAGGGGGTGAGGTGAAGAGGTCCGAGATTCTCCAGCTACTTGCACAGAAACCTGACTTCATAATGTTTGACGAGCCCGACTCAGGTGTGGATATAGAGAATGTTGAACTCCTTGCAGAGCAGATTAACGTCCTCCTTGACAAAGACAAGAAGCCAGGTATGAGAAAGAAGGCAGGGCTCCTCATAACTCACCTGGGATACATACTGAACTTTGTGAATGCCGACACTGCCCATGTCCTCATGGACGGCCGTATTGCATGTTCAGGTAACCCCCAGGAGATAATCGAGGATATAAGGAAGGATGGATTCAAGGGGTGTGTTGAATGCTGCGTACACTGAAGAAGGCTGAGAAGGCAAAGGACAAGAAGGCACTCTACGGTGAGGACATCGACCTTGAAAGGTTTATAAGGGAGGAGGCTGGTGAACATGAGGAGGTGACAAGGGCCAAGGAGGTTCCAAAGGAGATCCAGGAGACCCTGCTGAGGGTTGGAGTGGATCCTGAGGAGAAGGAACGTGCAGGTACATTCATACAGGTTGACCAGTCAGGCATCTGCACAACATGCGCCTCAGAGTCAATCGAGATCATGGGTATGAATGTTGCCCTTGATAAGTACAGCTGGCTCAAGGATTACATGTGGAAGGCGGTTGCAGTTGACACCGACAAGTACACAGCCACAACGGCCCTCAGGGAGGCTGAGGGAGAGATGGGGGGCTACTTCATAAGGTCAAAGCCCGGTGCACGTGAAGTCTTCCCGCTTCAGGCATGCATGTTCATAGGCGATGAGAGGGTAATGCAGACTGCCCATAACATCATAATCGCCGAGGAAAATTCCGAGCTCCACATAATAACAGGCTGTGCAACTGGTGAGGATGTGAGTTCAGCTTTACATGTTGGTGTATCCGAGTTCTACCTCAAACCTGGCGCCAAGATAACATTCACAATGGTGCACAACTGGGCCGAGCAGGTTGAGGTGCGCCCACGGACCGGTATAATGGTGGGTGATAACGCAACCTACATAAGCAACTATATACTCACAAGCCCGGTTAAGAGCATCCAGTCCTACCCAACAGCCTACTGCAGCGGTGAGAACTCAAGGGTTGTTTTCCAGTCAATACTTGGTGGACAGAAGGATTCTGTCCTTGATATGGGATCAAGGGTGATCCTCGAGGGAAGGGGCTCAAGTGCAGAGATGGTCTCACGTGCAGTCTCAAAGGATTCATCCCAGATATACTCAAGGGGTCACCTGGCTGGTCGTGTGCCTGAGGTCAAGGGGCACCTTGAATGCCATGGCCTTGTACTCTCAGATGACTCCATGATATATGCGGTCCCTGAACTTGAGGGAAGTGCGACGGATCTTGAGATGTCACATGAGGCCGCAGTGGGTAAGATAGCCGAGGAGGAGGTAATGTACCTGACCTCAAGGGGTCTCACAGAGGAGGAGGCCGCCTCAATGATTGTGAGGGGATTCCTGAGTATGGATATAACTGGCCTTCCACCTGAACTGGCGGCTGAAACAAAGAGAATGCTTGATATGAGCCTCAAGGGTATGTGATATCGCTGGATATGATCCAGCGAACTTATTTTTTAAAGAATAAGTTAATAAGTAAGTCTACAAATAAACTGCCTATTCTGAAATTATTATGAACTCGCCAACCTTCTCAACCTTCCCGAATGGTACAAGGAGATAATCACCCTTCCTCTTGGCGCCCTTGACTGTTACATTCCTTCCACTGTCAATTTTAATGACAACGTCAGTTATCTTTCCTGTTTTATCGTTAATTATGAGTTCCTCAAGCTCCCCAAGGATACGTGCATTATTAGTTGCAACCTGATATCCCTTTATTTCACTCCAGTACTTCTCTTCCCCTTTTATGAGTTTCTTCTCTTCCATTATTCTCACCTAGTTTTTCCAGGACATGCAGATCACTGCAGGTGTTTATATTTACTGCCAGCTCCATCAAGGAAACCTCAAGGATCCTCTGATCTTGTACTCTGTTTCTACTCATTAATATATTTACCCCGCAGGGTACTAATCCATCCATAGAATCTGAAAACTCAAGTCCATGCATTCTGCAAAGTTTTTCAGGTACAGCCACGCAGAGGGCCTCCCCACCACCTGACAGGTACTCCCCCACTATCCAGTCAATGGTTGATGGGGAGATGAGTGGTAGATCTGCATTTATAACCAGAACAGGCTCATTCCTGGATTTCTCAAGGTGCGAGAGGATTTCCTGAAGGTCCTCAACGTAACCCCTCCCTGATGTCCTGAATACAGCATACCTCCCCTTTACATGTTCCTCTGTGAGGGGTGTGTTTGGACTTGTTACAACGATTATCTCATGGACACTTCTGGAAGAATCAAGGCTATCAAGGACATAATCTATCATTGGTCGTCCAGATATCTCAAGGAGGGGTTTTTCACATTCAAGTGCCAGGCGTTTTCCCTTCCCACCGGCCATTACAAGGGCCAGCATGATCAATCAATCCATTTATCCTCTTTCTTTGACTGAAGCTTTCTTCTCATTCCCAGTATGCATGGGCCGTTCTGTCTTCCGCCGAGTGGGGTGTGGGGTGTTCCCATGGAGTTCATGCACCTCGCCATGACAGCAGCACCCAGTGCAAGGGCATCGGATACAAATATGCAGTCCTTGAAGCGATCACCCACATGTTCCAGGATGAGCTTGGGTTTTGTGCCTGTTATACCTGCCCTTCCTGTAACCCCGAGGACCGAGCCCTCCTCGATGACCCCCTCATCAAAGGCCTCATCTATCAGCCTCTTGACTATCAGTGCACTCACATGGTCCAGTGTGGCGAAGAGTGTGTGTATGCCGTCCTCCTGGTATATGCTGTGTCCAATCTCCGTCAGTTCCTGTAGTTTATCCCCGTTTTTACCTGCATCGCACCCTATCAGAGTTGTCCCTGCGCTGTACGCTGCCTCTGTATCCACAGGGACTGTACCAAATCTCTTCCTGTTTACAGGGACCTTTCTTATATCGATTATCTCATCGTGTATCATCTCGGCGTGTTTCCTGGCCTTCTTCCAGTTGGCACCCTTCAGCACGGATTTCTTGTAGAGGTCAAGTGCGGCCCCACCCCTGCAGTCCACCATTTCGGTTCCCCTGATTATGGCATCGGATATTGCACCTGCAAGGCCACAGAAGTTTCCAATGGTCCTTGCGTAGGGTTCATCGGAATTGACTATTCGGCCGGCAAGGGTTGTCCCGAAGTCTAGGGATACACAGGGGTTTCTGTAATCAACAGTTGTCCACTTTGAGCCCACCTTGATACCTGCAGTTACAAGTTCACCCTCCATCTCATTTGCAACGACCTCCCTACCTGTTGGGGGTATGACACTTGCAACCGCGCCATCGAATATGACCCTGTCAAGGTATGAGAAGTCTCTGAGACGTTTGGGGATGTTCTCTATGGAGAGTGCAGGCGCCATTTTCCTGGGGGGTACTCCTGCTGCGAGACAGCCATCTGCAAGGGCTATTATGAGTTTACCCACCTCTTCAGGTGATCCAAAGCCGGCTGTAACACCAGTTGATCTCACAACAAAGTCAAGGTCCTTTTCTATGTCAACCTTAGCCCTTCTGAGGGACTCATGTATAGTGTCCCGCACCAGTTCAGAGACAGATTCCTTTGTGAGTTCAACACCCCATACTGTCTTACCGAATACCTCCTCGCCCTCCTTAGGGGGTCTTATGTCACGGGTCATCTTCACGGTCTTGTCAAGGAGGTATGTTCTGCTTGTGTTGAGGTTGGTGGCTGTCAGTATGCACTTGGTTGTTGTGTTACCCAGTTCAACCGATGCCACTATGTAGTAGACGTCCGGGCGCATGGAGTAACCGGACCCCACGGTTTTCTTTGTGAATGGTGCTGTTTTTATATCCTCTATGCTTATGAATCTGCTCTTTGCAATAACTGGCTTTGGACCAAATAGTCTGCTCAAAAATGACAACTGATTACCCCCTGATTTAATGTAATATTGTAGCCGGGGGGATAATATAAATTTTATGAATAAAGCCAGATGAAAAATAATAAAAGGGAGTGTCCGGGGGCTTTAACTAAACCGTCCTCACCAGGTGTATGGTGCAGGGTGCGTAGTGCACCACCTTCTCTGACACACTGCCAAGGAGATGCTTGTCAACCAGGCTTTTACCTGTACCCATTATGATGACGTCAACGTCCTCCTCCTCTGCAAGTTTAACTATTTCATCTGCAGGGTCTCCCTCAAGCATGACCCCCCTGAACTTCACGTTGGGGTTTTCCGGGCCTGTGAGTCCCTTCTCCATGTCCCTGAGGATCTCCTTGCCCCTCTCTGTTAGCTCCTTAACCATCATCTCCTTAACCTTCTTTGGTGTGAGGAAGGGTACAGAGGTGTCAACCACGTAGAGGCATATAACCTCTGCCTCCCTCCCATGGAGGAGGTCCAGGGTGTGCTCTATGAGTTCGTCCATGTATTCTCCCATTGTTGGAACCAGAATTTTCCTGTACATTTCCATCACGCCAGTACAAAGAGTCTCATAACAACGTATGATATGTATACTGCAAGTAAAATTATGCCCCCACTCCTTTTAAGTTTCATGTCTCCCTGCTTGATAAGTAGCACCAGGAGTACCGTCACGAGTATCATGACCGGTGCGTCAAAGCTGAGTGAGAGTGGTTCAACTGGTACCGGGGCTATGAGTGCAGGGGCACCTATACCCACGAGTATGTTGAATGTGTTACTTCCAAGAACCGTACCTATTGAGAGCTCATGGAGGCCCTTCACCGCAGATGAGAGTGTAACCAGAAGTTCCGGTATGCTTGTACCTATGGCCAGTGTGAAGAGGCCCATTATCATGGGGGGTATCCCTGCAATTTCTGCAAGTTCCACACCACTGTATACCAGGATTCTGCAGCCTATAACAAGACCTGTAAACCCTAAAACCGTCAGGGCAAGTTTTTTAAGGTCAAGTGATTCCCTTTGGGTGTCATTAGAATTCTCATCAGAATATGATTTCTGGGCCTTTATGAGTCTCCAGAGGTAAACAGAGTAGATCAGGACCATTGCAATCGCTGCCATTCTACCTATGTCTCCCAGGAACATGAAAAAGAGCAGTATCAATCCTGTTATGAGGGTAGCGCTGAAGTCCCTTTTAAGGCCATCGGCGTTTGTTTCTATGACTCCTGCAACCAGTGCAGATATCCCAAGTATACCTGCAATGTTCCATATGTTTGAACCTAGTACACAACCCACCCCTATGTCTGTGCTACCTGAGAGTGACGCTATAAGTGCCGAACCAAATTCAGGCAGGGACGTTCCGATGGCAGATGCTGTAACACCCAGTATGACTTCAGATATGCCCAAGGAGGATCCAAGATCCACAAGGTTGTCCACAAAGATATCTGAAGATTTTATAACCAGAATCAGTGAGAGCACCAGTGCCGGTATAAGAACCAATACCCTTTCAAGCAAGTTATCACCACTGAAAAACCTTTCTTCATTCCCTCAAGACCAGTATATTAATTGAATATCGACACTTAAACCTTTGTGTCGGAAATATGTTGCCGTTTTCTTATATTTAAATTATTTCGTTATAATAAAAATAAAATTTTTAGTAATAATAATGGTCAAAAAAAGAAATTTATGGCTGCTCCTAGAGCAGCTTGAAGAATGGATGGTCTTCCACAGGTTCCGTGCCTATATCCTTGGCTGCCTCACTTATGAATATGTCAGCCATTGCACAGGCAGGGAATGCCATCTTGGCGTTTTCTATTGGACCGTACAGTACGAAGTCACCACCGGCCATCTGCTGAATCAGGTTGGATCCAACGTCACACACAGGCCATGCTTCCTTGTGATCCTTCTTGTACTCACGGAGCCAGTCCCAAGCTGATGGCACGTTGTGGATACCACTACCAACAGGGTATCCCCACTTGCTCTTAACTGCAAATGATGTCCTCACAGCAACACCTGCACCCTGACCGAGTGGTGTAACTGCAACGTCCATGAGGTACTTGTCGATACCACATTCAGCAGCCATTTCAAGAAGACCCTTCTCTATTGTACCGGCCCCGTCTTCCCAGATTCCAATTTTACCCTCAACTGTTGGGTCCATTGGGTTGAATCCCAGGACGATTGAAGCTGAGAGTTTTGTGTTCTTGAGTGCCTCGAGTTCTGACTCGTCGGCGGCCATGTTGACTGAGTTGTAAATGGCCCTCTCTTCAAGACCAACCTCACTGGCGTACTCTGCACCGGCGATCCTTGCCTCACCGGATGTTGAGTCTATGAAGAATGGTGCGTCTGTCACATCACCCACAAACTCCAGGTACTTGACTATTGCCTCAGGTGTCTGACCGAAGGTCTGTACGATGTGTGGGTTACCTGTAACATCTGACATCTCTTCCTGTGTCTTTATGAGGGCCTCTGCTTTGTCCTTGTCAAAGACACCTGCCTTTTCATCTTCAATGATGCTGTGTCCACCATAAAATATTGTTCCTGCTAATACGGTTGGGTACTCTCCTGGCTGACCACCAATCTTGGTTCCAGCTATGTCCAGTACGATCTGTTCCTTATCAAACCTAAACATATGTAAACCTCCAAGCTATAGTCCGAATAGGGATTTTAAAAGTCCTTTTAACAATCCTGCAAACAGTATGTTGGTTACTGCAAGGATAATCAGACCTATCACAATACCATATAAAATACCAATATCTCTACCGATCTGCTGTCCTATGCGCTGTGAGTACTCACCGACCGTGAACTCCACCTTTTCCTCTATTTCATCCAGTTTCTCATTGGCCTTGTTGAATTCATCAGCAGAGACAAGTACGCGGGGTATTGTGGTTTTTTCTTCCTCTGACATCAGATCACCCCTAATATGCTCATCATTGCAGGCACACCAACAAGGAGGACAGCCAGGAGGAACCCTATGGCTATACCTGAAATCCTTGTGGCTATGAGGCCCGCAAATAACCTACCATCTCTACCGATGAGCTGGTTTCGGTATTTTATGTCCTCTACAACGTTTTTAATGCCACGTATATTGGGTTTGTTGGATAGTGTAATCATGTGGAAGCCTCCCTAGACCAGTAGAAGTATGCCCAGTGTCAGGGTGAAGGCAAGACCTATCATTATACCCTGAACCTTACCTGAGTACATACCTGCGAACATTCTGTTGGTGGAACCTATCATTTTAACCTGTGTCTGGATGTTCCTCATCCTTGCCTCAATAAGGGCTGTTTCTGGTGCCACAGGTTTGACCTCTTCGCCTTCCTCTTCTTCTCCGCCTTCTTCGACCTTTATGACCATTGCCTCTTCTTCGAATGCGCCCGGGTCCTTCTCGATGCATTCCTTGACCTTGGCCTTGATGGCGTCGGCGTCCTCAACGTCTATGAGGTTGACGATTTCCAGCTGTTTCTGGAACCTCTCAATACCCTCATCAGGTATGTTTTCAATGTATGGAATGGCACCGGTTGCACCGATTATGTTCCTTTTATCAGGGTCCACACCGTTCTGGTGCAGGGCCTCTATACTCTGACCTGTGATGTGTCCCTGTACCTCTGAACCGCAGAGTATAAGGAACCTGATGTTTGGGTTTGATATGAGGTTCGCGATCATCTTTTCGATTCCGAGGTTTTCTGTCTTGCATGGCCCTGCGATGGCAGCTCCTGCCTCAATAGGTATGTCTTCGATGTGTGAGGCGAGGGTGGTGGCAGCCACAGGACTTTCAGGGTCACCCACGATGTAGTCACCGTTGACCACAGGCCATCCTTCAGCAGGTGATTTCTTTTCAACCACTTATAACACCTCCTATAAGAGCAGGGCAAACAGGATGATCAGACCAATTATGAACCCGTAAACCATGTTGGTGAGTTTACCTGCTGTGAGGTATACTCCCTCCCTTCCAGGGTAGGAACCCTCAGGAATTGTTGTTGGGTCCAGTGAGTTAATCAGATCATCTGCTGTAGCCTCTAATGCAGCTATCTGTTCGTTTATTTCGTCCATGGATAATATTATGACTTCCCTTCCAAGGGCAGCCCCTATCATACCGGTGGAAGGATCAAGGGTCAGGTTATATTCCGGAGCGATTTTAACAAGTGGTAACATTTCCATTTTAAAGCCTCCTAGTGCTCTTCCTCCTTAGGCCAGAGACCTGACCATTTCACGGATGCTGCTTCTTCGAAGGATGCGCTCACGAATGCCCTGAATGCCAGTATCCAGCAGAGTGCGCCGACAAGTGAAACAACCCACCAGCCAGGGTTGAGCCCTATTCCAAGTAGGCCCACAACGGCCATTGAGATGAACCCTGTTGATGCTGCAAGTTTCAGTGTCCTTGTCTGGTTCTCATTTGGACCTAGACATGCGTTGAATGGGTGCTGGATCGCCATTGTGTTTAGGATGAATAGCAGTCCTATTAATCCTGTTGTTATGACTGAGTTGAGGATTGCCTGCATTGTGTAGCTACCTGCAATGGCTGCTGAGAATCCAAGGACTGAAAGTGCTGCTGCACCTGAGATCTCCGCGGTGCACTTCTCGAGGATTGGGATCTTCATCTTAACTATCCTCTTACCCAGTACAGCCACAACCAAACCGAGTATCATTGCGAGTATCAGTGCAACAACAGGTACTGCAATGGCTGGTACCACAAACACTGATGCAAGTCCAGCCACAACACCAACTATACCTATTGCAACTGACATGTACCCGATTGATGGCACACCGGTACCGAGACCGTAACTTGCAACCCTCCTTATTGCGTCTGCACCCCATACTATTGCACAGACTGCTCCGAGGGAGGCCAGAACTGGTCCTATGACCGGGTTAACTGCGGATGCATATATTCCTGCAAGTCCGCCCAGTATTCCAAGTGCCATGAGCCTGCTCTCAGGTATGGCTGCGCCAGCCGGTCCTCCAGCTGCTACTGACATTAGAAGACACCTCCGTATATGAGTAATGTTGAAAGGGCGCCTGCAACAATGGAGGCTATGAAACATGCGACTATTCCCCTGCCGATCCTTTTGAATTTAGGATCGTGGAAACCTTCTATTGTACCTCCAATGTTGTATGATGCAATAACCGCGTTTATGAAGAATATGCCCACGGCAAAGATTGCTGCAATACCTGCAGCGCCCATTGCACCATATGACAGGGACTCAAGGGTTAGGGCCTCGTTGAGTGCCCAGTAGATGAGCCCGCCGCCAATTCCACCGAGGGCTCCTCCTATTATACCGCTGACAAAACAGACCGTTGGAAGACCATGCCCCTCGGTACCGGGGGTGACGTATTTTTCCTGTTCCATGCCTGTGATTGGGTCTACACTGACCTTTGCAGATACCGGGACGGTACCCACACCAAAGACATAGATCAGGTTACCCACAAGCATGGTGATACCTATCATGAGCATTGAACCAACTGCACCGGCAGCCAGTATCATAAGGGGGGACTGTCCGGTCATAGCTGCGGCAGTTATGAGTCCTGTGAGACCCGCACCTGCAGCAAGCATAGCTGTACCGGTACCCACACCTGTTGCTGTTGCCATAGCTGCTGGTGCACCACCCACAGGTACGAAGTGAACACCTCCACCTATGAGTACTCCTCCAGCGGTTATAGCTCCTATCAGTAATAATGGATCCATTTATTCTTCCTCCTTGTATGGTCCATATTTTTTCCTTGCAAAGACTTCAAGCCTATTGTTGAGGATTATCACTAACAAGACTATTATGAGACCGGATATTATTCCGCCGGTTATACCGAAGACTATTGTGTTCCAGAAGCTAAGGAATACTATTGCACCAAATGCAAATCCTGTTAGGGGTCCACCGTACTTTGCACAGAAGTGAACAACATCCATTGAGTTTCTTGCTCCGAGTTCTGCCTTTGTTGTTATGTCACCGTGAATCGCAACAGGTATACCACCACCAAATGGATACTGCTGGTACTCCCTTTCAGCACCGTAGTGGACGTCCCCTGTTGATGAACCGATTGCACCTATGGTTATACCCCAGAGCACTGCAAGAAGGGGCAGTGGGAATGGATGTGCAAATCCAGGGATTGGTAATCTCATGAGATATGATAATCCTACAATACAGAATGTCACAATAAAGCCATGCCCTGCAATTGGGCCTAAATGCTGAACCAGCATGTCCATGAAGAGTGGCTGGTTGAACTGGGACTGGCTGACAATTCGTCCCATGTGGGATGTTACAGCGTAGGTTGTGTGTACCATTGCAGCGATTACAGAACCGATTGCAATGGCCATTATCACAGGTAGCTGCATTGAATTCATAAGGACAAATGCAACTGAACCAGCAATTCCGCACCAGGTCCCGTAGGCAACGGGTTCCCCTGAAACGGCCTTGTTGATTATTCGGTGCAGGTGTCCCATCTGTGGTGCCAGCTGAACCTGTGAGTTGGGGTTACTCTGGGATCCTACGTCAGACTCTAAGTCCTCTGCGGCTCCTGCTATGGTTGCAGCTGCACCCATGAGAGCTACAACACCTAAACCTGTTATCATAGGGTCCATATTTCTTCCTCCTTTTATTTTTGTGAATAAAAAAAATTAGGTGCATTACACTTAAAAACTTTGTGTAATGCACCTTCGTTAATCTATTTTGCAGGTGTTATGAGTGCTCTTTCACCGGCTGGTTCGAACTCTCGCAGAGCACCTTTGGCGAATTCACCACGGACGTTGGTGAAGTCGAAGACGAGGTTGTCGTCTGCAAAGGCTATTTTCACCAGTGGGTTGAACACGAAGGCGTCTCCACGGGCAGCGTGTGGTGCCTGACATATACCTGCGTATTCACCCTGGTGTCCCACGTTCATGGCGTAGTTTGGATAGTTAGGTCCACGAAGCTCCAGTGGCAGTCCCTCGTCGCCCCTTATTGAGAAGACGTTGGATGCTCCGCACTGGTCCTGGAGGTCGTAACCGTAGAATCCAAGCCTTGAGTGCTGTTCCTTGTGGAGGTACATTGAGAGGTACCATCCGCTGAGACCTGTCTGGGCGTTTGCTGTTGCGAATGCTGTGGAACATCCTGCTGCAGCTGCTACGACTGCTGCCCTCTGTGATCCACCGAACTGGTCCTCGAGGAGTGCTGGGTATTCCTCGTACTGTTCAAGGCCGTAGAATGTGACCTCACTTGCAACGTCCAGGACTGTGTCCATGTTGTTTGGTGCCTCACAGAGTCCATACTTGTCTTCCACGTACTCCTTACCGAAGTAGGTGAAGTCGTCAAGTATGTTGTCTGTGTAGGCTGCTGTGGCGTACTGGGTGAATCCAACACCACCTGACATGTATGATCCTAGCCAGATCTGGTCGTAGAGCATTGCACCGGTTGCCACAACGTCCAGTGTCACCCTGACAGGGTCCTCATAGTTGACCCTTGAGCTCTGACAGATGTCTGCAAGGTAACCGAATGGCACACCACCAGGCTCGTTTTCACCCCTTGCACGTCTCACAGGCAGGTATGTACCCATGTGTATGACTTCAGCGTGTTTTGCAGCGTATGCGAAGTCACCTGTTGCGGCTTCACCTGCTGCCTGTTTGTAGGCTGAAATCATGGACATGCCGATCTGCATGGCGGACCATCGTGAGGTTGTTGCACCGTCACAGGTCCTTGAGACTATGGTTGGGATCCTGACTACCTGCCAGATTCCGTCTCCAACCTCTGCCTTGAGGGTTTCTGCCTGGTCATCTGGGAACTGTTTGTTTATGTCTATGACGAATGCAGAGTCTATTTCGTCTGCTATTTCGTCGTTACCTGTGAATACCTTGACGTAACTGTCTGCCACCAGTGCAGGGTGGGTTTCCACCATGTGCTCCTGGACGACAGCTGCACCTGGCATTGCGTGGTTCACTGTTTCAAGGTAGTGGGTTATGGTCTCGGGTGTGACCTCCTTACCCAGCCTCTTTTCTATAACAGCGTGGGCGTGGTTAAGACCGACGATAACGGTCCTCCTTATGTCGTCCCACATCTGCTGCATGGCAGCGTTGTTTACGAAGTGGAGGTCGTCCCCTTCAACATAGGTATCGGTTGTTGAAACCTGGTAGGGCATGAGCACCCTCTGACCAAGTGGGGTACCTATGTCAGGGTTGTACTGGGGTATACCCCTCTTTGCTGCCACTTCTTTACCAGCGTTCACAAACTCGGTTTTTCTTTCTGACTGTTTCCAGCCACCAAGTGTGTAGAATGTGGTTTTCTTCTCTTCAGGGGATTCCTCAAATTTTTTCTTTAAAGCATTTATGAACAATTTGTCAGCCATAATCTACACCTCCCCCGGATTATTCTGGGTTGAACCCTCCTTGTGATCTTAAAACGTGGATTCTCTGCATGACCTCCACGGCTTCTGTATCATCACGGTAGGCTTCACCATCCACACGGTAGATGGTTGTTTTTTCCATCAGGGTTTCTTCATCCAGTGGTTCACCAAGATCCACAGGTTCGTCGAGTTCGTCACCGATCTGGTTTTTGACCATTTCGACTCTGCCAGTTTCCTTGTTGTAGATCTGTCTTCTGAGCATGTCGAACATCATACCGTCTTCATCGAGACGCAGTGAGTGTCCATGGACAGATTTACCCCTGATACCTGACCTTGCAGGGTCAAAGAACTCTGTTTCAAGGAGTTCCTTGGATATCTTTTCAAGGTCCCTCTCCCTGGTCTCTATGATCTGACGACCTGAGAGTGTACCTGCGTCTGCACCCCTGTACCTGCAGAGGTATGCCCTTGACCTCACATATGGCTGGGCTGGGGCGAAGTACATTGAGTCTGTGAACTGTATGTACCTAATCCTGTCACCGGCTTTTGCACCGTCTATTGGTTCAACCATTTCTCTTATCGCGTCCTCTGGTTCATCCATCTCTTCCAGTGGTGGGTGAACACTTGGGTATTCTTCCCCTGGGGCCCTGTGACCCAGAATCTTTACTACATCTTCATCTGAGATTTCTCTCAGTTTTTCAAGTTCGTATTCAGGGTTACAGAAATTCCTTCTGTTCTGAGCAACCTTACTTGTTCCGGGATAGTATTGTGCCATATCATGCACCTCCTAAAGCTAACTTAACCTTTCTTATAATCTCATCCAGTTTTTCCTGGGGACAAGTTTCTCCTCTAATAACTCCACTCACGATGTCAACGATTGTTCCCTTGGTTTTTGGTTCATCTGGCATTACGGCCCTGGTTTTGACACCTATCTTCGCAAAGTCCTCAAAGTCAACCGGGTATTCGCATATGACTATACATGGACGGTCAACGTTTCTGAGTATGAGGCGTGCCTTGTAGATAATGTGGTTCTTGACTCCGCCAAGGTGTACCACAAGGAGTTTGTGCCGCTTCATCTGCTCGACTTCAGCAGGTGTTAATCCAAAGAGGCTTCCTGCACCGGCACTTGGAGCGTCCTGTGGAACCCCTGCCCCTGCATTCAGTACGAGGGTACTGGTCATTATGTTTGCTTCCCTCAGGGCAAATGTTATCTCGCATACAGGCTTGGTTATGTGGCGCCTGCCAGGTGACATTGCCACTGCCAGAACTTCACTTCCGCACTGGGCAAAGGTACCCCTCTGGGCTATTCCTCCACCTTCACCCATGCCCATTGTCTCTCTACAGTCAACTACGTGAGTGCACTTTCCGATCATCTAATGCTCCTTCTTCCTTTTTATTATTGTGGCCCTATCACTGAGCCTAGCGTTCTGATCCGTGAGACCGATGAGTTCATCAGGAATCTCATCAAGGCTCTCGCCGTACTTTATCTCGTCCGTGACGGTTTTCTGTTTTCTTATGTATTTGCCGGGAGTGACATCATATCCAAAGGGCAGGAGATCCTCACAAACCTTTTTGATATCAGTTATTGTCTCCTCGTCTTCCACTTCAAGCAGCACACGACCAGTTTTAACCTGAAGTTCAAATTCCTGGCCTTTCACGTTGATTATGCGCCTGTCAGGGTGGTCCTCTGGTGGTAGTCTCTGTCCGTGGATCACCATTCGTTTAATGCCATGGATGTCCTCAAGGCGGTTAAGGAGTTTCTCTGTGGTGTCAGCCCCTAGCAGCCTGTGAGGAAATATCTGAACGTCCATTGGTTTTTTGCCCCCAGTTCTGAGAGATTATTTAGATTTCGTTTTTAATCTCAGCTGCTGCCTCCACAACATATTTGAGTGGTTCTCGGAACTCGTCAACCTGGCTGAATACTTCTTTTATGAGTCCAGAGGTTGCTTCTGGTGAGAACATCTGGGTTCCTGCATCCAGTGCCATTGCGGCTGCCACGCAGGGTATAGCGAATCCCTTACTGTGCCTTGTAACGATGTGGTTTCCATTGAAGATACCTGGTCCACCACCACCGTAGATGGAGTGGCTGAAGAATGAAAATCCTACAGCTGTACCTTCAACTTTACCGAAGTCCACGCTTGGAAGTCCTGTTTCAAATTCTAGGAGGTCGTTGTAGTATAGCAGAGTTGATGATACACCCTGAGCTGCCCTTGCTGCACCCTGGTTAACCATTGTGGCTGCCATGAGTCCGGCTGCTGCGTAGGCGTTCCACATTGCAAGGTCATCTGTGCCGTAGACCTTGTAGTCTGTGAGTTCCTTCTCAACCTTTATGACACCGTCTTCCAGGGCCCTTTCAACCAGGTCTGCTATGACTGATCCAACTGTACCTTCTTTACCGTTGGCCTTAACAAGGTCAAAGACCAAGTTGTCTGCGTTCATTCCCTGGTATGCAAGTCCAAGGAGGTGCATCCTCTCAAATGCTCCTACAGCATCACCCATCTCGAACATTGCTGTCTGTTCAAGTATGGTTGATAGTGCTGCTGCCTGGAGTGTGTTTTTGAGTGTGGCTGCAACAACATGGTTCACCATGATGTTCCTGAGTGCGTATCCTGGGCCTTCCAGTTTCTGTGGAATGTCCAGCATTGTTGCTATGTTTGCCCCCATGTACTCCACAGACTGTGGATATCTTCCCAGAACGGCTGCTTTAACCATGTTAGCATCGTACATGCTAACATCAAACTCGTTGATTATGGCCTGGACAAATGCTGTGGCGGTTACGAGTGGTGCTGCAGAGTATTCTGCTGCAACATCGAACCTTGCACTTGGGACCTGTACGAGTGCCCTTTTACCTCCGCCAAGGAGTTCGACGTTGGTGTCGTCGTCCTCAGTTACCTGTATCATTTCCTTTGCAGCGGCTGCTATTGACTCAGCGTTCCCGACAATGTCGAGGTCGAGTTCACGGCCCATTATCTTACAGGCAGGTCCGCCGACCTTCGCTGTCTTCAGGGCGTTTTCTATACCTTCAAGGTTCACAGCCACTGTCCTTTTAATCCCCTGCACTATGCTTTTAATGGCGGGGTTCCTTAATGGGCTTAGAGCTTCTAATGGCACCTGTTCTTCGACGAGGTTGCCTCTGTCGTCGTACAAGTCGACCTTATCCTCAAACTTCGCCATTTTTTCCCTCCTAACAATCAGTTCCGTATACTAAACATCCAAGACCCCCCTTTTCAGGAAAGGCAAGAAGGCCCTTGGAGGGTGTTAAAACACCCGTTTTAGTATACGGTGCATATTTAACTTGATTATAATTAATTAAGATTTCTTTCTGAATCAAGTCGAAAGATTTATATGTATCAAAACGTTTTTTCGGGTTTTATGGATTTTTTATACGGCTGCGTTGATTTTATGATCATGCACACCGCAGGTATGATGGCTGCAGGGTAATAAATTATATTTAAGGCGCCGCACAGAAAGAGGGACATGCAGATAATAGCTGATTTGGGTGGTATACCTGGCAAGGACTGCAGGGGATTCTGCAGGTACTGTTACTTCAGAAAGGTGGGGGAATTTGAACCCTTCGGCTGCAGGAACTGCTCCCCGGGGAGGGTGGGCTGTGAAACCTGTGGAAGGGATGTTGCAGAGAGGGGAAGGGAATTTTTACCCCCGTTCCTTGTCATGGGTAACGTGCAGACAACACTGATGATGCAGAACCTTCAGGATAAGGACCTTAAGATAAACATCAGCGGTGGGGGTGATGTGAGCTGCTACCCCCACCTTGAGGAGCTAACAGCAGGGCTTAGTGAGTTTGGGATCCCCATACACCTTGGATACACGAGCGGTAAGGGCATTGATGACCCTGAAATGGCATCAAGATTAATCAAGAATGGTGTGGATGAGGTAACCTTCACGGTGTTCTCAGCGAACCCCCTCCTGAGGAGGGAGTGGATGCGTGATAGGAACGCTGAAAATGCGCTGGAAGCCCTCAGGATATTCTGTGAATCCTGTGAAGTCCACGCTGCAGCAGTGATCATACCCGGTGTGAATGATGGTGATGACCTCCTTGAAACCTGCTCCAGACTTGAGGAGTGGGGGGCCACCGGATTCATAATGATGCGGTTTGCAAACTATGAGCACCAGGGGCTGATACTCGGCAATGGGCCAATAATTGAGGGTATAGAGCCGCACACAGTCCAGGAATTTGAGGACCTTGTGAGGATGGTTGACGGGGAGTTCAATCTCAGGGTTACAGGGACACCTGTCTGCGACCCTGAAAACGGGACTCCATTTGTCCTTGCAGATGACTCAAGCAGGGAGTACCTTGAGATTCTCCCTGAAATCAGGGGAGAGGCAACCATAATCACAGGATCCATTGCAGCCCCCTACATAAGGAGGATAATAAGGAACCTCGGGGCAGAGGACATGGTGAACGTTGTTGGTGTTGAGAAGGACATAGCATGCCTCATCACCAGGAAGGACCTTGAGGGTGTGGACCTCAGCGAACTTAAGGAAACAGTGATAATCCCTGGCAGGGCATTTGTCCATGAAATGCAGGCAAAGGAGGTTCTAAGCCGGGATGGTACCGACCGGATAGTCATAAGGGGCCCTGAAAGGCTCACCGTTGATGGGGAGATGAGCGGTACGCTGTCCCAGTATGATGTTATAGAGCGGGAGATGGAAGCATTCTATGAACTTATACAGGCCATAAATTTCTTCGGTGCTTCTGAATGACTCGGGTGGTTGTTTTAACACCAGAGCATTACACCTACGGTTCAATGCTCATTGCCGGTGCCTTGAGGGACATTGGCTGCAGCGTTGAACTCAGGAAGGGCCTTGAGGGTGCCGGCGCAGATGTGACATTCATAAGCCTCCAGTCCACCATCCACCTCCTGAGGTACAGGGATGTTATTAATAATATACGGGGTTTCAGGGTGGTGGGGGGTCCCGTGAGCCTGGACCCTGAACTTGTACTCCGCCACCTCGACGTTGACCTTGTAATTCAGGGCGAGGGTGAGGATAAGGTGGGGATGGTTATGGAGGTTGCATCTGGAAGTTTGGACGCGTCTGAAATGCCTGGAGCAGCATTTAAATCCCCTGAAGGGTTTATAATCAATGAACCAGCCCGCTGCTCCATGAAAAGGGCCCTCCCACTTGTGCCTCCAGATATCTCACAGGAGAACATAAGGGGCGCCAGTGTCTACATTGAAACCCACAGGGGCTGCCCAGGTAACTGCACATTCTGCCAGGTCCCGGAATTCTTTGGACGTGAGGTCCGCAGCAGGCCCCTGGAGGATATCATAGTGGAGGTCAGGGAACTGAGGAAATCCGGGGCCCGCAGGTTTGCAATAAGTGGGGGAACCGGAACACTCTACGGGAGCAGCAGGTTCAGGGGTATTGATGAGGATGCATTCACCGAGCTCCTCAGGGAGATAAGCAAAATCACGGGGCCCCGAAATCTGACGGTGCCCGATATAAGGGTTGATATGGTGACCCCTGAGATCCTTGATGCCATATCAGAGTACACCAATGGCTGGGTGTTCTATGGTATAGAGTCAGGGAGCAGAAGGATCCTCAGAAGGATGAAGAAGGGCATCAAACCCGGGGATGTTATTGAGGCTGTTGAACTTGCCAGGGAACATAATCTGAAGATTGCAGGGTCATTCATAGTGGGGTACCCCGGTGAAGATGAAAGGGACTATGAGGAGACCCTGGAACTTGCAGATGAGCTAATGCTCGACGACTACTTTGTGAGCATCGCTGAACCGATACCCGGCACAGAACTTGGTGAGGAGGTTAAGGGCCTCGAAGATGAGGATAACCCTGTATTCATGGAGCCATCAGACAGGAAGTTCAGAAGCCTGGCTGAGGAGAGGGCATTCAGTTTCATGCTTGATTCATACATATTCAGAAGCATACCCATCCCTGTGACCGATGAACTCCTGAGGTCACTTAAGAAGGAGGCCAGGGATCAGCAGGAGCATATAGAAACTGTTACGCGTATGTTGAAGAGGAAACTTTAGGTCATAACCAAGTAGATTTAATCCCTGAGAAGAATAATCTGCATCATTTAATCGAAAATTCTGGCGCTAAATCAGTTTCAATCAAAATTTCGGTTTGCTGATTCCCTATTATTAGCAGACATGAAATAATCTGTTTTTCCAGAATAAGAGTTATCATCCGGTAAAATACATGTAAACCTGCTAATAATATCATGCCCCTGATTGAGAACTAACCCCCTCCGATACAATCACTATAATTACGATTACCACCTTTCTTCATCAAAATAGGTGGAGGTGGTACAGTCTCAAATCACATATAGAACAAGCTGTTATGTATTTTATAAATAGGGGGTATTCAGCGTAATTTGATAAATCGCTGAATACAGGTCTTCGCGTTAAAGTTTCAGTCGGCTCCACACATTGGTGCGCCGCACTCTGGACATTTCTCCATTCTGCATGGAACTCCAGGTGTTTTTGGTGCCTCGTATCCGCATTCAATGCATTTTCAGACACGTGGTGCCCCACGTCCAGCGCCAATGCCTCTTCCGAAGCCTCCTCTTCCCATCCTTGGTAGTGTATCTGCTGATACCAGCGTTATGTTTTCTGAATCACAGTCTGGGCACTTTTTGTATTCCTTTTCAGGTGAGATCCACTCAAACTGGCAGTCCATGCACTTGTATCTTCTCCTGTCTGTGATGTAATCACCTCCTTTCAGTATTATTGGTCTGCCCTCGACCAGTGCCTCTGCTATCTTGGCCCGTGCGGATGTCAGTGTCCTGTGAAATGTTGGCTGTGATATACCCATGATTTCAGCAGCCTTTTTCTGTTTTATATCATGGTAGTCCCTTAAACGGACAGCCTCAAATTCATCGAGGGTTATCTCAACCTCAACTTCTTCTTCACTGACTTCAGGGGAAAATGCAACCACACGGGGTTCTCCCAGGATTCTTCTGTATCTTCTTGGCCTAGGCATGTTTTGAATATATATTCAAAAATTGTATTTAAAGTTTCCCATCAGGGGGTCAGAGAACATAAAAGCCAGTCACCTAAAAAACCAGCCATCACCATAAAACCAGCGAAATAATGAATACCATTCAATTCATCCTTAATCTCCATTGAAGCCATGAGCAGAGGGAATAAGTTCAATAACTGTGACCTCACAGGATGATCCTATACGAAGAGGTGGCCCCCATGTGCCTGTGCCCTGTGAAACATATAGAAAACGTCCTGAATCCTCATAAAGGCCCCTGATAAACGGGAACATAATGCCAACAAGGAGGTTGAATGGATAAAACTGCCCGCCATGCGTATGGCCAGATAGCTGGAGGTCAACACCCCTCTCCCTGGCGTAATCCCACTCAACAGGAAGGTGATGAAGAAGTATGAGGGACCTCTTAGGGTCAAATTCCATTATATCAAGGATCGCAGGAAGAGAATGCCTCTCCATCGAATAACCCACACCTGCAAGCTGCACACCCCTGAAATCAACAACACGCTGATCAATACAGATGATACCCGCCCCCTCCACTGCGGACCTGAAGTCCCCTGAATAGGTGTCATGGTTGCCAGAAACAAAAAATACGGGTACATCTGCCTGAATCTCTGAGAGTGTTGAGGCTCCAACGGGCCTTGAACCATCCAGGAGGTCACCTGTTATGAGGACGGCGTCGGGTTCAACTTCAGAAATAATAGAGGAAACCCTCCTAAGGAAACCACCTGACCTCACAGTCCCCACATGGAGATCTGAAAGCTGCACCAGCCTCAGTTCATCGCTGCATGGAAATGGGATCCTAACAGTCCTTACCTCAATATTCCAGCCCTTCACCAGCCCATAGGAAACCATTATGATTGAGAATGCCGCCGCAGGGATAGGGGAAAATGGAATACCTGGAACAAGTGATGCTGCAAAGGTTACCCCAAGGCCAATGAGGATGTAAACAGCCATTCCCAACCATATCATGGAAACCACATAGGCAGCCCTTGAGATAAATGATGGGTATACCCTCTCGGAGATTATGGCTGCCGGTAGAAGAAATGTAAGGGGGAGGCTCAGAATTCCCATACCAAGAGATTCCAGGACAGTAAAATTAAGAAGATAGTATCCTGAGGAGAATATTAGGACAAATATCAGGACCTGGAACTCCCTCCTCATGGGATCACAGTATGGAACTTTCAGGCAGTAACTTAACCAGGATGTAGTCGTACATCATTGACTTCCTGATCTCAGATATGTCGCCCAGCCTGTAATCAGAAACCCTCACATCTGCTATCTCGTCATGGTAACGGTCATAGTTGAGCTTCACACGGACCCCATCAAGCTGGCTTGTTACAGGTGTGGGGGAATAGACCTCCTTAACGGCAGGCACCTGATTTTCAATCTCGGTTTTAACAAGTATTGAGGGGACCAGAGGTGGGTCCGCCGCCATCTCACGTCTTCTCCTGTCAAGTAGATCCTCGACCACCTCAACAAGTTTCCTTAGGGCCCTTATATCTTCACCCCTCTTCAGCCTCCTGGGTATCCTCCCAAGGCCCCCAACATAGGCGTCGGCACCTGGAAGCTCACTGAGGTCAATCTTCTCAGGGGCCCCTGTAACCACCACCGGGATGTTTATGTCACTGAAAAGGTGGGCCTTATCCTTTATGCACTGCTCAAAGCTTCCAAGGGCAAAAACCGCAAGGTCGTGTTCCTCTATGAGCTTCTTTTCATCCTCTGATATCCTGGATATCCCCTTACCTGCCCCACGGGCAAGGCCTATCATGTTATCCTTGGCACCGTACCTCCTGAGGTACTCGGATATATCACAGGCCGAATGGGGTAAATGATGCCTTGCCAGGGTCGGTGAGACGATAGCTATCTCGGTACCCGCCATCGGGGCAACCTTAACCTTCCCCAGGAGCTCCCTGGCCTTCTCCCTCACCTTATCCACGTCCTCAATTGGGACGGCCAGTGTGAGTATGAGGTCCATCTGAAGCATGTTCTCCTGGAGCACAAATCCGCCGAGGTCCTCAATCAGTTCCTTCATTTCCTCATGGCGGTGCACACCGCCCTGATAGGTTAAAGTTTCGTACATAATTTCCTCTCCAGATACGTGTACCTGAATAAAGCCCTCTTAACAGGGTCCACTGGAAGGTTTCTGTGGGAGGGGACCCTGATGCAGTCAAGTTCCATGTAATCGGGGCATACAGTGAAATCTTCATTCAAATCGACAATGGTGAATCCCATATCCTCAACGATATCCCTTAAGAAATCTGAATAAACCCTTACTTTTATCTTGCTGTTCATCTCCCGCAACCCCGCAGGATCATGCCACCATGGGGAGCAGACCTCAAAGTCTATCTCATCAGCCGAGGAGTACCTGAGGCTTCCAGGATCCAGGTCCTGAACAGTCCTGAAAACGGTTCCTATGGCCTCCCTTATCTGGGGGAATGTGTTGAGTTTAAGTTTAACCGCCCCGGCAACTGGTGTCTCAGATAGCACAAATAAAAGGTCTGCGTCCTCATCCTCAGGTTTGCGGGTCACATGGTACCCCATGACGCCTGCAATCCTCAGTATGCCCTCACACATTGGTGTTGTAAGAATCCTCATTGAGTCACCGGTGAAGTCTATAAATACCTCATATGTAAATCTCTCTATAATCATTTATAAGGTGTGCTGATGAGGGTAAGTCTCAGCTTTGAAAAACCGGAGGGCAGTGGACTCTGCATAATGGTGGACCTTCTGAGGGCAAGTGCAACCATAACCGCTGCCCTGGAAAGTTTCAGGGAGGTTATCCCTGTTGGGAACGTTGAGGAGGCAATGGAATACTCCAGAAGGGGATATCTGGTGGCAGGGGAGCGTGGTGGTGAGACCCTGCCAGGATTCCTGGCCAACTCCCCACTGGAGGTGAGGGAACATTCAGGTGATGCCCTTGTGCTAACCACCAGTAACGGTACAAGGGTCCTTGAGTCAGTTGAATCACAGGCCCTTGTGGGCTGCCTCAACAATCTGGATGCAGTGGCCTCAGCTGCAAGGAAACTTTCGGATGAGGTTGAGGTGGTCATGGCCGGTGTTAATGGCCGCTTTGCAATAGAGGATTTCCTCTGTGCCGGTGAAATAATACGTGCAATTGGTGGTGAGTTCGAAGAGTACGCTGAGGCCTCAGTACTTGCAGTCCAGGACAGTTCCATGGTTGATGATGCCATAAGAAAATCCAGGTCAGCCAGGAGGCTCAGGGAACTTGGTTTTGCCGGTGATATTGAATACTGCCTCAGAAGGAATATAACAGAAAACGTACCCGTATACATGGATGGCAGGATATCTCTGGTCTAAGGAGGCTGCAGTGGACATGAATCTGGAGGAGCTGAAGATAATAGGTACCGCACATGTATCTGAAGAAAGTGTTGATGAGGTGAGAAGAACCATACTTGAGATGAAACCGGACGTTGTTGCAGTGGAACTTGACCCCGGCAGGTACAGGAGGCTCATGGACGAAAAAATGGGAATCAAAAGGGACGAACCCTCCCTCCAGGATGTCCTCAGAAGTGGAAACATTGGCGTCATCCTTGCAGGCTGGTTTTTAACCTATTTCCAGCGGAAGATCGGTGAGGATATAGGTGTCAAGCCTGGCAGTGAGATGCTTGCAGCGATAGAAGCCGCCCATGAGGTTGGTGCGGGGGTGGCCCTCATTGACCGTGACATAGGGGTGACCATGCAACGGGCGATCAGGTCCATGAGCCTGCGGGAAAAGCTGAGGTTCTTCCTTGCAATCATGAGGTCATTCATTGGGGGGGAGGATGCGAGGGATATTGAGAGCCTCAAAAGTGACGACACCCTTGCGGAGGTTATGGAGGAATTCCGCGAAATATCACCCTCAGCATACCATGTGCTTGTTGAGGAGAGGGATGCATTCATGGCCCACAGGCTCCTCTCCATTGAGGAGGACCGCGTTGTTGCCGTTGTGGGCGCAGGCCACAGGAGGGGGATAGAGCACTACCTCAGGAACCCACATGAACTTCCACCACTTGAAGAACTCATTTGAATACGATGATACATCATTCAGGGTAATGTCCAGCACACCACAAGCTCACAACTAAATTAGAAGGCATCATTCAGAGTAATGCAATGATGGGGAAAAATTTCATTAAATACCGGTTCAATAAAAATTTACTGTGGAAAGAGCAGTGTGATATGCAATGTACGTCATATTCAGATGCGACTGTGGAAGGGCCCTCTACTCAAAGGAGGGCGCAGATACCCGGAAGTGTGTCTGTGGAAGAACCCTGAAGGTTAAAAAAAGGCGAATATTTGGAAAGGCTGGTAGCTTCCAGGAAGCCGCAGAAATTGTGAGAAAACTCCAGGAAGAAAGGTATGGAACCTGTCATTTCACAAATCCAGTGAAAAGGGAATAGAACGAGATATGATAGAGGATATCCGATCATTCACATCGGCCGGTGAGAGGAGGAACATAGAATTCAAGAAGGCACTCTCACCAAGGTATCATCTGAAGATGGACCGGAAGAAGAGCCTGATCTCCCAGATGAAGTACCGTATGGAAAGGGGTGATGGAAGGGCAGTATACCTCCTTGGTGTGGAGGACAGCGGTGAACCGGTTGGCCTCCCTGATGAGGAACTAAAAGAGTCAGTTGAGGTCCTCAGAAAACTGAGTCAGGAGATAGATGCCGTTGTGGAGGAGGTTAACCTCCATGAGGGAACCCACGGTAAGGTGGCCGAGGTGATAATCTCAAGAAAACAGAAAACAGAAAGGGAACACCTCCTCATAGGTGTCGCCGGCCACGTTGACCATGGAAAGAGCACACTCCTCGGTACACTAACAACAGGAACCCCAGATGATGGAAGCGGTAAGACAAGGATATTCCTTGATGTCCAGAAACACGAGATAGAAAGGGGCCTGTCAGCGGATCTATCCTTCGCCATATATGGATTCAGGGATGGAAGGGTCATAAGACTCAAAAATCCACTGGACCGGAAGGAGAAATCAGGACTCATGGACAAGGCCGACAGGGTAATATCCTTCGTTGATACCGTTGGACATGAACCATGGCTGAGGACAACAATAAGGGGGATTGTGGGGCAGAACCTGGACTATGGCCTCCTGACCGTTGCCGCGGATGAGGGTCCAACGCATATAACAAGGGAGCACCTTGGTATAATGATTGCAATGGAGCTTCCTGTGATCGTTGTGCTCACAAAGACCGATATAGCCACTTCTGAGAAGAGAAGGGCTGTGCGGGAGAAGATATCTGAACTCCTCAAACTGGTTGGGAGGATACCCTTCCATGTGACCGGAAGGGACTCTGCACGGGAAATAGCCGGCAAGATGAACCAGCACATAGTACCCATAATAGAGACATCCTCTGTCACAGGGGAGGGCCTTGAAGTCCTGGATGAGCTCTTCCTCAACCTGCAGGTTAAGCGTGACGTCAATGGGGATGAGAAGCCGTTTCTCATGTACATAGACAAGGTATACACCATTAGGGGTGTTGGAACCGTTGTCAGTGGAACCATCCAGCAGGGCCTTGTCAGGAAGGGTGATACGCTGCTCCTGGGCCCCATGAACACCGGAAAATTCAGGGAGGTCACCGTTAAATCCATCGAGATGCACCACTACCGTATAGGCTGTGCAGAGCCCGGGCATATAGTTGGAATATCCATCTCAGGGGCATCCGCCGATGAAATAGAGAGGGGTATGATACTGGCCCACCCCGACTATGAACCAGAGGCAGTCAGGGAATTTGAGGCCGAGGTGGCCATACTGGTGCATCCCACAACCATAAAGGCGGGCTATGAGAGCGTAACCCACATTGAAACAATAGCAGAGACCACCATACTGGAACCCCTTGATGCAGAGTTCATGTCAGCCGGTGACAGGGGCAGGGTGAGGATGAGGTTCAAGTACAAGCCCCACCATGTGAGGGAGGGTCAGAAGATAATCTTCCGTGAGGGAAGAAGCAAGGGTATTGGCTCAGTTACCAGGATCCTGAAATAATTTAAAAGGAGCCTCTCTCTAATGATCCGCTTCTTCTATAATTTCAAGGAACTCACAGGCCTTACATTTAACCCCTGATGCTGGTTCTCCGCAGACTGAACACTCTCCGATCCCCTCATCCTCCACCAGAGGCTGGAATGTGACCGTTAATGATTTCATGATTCTCTCCTTTATACCTGAACTTTCCGATTCTATCCTGTTAAGGAAATCCCTTATCCCAGCCCTCATTGATCTGCTGGAGTATGGACAGGGCGCACTGTGGAATTTCACATCATTGAGTTCAGCCCAGAGCCTGACATCCTCCTCGGGTGTGCTCCAGAGGGGTTTTATCCTCGGTACCATCGCAGGGTGTATCCTCTGAAGTTTCGGGCCAAACTTGGAGAACTTCCTCACATCCCCCCTTGCAAGGCTCATCATGAATGACTGAACCTCGTCATCCATGTTATGGCCCGTTGCAATCTTTGATGCCCCTATTTCCCTGGCTGTCCTGTTGAGTATCCACCTCCTGAAGACACCGCAGGGTATGCAGGGGCTTCTGAACTCTTCCAGAACATCGTCAAGTTCAAAGTTGAATTCATCTCTAAATGACTTCTCTATGAGTTCAACTCCCCTTATACGGGCGTTTTCCCTACCTGCAAGAACCCCCTCCCCCCTGTAGCCCTTTATACCCTCATCAACCGTGATGGCTGTGAGTTCAAAATCCAGTTCATCCCTTAAATCTGCGAGCGCATGGAGTGTCAGCACACTGTCCTTACCGCCTGAAAGTGCCACTGCAACGTGTTCTCCCCTCTCTACCAGTTTATGTGATTCCATGAGACCCCTTATTCTGGTCATGATTCTCCGGTTGAATTCCTGAACATCCATGGAACCGTATATATAAAACAGTCGACATATATATTCACCATGATAACCGCAGAGCTCACCATAATACCTCTCGGTACAGGCAGCACCTCACTCAGCGGTTACGTGGCCGCTGCAGTCAGTGCCCTCGAGAGGATGAACGTGAGGTATGAGATCTCAGGTATGGGGACTCTTGTTGAGGCCGGTGACCTGGATGAACTCCTTGAGGCTGTTAAGGCGGCCCATGAGGCAGTCCTGGAGGCAGGCTCAGAGAGAGTCTACACAACCATCAAAATCGATGATAGAAGGGACACCGACAGGGGCCTCAGTGACAAGGTTGAATCTGTAAAGAAAAAGCTCCAGTAAATGTTCCTTAATAACGCTGAGGTCGCTGAAACTCCCTTAAATGTTATTCAGTAGTTTAATTTTTAAATGTACATATCGGCGTAACATAAAAAATAGAATTATGCTATTTCCCAGCACCACACTGAAGCTGAGATAAATAATGTTAGTTCTGCCCGAAGAAATCCCTGACAGAATTCACAATCTTTTCAAGGTCCTCGTCAGTAAGGGCAGGGTGTACCGGTAGCGATAGGACCTCATCTGCAGCCTTTTCACTGACCGGGCATCTGGCATTGAAACCCATCCTCCTGTAGAGTTCCTGCCTGTAGATGGGTTTCGGGTAGTGAATCCCGGTACCTATACCCCTCTCGTTGAGGAACTCCATGAGGCTGTCCCTTGAACCCGGAACCCTCACGGTGTACTGGTGGAAGACGTGTTTAACCCCCCCTGCAACGTGGGGCGTTGACACCTCCTCCATGTCCCGTAGGTTATCTGTGAGGTACTCTGCATTTTCGATTCTTCTTCTGTTGAAGTCTTCAAGTTTTCCGAGCTGGGCTATGCCAATGGCCGCAGCAATATCGGTCATCCTGAAGTTGTAGCCAAGGTAGGTGTGGTTGTAGCGCTCTGTCTCCCCGTGGGTCCTTAGAATCCGTGCCATCTCTGCAATTTCCTCATTATCAGTTGTTATAATCCCGCCCTCCCCTGTTGTGATGTTCTTTGTTGGGTAGAAGCTGAAGCATGCGGCATCCCCCATGGAACCCACTGTCCTCCCATAATACTCTGCACCATGGGCCTGGGCAGCGTCCTCAATCACCAGGAGGTCATGGTCAGCAGCCAGGTCCAGGATGGGGTCCATGTCGGCGGGCTGCCCGTAGAGGTGTACGGGTATTATTGCCCTCGTGCTGGGTGTTATGAGTTTCTCGATCTCCTCAGGATCTATGTTGTAGGTTTTAGGATCTATATCTGCAAATACGGGTTCAGCGCCAACGTAGAGGGCTGCGTTTGCTGTTGCAGCGAAGCTGAATGGTGTTGTTATAACCTGATCCCCCTTTCCAATCCCTGCAGCAAGGAGGGCGAGGTGGAGGGCTGTTGTCCCTGAACTTGTTGCAACAGCGTATTCAGTACCCACATAGGATGCAAACTTCTCCTCGAATTCCGCCACCCGTGGTCCCTGGGCAATGAATCCCGATTTAAGTACCTTCACAACTTCCTCTATTTCCTCTTCATTGATTATGGGAGTAGCAACCGGTATCATGTGAACACCTGTAAGAGTTACTGAGTTATTAGTTTCTCACTGGAACTTAAAAATTAATACCCTAACCCTCAATCAGTTAAAGTTATAACCCTCGTTACTATGATTCAGTGGATTATTAATCCTCATCCACGTACCTCAGAACACTCAGCACATCCCCATAGCGTCCCCTGAATAGTAGGGCGACGAGAAGAGCCGATGCAAGGATCAGTGCCACTGGGGAGGTGTAGGGATCCGATGGACTTACCATCAGGGATGGAAGGTTTCCAAGGCCGGCCTCCGGGGAGCTGTGTATAACACTGACATAGAGGTTGTTTGCAATGTGCACCCCCATGGCGAGTTCCACACCATCATCTGTGAGTGTTATGAGTGCAAGTACCAGTCCAATGATGAATGTGCTTGCTGTTATTGAGAGGCTCATTGCAAGGGTCGTGCCATTCCACCAGTGCAGGATTGAGAATATCAGTGAATTCAGGATCATCAGTGGGATGGGCCTCTTAAGGATCATCCACATCCCCTGCATGAGGTATCCCCTGAAGAATATCTCCTCAAAGGAAGCCTGTACAGGAAATGCAACTAATGAAAGGATTAGAAGCCACCAGAATTCCGGTGTGAATTTAAATCTGACTGAAGAGGGATCCATGATAATCGAGATCAGGTCAAGGATCCCGACAATAAGAAACCAAGCCACTCCTCCCCTCAGTATCCGCCTCCAGTCAACATGACCCCTGGAGTTCAGGGCTGATATGAAATCCCGTTTGTGGATGAACTTCAATCCAACGTAGAGAAAGAACATTGAGGCAGAAAAGGCCACTGCCACCATGATGAGTAAAGCTGGCCAGCTGAAGGCAGGGATGCCCTCAATTGCATCCATTCTACCGCTGATTATGAGGATGGCCACCAGAAATAACCCCACCATAAAACCGGCACCCACATTGGACACCACGAAGCTGAGGAGCACCGTCAGCATATAACGCCATGGCTCATTTCTTCCAGTGTAGACCTTGTCAAGGAAATTCCTCATTGAGTCACCGGCCTCTTACTAAATCCTGTCTGAGTATCATAGTAATCAGTAAATCATCCGGCACTAATAAATATATTGATATGAGTGAAGTTAGATGCTGATCCGCTATGTAACCGAGGCTGATATGAGCCGGTTGAATGCCAGTCATGCTATGTGACTGCGCTCATTTGATTCCAATATACAATGTGCATGTTAATCGAATTTATTGGATGTAAGTCCCGACTATAACTGGGGATTATTATCCTGTTCAGGTAAGGAGTGTTGAATATGATGACAATAAATGAGGGTTCAGTAACAATTGAGGTTCCGGATTTCAGCAAGGTATCATCCAGGGCCCCTGTCTTCTATAACCCTGTGATGGAGTTCAATAGGGATGTGTCGGTGCTTGCAGTTCAGGCCTTTCAGCGAATACTTGATAAGGAGATGTGTGTTGCTGATACATTCTCAGGGAGCGGTATAAGGGCCATAAGGTACCTGGTGGAGGTTGATGGCGTATCTGAAGCCGCTGCAAATGATATAAACCCCCTTGCAGTTGAATGTATAAAGCATAACGCAGAGCTGAATTCTGTATCCCCAGAGGTCAGCAGGGAGGACGCTGCTATCTTTCTCAGAGGAAACCGTGGACGCTTTGATGTTATTGATGTGGACCCCTTCGGGACGCCGGCACCATTCATGGACTCTGCAGTGGCATCCGCCAGGAACAGGTCCCTCCTTGCTGTTACCGCCACAGACACCTCTGCTCTCTGCGGAACCTATATAAAACCCTGCCTCAGGAAGTACTCATCGAGGCCCCTCAAAACAGAGTACTGTCATGAGACGGGGCTGAGGATACTTGCAGGTTTCACTGCAATAAGCCTTGCCAGGTACAGTAAGGGCGCATCATTCTTTCTATCACACAGCAGCCAGCACTACATGAGGATCTATGCCCATGTAAGGAGGGGGGCCAGGAGGGCCGATGAAACCCTCAAAAACATTGGCTACATGCTCCACTGCTTCAGCTGCCTTCACCATGAAAATGTGAGGGGTTTGCCCGAAGACCTAAAGTGCCCGGTCTGCGGGGGTAAAATGGATGCTGCCGGACCCCTCTGGCTCGGGGAACTGCATGATGAAAAATTCATCGGATCCATGATAGCTGAAACTAAAAATAAAGCCCTCAATAAATCAGAGGATGTCCTGAAACTGCTCAAGACCTGTATTGGAGAGGTGGGAATGCCTCCTGGATTCTATGACGTCCATGAGGTCTGCAGCAAGCTAGGGGTGAGCGCCCCCCCACTCATGGATGTTATGGGTGGTCTTGAGGGGGCAGGATTCAGGGTTTCAAGGACCCATATAAGGCCAACCGGGATAAAAACAGATGCAGGGATCAGGGAGATTGAGAAGATCATAATGGACCTCCACGGTTCCCGTTCGTAGCCTGTACGATTGTTCTCATTCATAGTTCAGCATGTTGTGGGTGTAGTAGTACTGGAGGGCCCTTGCATTCTTGATTTCAAAGTTCCGGTAGGGGTTGTTGAGGTACGGGAAGATTATTCCCCTGATAACGTAATAATAAGCTGCGATTGGCCCGTACTCTTCCCTTGAAATCTTGTAGTATAGCGGGAAACCGCAACCCTGGTTTATGAAAATGTCCCCCTCCCTCACTGTCCCATGATACACCATTGGTATGGGGCCCACCTGCCCGTGTTCAGCGGCCCTCTCCTTTATATAAGCCAGTGCCTCATCCAGGGTATCAAATTCCTTACCATCTGAACGGTAGGTCCACTTGTCATCGGGGACACCATATATGCCCTCCTGCCAGACCTCATTCCAGTCTATGCCAGGCTTGTACTGCTTTTTCTCTACGTATGCAAGTTCCAGGATGTAGACGTCACCCTCCATGTAGCAGCGGTAATTGGAGCTTCCCCCATAATGGACAACGAGGATGCACCTTGATCCCCTTTCCCGGGCATAATCTGCAAGTAACTTTGAGTGTATGTGACCAGGGTACATGTCGGGGTTTGCGATTTTAACGAATCCGAGTCTTCCCAGTGGTTCAAAATCTCCTGAAGTGGATGTGAAGTAGAAGTAGCCCCCGACGATCACCAGCAAAGCAACGACTATTATCCCCTTCTTCATCCCTTCACCCGTTCTTTTGTATATTAACTGTGCAGCGATTTATATCCTCCTCTAAACAGATTAGGCAGTTTTATATATAATCATTTATATAGTTTTAGCTGCGGGAATCCGCGGAGGTGTGAAAATTGGATATAGGTGAAATTGTAAACGACGCCATAAGGTATCCCTCCAGTGACTGGCAGAAGGTCATAATACTCGGTGTCCTCCTAATAGCCAGTGTTCTGATTATACCTATCCTCCTCTTTGTGGGATACGGCTTCAGGGCCCTCAAGGCATCGATAGCGGGTTTTGATGAGCTTCCTGAATTCGATGAATGGGGTGAAATGTTCGTTGATGGATTAAAGGTCTTCGTTGTCCAAATTGTATACATGATAGTTCCACTGATAATTGTAGGTGGTCTCGGATCTCTGGCAATGGTTTCACCAGATACTGGTATGATCACCAATCCAACAGCCTTCACAGCTCTCTTTGGAGGTACTGTGATAATCGCTGTGGTACTTGCAATAATCCTTGGGCTCATAGACACCATCGCAATAGCACACATGGCCTACAATGACAGTGACCTTGGAGCAGCATTCAGGTTCGGTGAAATACTGGATGTGATCTCTCAGATCGGATGGATCGACTACATCATCTGGTACATCGTTGTCGTCCTCATAGGAGCTGTTATTGCCTTCATTGCCATTCTCCTCAATTCAATACCCATCATCGGTACCCTAATAGCAGTGCTCATAATATTTCCTTACCTCTTGCTCTTCTTTAACAGGGCCCTTGCACTCAGGTACGCCTACGAATAATTAACCCTTTTTTACTTTTTCCTGTTTCAGCTAAATTTATAAGGGGATACCTACTATCTATAAAAGTTAATAACTTCTTCTAAAACACCATAATTTAAAAAAGTTTATAATATAACTTCCATAGGTATACATTGTTTAGTGGTGATTCCAATGGATGATGATCTAGTCAAAATCGATGATATTGACAGGAAAATAATAGACCTCCTAAATGAGGACGGACGCATGTCCTACAGGAACATCTCAAGGATACTCGATGTCTCGGTGGGTACTGTGCACAACCGTGTTGAGAAGCTGGTCAAGAAGGGTGTTATAAAGAAATTCGTGCCGGTGATAGACCACTCCAAACTTGGATACAAACTCACAGCCATAATAGGTGTTAAGGTCAAAGGTGGAGTTCTGAGGAACTGGGAGACACGGACAGCCTACCACAAAAACGTCCTTGCAGTCTACGACGTCACAGGAGAATTCGATGCCATACTCATAGGAAAATTCAAGGACACCGGAGAGCTGGATAGCTTCATCAAGGGTCTGCTGAGTGAGGGTGACGTTCAGAGGACCTACACCCAGACAGTCCTCAATATAGTTAAGGAGGACATGACCTCCACCAAGATGATAGGCGATTAATTATTTATTCCCCTGCACCAAAAATTTAACCATGGCAATTATACACTCCAGCACCTATGACCTCCACAATAATGAGGGCCATGTTGAGAACAAGGGGAGGACACGTGCAATCATTGACGCCCTGAAGTCCTCGGGGCTTCAGCTGAAGTTCATGGAACCAAGAATGGCAGGTGTCCATGATATCCTAATGGTCCACAGCAGCGTCCATGTGGAGTACCTGGAGGTGTTCTCAGGGAGGGGTGGTGGATGGCTGGACTATGACACCTACATGACACCTGAAAGCTTCAGTGTGGCGAGGCTCGCCGCAGGTGGCGCCATGGTCGCGGCTGAGGAGGCATTGAAAAACGGATGGGGATACTCCGTTGCAAGACCCCCAGGTCACCATGCCACCTATGACAGGTCCATGGGTTTCTGCATATTCAACAACATCGCCATAGCCATTGAGCACAGCCGCAGGAACCTCGGGATTTCAAGGGCGGCTGTGATTGACTTTGACGTTCACCACGGGAACGGAACATCCAGCATATTCTACACCAACCCGGAAGTCATGTATGTCTCGGTGCACCAGGACCCCAGGACACTCTTCCCCGGGACAGGATTCATTGGTGAGATGGGGGAGGGTGATGGTGAGGGCTTCAACCTCAACATCCCTATGCCCCGGGGTTCAGGGAACAGGGATTATATCTGGATACTCTCTGAGGTGCTCCCACAGGTACTCAGTGAATTCAGGGCGGATATGTTATTCGTATCTGCAGGGTTCGATGCCCACAGGCTGGATCCACTGGCAGATATGAGGGTGGATGAGGAGTTCTTCTCATGGATGGGATGGTTCATCCATGAGACAGGGCTGCCCTGTGCGGTGGTGCTTGAAGGGGGCTATGACCTCCAGGCCCTTGGAAACTCGAATGTCTCATTCATCCGGGGCCTTAAGGGTTCCGGTGTTAAGGTGGAATATGAGGGGTCAACGGCTGTGGCTGAAATCTTCAATGAGATTAGCGATGTGTTTTCACCATTCTTCAATTTCTGAGAGGGTCATAAGATGGAAAAAATCAGACTTGAACAGGCAGAGGAGCTTATAAGAAAATCATGCACGAATATCAGGAGGGAATCCAGGTTCAGGGACCCCCAGGATGGTGTCATAGACACCAGAAAATTTCAGGAGGCCCTGATGGAACTCATTGAAGCCGAGGACCATATATACGCCAGCCTTCCATCACATGAGCTCATCGGGGAAGATGCATACGATTTCTGCAGGAGACTCATGGCCGCCAGGGAGGCCATTGACGGCATGCTTGCAGATTTCGGTGTCATTGAACAGGAGGAACCATCTGAAAGGATAAAGGAAGCTTCTAAGGGGAAATTGATCATTGTGAACAACTCTTCACTCAAAAAGATCCTTGTTAAGGCTGGCGTTGAGCCGGGAAATATCCTGGTTGCAGGTGCACCCCTCTCAGTGGATGATATGAAGAAGATAAACCCCAGGATCCCTGATGCTGCCCTTAAGGGTATAGAGAAGAAGATAGAGCACCTTAAGAATGACATTGAAAGGAAGCTTGAAGACCTTGATGACATCCTCATTATTGGGGAGCCCGATAAAAGCACAAGACTACTTGCATCAAGGGCAGAGGAACTGTATGGTGCCCGTGCAAGGCTAGATAATAATATTAAGGACCTCACGCCTGAGGAGATACTGAAACTCCTCTCCTAGACCTATAGGACTGTACCTCAATATTTTGATGGTTTTTGATAGAGAATGATGTCTTTCAGTCCACGGTATGGATTCAGGTTTCAGCACACCCCTCGATTACACTCATGAACCAGAAAGACCAGACGATGACATGAAAGGAACCATCTCATTTAAACAAGACATCACTGTAATATTCTGTTTCAGGGGACTCATAATCACCGGACAAGTATATAAGCAAAGTCTTCATACTATACTTAAAACCTAGGTAACTATTACTGTTATGGGGTGTAAAATTTGGGTTTGGTTTGTTTTCCAGATACACAGGACAAGATTCCAAGCATCCCCGTTCACCTTACAAGGGTGGGTGTTACAGGTGTTAAGAAGCTTCTGAAGATAGAAAGGGATGGTAGAAGGCCCATAATACTTCTTCCAACATTCGATGCATTTGTGGACCTCCCGAGCAGGCAGAGGGGGATCCACATGTCAAGGAACCCCGAGGCCATAAGTGACGTCCTCGAGGAGGTTGTTGAAAACAGTGCCCTTGAACTGGAATCCCTCTGCGCAGAGATAGTCAATGAACTCCTCAAAAAGCACAGGTACGCCCGCAGAGCCGAGGTGAGCATGAAGAGCGACTTCATGTTCATGAAGAAATCCCCTGTCACCGCTAAGAAGAGCCAGGAGATGACAAAGATCATGGCAGACGCCATCGGCTACAGGGACGATGACGGTATAGTAATACGCAAGATGATAGGGGCAGAGGTGGTGGGGATGACCGTGTGCCCCTGTGCACAGGAATCGGTTAAGGAAACATCCCGTCAGAAGCTCCTGGAATTCCTTGACCCTGAAACAGTTGAAAAGGTTCTTGACTGTGTATCATTCGCCTCCCACAATCAGAGAGGACGTGGGATGATAATGATAGAGGTTCCCGAGGACCAGACTATAAGGGCCGAGAACCTCATAAACATCATAGAGAGCTCCATGAGTTCACCTGTCTATGAACTCCTCAAGAGGCCCGATGAAAATGCCGTTGTTGTGAGTGCCCATGAGAACCCCATGTTCGTTGAGGACTGCGTCCGTAACATGGTGCACAGGATAGTCAGCGAGTACCCACACCTCCCCGACGACACAATAGTCACCGTAAGGCAGATAAACGAGGAGAGCATACACAGACACAACGCCTTCGCTGAAAAGGTTGCGACAATGGGGGAACTTAGATACGAGATAGAGGAACTTAACGGATCAGAGGAGTGATAACCTTGATGAAACTGCACAGGATAGCCGGGGAGATCATGGGTTACTTTGAAGCCTTTGAGGGCTCAAGACCAGCCCTTGACTCAAAGGAGATACTAATCGTTAGGGGAATGTCAAGAAAGAGGATGGACACTGAGGAGATGGGCAGGGAACTTGATGGCCTTATAGAGAAACTGGGTGCAGAGGAACTGGAGCTAATATCCGAGGAGGGCACGGCCCTCATTGGTGTGATGGATGAGCAGATAAGGTCCTGCGTTGAGGTCGGGACAGAAACCGATATCGGGGGTATCCACAGACTAAAGGAGGCCCTTGAGGATATGAACTTCAGCGTGGATTATAGGCTCTGCATGACAGAGGACATCGGCCTCTTTGTTGTTCTCTACAGGGACCGGAGTGGGGTGGGACCCTGCTTTGTTGAGGTTGTTGTCTCTGACATTTCAGATTGAACTTATTTTAGCGGTGCTTCCATGGTTCTTGGAAAGGAAGAAATCCTGAAACTTCTCCTTGTTGATGGCCCTGAACTACTGGACCTCATGAAGCGTGTCTGCGAGCCAGGCGAGGTGACTTACTCAAGGAATGTCTTTATACCCCTCACAAGGGCCTGCCGCAACCGCTGCGGCTACTGCACCTTCAGGTCAGACTCCCCCGACCCACCCATTATTCCCCCGGGGGACGTCCTAAGGGAGGTCAGAAGGGCCAGGGATATGGGGTGCACAGAGGCCCTCTTCACCTTCGGTGAGAATGCACATGAGGTCCCCGAGGTGATGGAGAAACTCGAAGAACTCGGATTCAGTGATATGGTTGACTATGCCCATCACCTCTGCAGCGCCACACTGGATCATGGTCTTCTGCCACACACAAATATGGGTGTGCTTGGCTACAGGGATCTCAGGAGGCTCAGGGAGGTGAACGCCTCCATGGGCCTCATGCTTGAGTCTGCAAGTCCCCGGCTGATGGAAGAAGAGGCGCACCGTGAAAGCCCCGGTAAGGATCCTGCCTTAAGGATAAAGATGATAGAAGACGCTGGGCGCCTTAAAATACCGTTCACCACAGGGATACTCGTGGGTATAGGTGAGACAGTGGAGGAGCGGGCTGAATCACTCCTTGAACTCAGACGTATACAGGACAGGTACGGTCACCTGCAGGAGATAATAATCCAGAACTTCCGGGCAAAACCCGGGATACCCATGGAGAACCACCCAGAGCCCTCACTCATTGAAATGGTGAGGATGGTTGCGGTGGCCAAGCTCCTCTTTCCCGATGTGAGCATACAGGTGCCCCCAAACCTTAACAGGGAAACAGGTGAGGTCTTCCTACTTGCAGGTGCAGATGACTGGGGTGGTGTTTCACCGCTGAGCAGGGACTACGTGAACCCGGAGGCCCCCTGGCCAGAGATAGATGAACTTCGAAGGCTCACAGAGTCTGCTGGCTTCACGTTAAAGGAGAGGTTACCGGTTTACAGGAAGTTCATCAACCATGATTTCTTAAGTCCAAAGGTCATTGGGACAATAGAAAGGCTTTACCCTGAATTCCTTGTATGAAATCCTTCTTTGAGAATATGGTTCCTAAGACTGGTTTCTCAAACTGTTTTTAGATTATGATTCTTCAACCACCGGGGTCTTTCATGCTTAATCTCAGGGTCTGATTTCTTCAAATGTTAGATTGTGTTTCTTCAACCTACGGAAGTATTATGGTTCCCTCGGAGGGATCCCCCAATTCAGTGAAGTTTCCCGCTGTATATAGGAGGGCGACCAGTGCAGCTGTGAGGGCGTCCCTCTGGTGTATGCTCATGGTGGAGGTATCACAGAGTTCCAGTTGCAGCCCTGCATTTTTCATCATCCTCTCCGCTGTCCTTGGGTGTGTCTCAATAACCTCCACACCATGGGATTCAAGTGCCTCCCTTATCCTGATACCCCTCATGGTGAGCTCCCTCATCCCCCTCCAGGTCAATGGTAGAACACTGCCATACCTTCTGATCTCAAGGTCTGCCCTTCTGAAGTGGCCATGCCTGCTGCAGCTGCAGTCACTCCTGAGGCAGCAGCGCCCTCTGGGAAGTGAGAGTGGCGCGTCAACCGCCACTGCATCTGCAGATTTCACTGAATGGATTATATCATCAGATGAAAAGACACTGAACACATTCACCTTTCCACCATCTATTATGGCCACGCCTGTCTCTTTTTCATGAGATGCGGCCAGATCAACGCCTGCAACAGACACCACTATCTCCTCAGTGAACCCTTACATCCAGGACAACATGCCAGACACCCGGCGAGTACTTCTTTATAATATGCCTGTCAAGAACAGACACCCTCCTCGGGTGTGCCGCCCTTTCAATCCTCTTGAGGGGCCTTGAGAACATTATACTCTCAGGGACAGTTTCATGGTAGTGTATAACGCCCCCCTCATTGACGCATTCCAGCGCAGCTTCAAGGAAGTGGTGGGTGGTTCCAACATAACCCATTATAACCCTGTCAGCGTCCAGTTCAGGGGCGATGGAACGGCAGTCCCCAAGGTGTGGTTCCACGACCCCCTCAACCCTGTTGAGTTTTATATTGGATTTGAGGAATTCAAATGAGTCAGGGTTTATCTCTATGGAGTGGACCCTCCCTGGGTTTGAATGGACCGCCACCGGTATCGAAAAGTAGCCTATACCCGCAAACATGTCAACAACGGTTTCACCGTCCTCAACAACTCCGGGTATTCTGGCCCTCTCATTTATGTTGCCCCTTGACCACATTACCCTGGAAAGGTCTATCCTGAAAAGGCAGCCGTTTTCCCTGTGGATTGTCTCGGTGCATTCACCTGCAAGGACCCTGACCCTGGGCTTCCTCAGGGGTCCATGTATCTCCTCAACAAGGAGAACACCCCTCACACCAGGCATTTCAAGGAATCTCTGAGGGTCCTCAACATCCCTGTTTAGAACTACGATGTCCCCTATCCTCACCCATTTCATGTTTTCACTGCTATGGAGGGCTTTCTGAAAAATAAATCCATAAATGTTCTTCTTCATCAAAGTATTTAATGGCTTCTGTTGAAGGCAAAAAAGATAACTAGCATGAAATCCAACCCTTTATATATAAATTTGAGGGGTTTTTTTATGAGTAAGGTAAACCGTGATGAGATACTCAGCATCCTTGATGGATACAGCAGGGAAGACATAACAGTTGCAACCCTTGGCAGCCACACATCACTTCACATACTCAACGGTGCAAAACAGGAGGGCTTCAGAACCGCTGTGGTATGTGAAAAGGGCCGGGAGGTACCATATCAGCGGTTCAGGGTTGCAGATGAATTCATAATTGTTGATAAGTTCAGTGACATTGTAAATGATGATGTTCAGGATAAATTAAGGTCCATGAACAGCATAATAGTTCCCCACGGATCATTTGTGGCCTACGCAGGCCTTGACCATATCGAAAACGACTTCTATGTCCCCATGTTCGGTAACAGGGACATACTGAGATGGGAATCCGAGCGCGACCTTGAAAGGAAACTCATGAAGGAGGCTGGTATAAGGATACCCCTCAAGTACACTGACCCTGAAGAGATAGACAGGCCAGTGATGGTCAAGTTCCCAGGGGCCAGGGGTGGCCGGGGATACTTTGTGGCGTCCAGTACAGAGGAATTCAACGATAAAATCGATTCAATGATTGAGAGGGGCTGGATAACCGAGGATGATGTTGCTGATGCCCACATTGAGGAGTATGTATCAGGTACGAACTTCTGTATCCACTACTTCTACTCAATCATGAACGATGAAGTGGAACTCATGGGTATGGACAGCCGCTTCGAGTCAAACATCGACGGCCTTGTGAGGATCCCTGCAAGGGACCAGCTTGAGATAAACCTGGACCCATCATACGTTATAACAGGTAACCACCCCGTTGCAATGAGGGAATCACTGCTTCCGCAGGCATTTGAGATGGGCGACCGTATGGTTGAAGCTGCCAGTAAGATCGTGCCCCCCGGTATGAACGGCCCATTCTGCCTTCAGACCATGTGCACAGATAACCTGGAAATCGTTACCTTCGAGATGAGTGCCCGTACAGATGGGGGAACAAATACCTTCATGCATGGATCCACCTACAGTTACCTCCTCCATGGGGAGGGGATGAGCATGGGGCGACGTGTTGCAAGGGAGATAAAGGTGGCCTCAGAGACAGACCGCCTGCCTGAAATCATAACATAGCCCCCCAACTTTCAGTCAGGATCCATAAAATCCTGAAATGATAACCCCTTAACCTTATTTATTATAAAAAAATCGCAAAGTTTAATAAGGACCTCCAATTTATATAAGGTACAGAACTTTTATGTCCCGATGGACAGCCACTTACATCATAAAACACAATTAAAAACTGGAGCTGGTTTTTTATTATTTTTACTGAGGTGTATTTATGAAAGATGAAAAAACGCTGAAAGGCACCACAACTGTCGGCATAACATGTAAAGATGGAGTTGTTTTTGCCACAGAGAGAAGGGCCAGCATGGGCAACCTCATAGCCCACAAGGCCACAGACAAGATCTTTAAAATAGATGAACACATAGCAGCCACAATAGCGGGCTCAGTTGCAGATGCGCAGAGCCTCATGAAGTACCTCAAGGCAGAGGCCGCCCTTTACCGAATGAGGAACTCAGAAAGGATAAGCATAGAAGCTGCAGCTGCACTTGCAGCCAACATACTTCACTCATCACGTTTCTACCCATTCATTGTCCAGACACTCCTCGGTGGTGTCGATGAAACAGGTGCAAAGATATACTCCCTTGACCCATCAGGGGGGATGATACCTGACAAGTTTGTATCAACAGGTTCAGGTTCACCTGTGGCCTATGGTGTGCTTGAGGACAGGTACACCGATGAACTCTATGTTGATGAGGCGGTTGACATCGCCATAAGGGCCATAAAGTCCGCCATGGAGAGGGACACGTATTCAGGCAACGGCATCCTTGTGGCGACTGTCACAGAGGATGAAGGCTTCAGGATGCTCAGTCCAGAGGAAATCCAGAAAAGGCTTGAAGACCTTAACTGATTTTTTTCCTGTTTTTTAATCTGCAGTAAACGTTCCGTTTACTGTTGATCCCCTGTTTTTTAGAAGTGATCTTATGGTTTCAGAGATGCTTGAAGAAATCAAAAGGACAATAATGCAGAGACTTCCTGAGAGGGTCCAGGTTGCAAAGGTGGAATTTGAGGGGCCCGAGGTCGTCATTTATACCAAGAACCCAGAGATAATAACCGAGAACGGTAACCTCATAAGGGACATTGCAAAGGACATCCGCAAGAGGATAATAATAAGATCCGACCGTTCGGTCCTCATGGACCCTGAGGAGACCATAAGGAGGATCCATGAGATAGTACCTGAGGAGGCGAAGATAACCAACATATCCTTTGACGATGTCACCTGTGAGGTCATCATCGAGGCAAGAAAGCCAGGACTCGTAATAGGTAAGTACGGCTCAACATCCAGGGAGATAGTCAAGAACACTGGATGGGCCCCCAAGATACTGAGAACCCCACCAATATCCTCTGAAATAATAGAGAGGATACGCAGAACCCTCAGGAAGAACAGTAAGGAAAGGAAGAAGATTCTGCAGCAGCTTGGAAATAGAATACACCAGAAACCAAAATATGAGAATGACTGGGCACGGCTTACAGCCATGGGTGGCTTCAGGGAAGTGGGGAGATCCTGCCTCTACCTCCAGACCCCCAACAGCAGGGTCCTCCTTGACTGTGGGGTGAACGTTGCCGGTGGGGATGACAGGAACTCCTACCCCTACCTCAATGTCCCTGAATTCACACTGGACAGCCTGGACGCGGTGATAATAACCCACGCCCACCTTGACCATTCAGGGTTCCTGCCCTACCTCTACCACTACGGATACGATGGGCCCGTGTACTGCACAGCCCCAACCAGGGACCTCATGACGCTCCTGCAGCTTGACCACATAGACATAGCCCACAGGGAGGACGAACCACTTCCATTCAACGTTAAACACGTGAAGAAGAGCGTCAAACACACCATAACCCTGGATTACGGTGAGGTGACCGACATCGCACCGGATATACGGCTGACACTCCACAATGCAGGACACATCCTGGGATCGGCAATGGCCCACCTCCACATAGGCGACGGCCAGCACAACATGGTCTACACGGGGGACTTCAAGTATGAGCAGAGCAGGCTCCTTGAACCAGCAGCCAGCAGGTTCCCGCGAATTGAAACCCTGGTGATGGAGAGTACCTACGGTGGACACGAGGACGTGCAGCCGCCAAGGACACGGGCAGAGAAGGAACTTGTGAAAACAATCTACTCCACCCTTAAGAGGGGCGGTAAGATACTCATACCGGTATTCGCGGTTGGAAGGGCCCAGGAACTCATGATAGTCCTTGAGGAGTACATAAGGACAGGTATAATCGATGAGGTCCCGGTATACATAGACGGTATGATCTGGGAGGCCAACGCAATCCATACGGCAAGACCCGAGTACCTCAGCAAGGACCTCAGGGATCAGATATTCCATATGGGCCACAACCCCTTCATCTCAGAGATCTTCCATAAGGTCAATGGCATGGATGAGCGCAGGGAGATCGTTGAGGGAGAACCCTCAATAATCCTGTCAACATCGGGTATGCTGACAGGAGGAAACTCCCTGGAGTACTTCAAGTGGCTCTGCGAGGACCCCAAGAATTCACTGGTATTTGTGGGTTACCAGGCCGAGGGCTCCCTTGGTAGGAGGATCCAGAAGGGATGGAAGGAGATCCCCCTCAAGGATGAGGAGGACAAGATGCGGGTCTACAATGTGAAGATGAACATAAAGACCATTGAGGGTTTCAGCGGTCACTCAGACAGAAGACAGCTCATGGAATACGTGAAGAGAATATCACCAAAACCTGAGAAGATACTGCTCTGTCACGGTGATAACTACAAGACCCTTGACCTTGCATCCAGCATTTACAGGACGTACCGCATCGAAACAAAAACACCGCTGAACCTTGAAACGGTACGTATACAGTGAGGCTAACTATTTAGATGACCTTAAACTATTCTTTAGTGGTGATTGAATGGTAACCTATTCAGAATCCGGCGTGGATATAGACCTGGAGGAGCTGACCGTATCACGCTTAACCTCCCGGCTTAAGGACACACTCAGATACTGCGACATTATAAGCGGGGCCGGCCACTTCGCGGCCCTGGTGAGGATGGGTGATGTGGCCATAGCCATGAGCACCGACGGTGTCGGTAGCAAGATACTGGTCGCTGAGATGATGAACCGGTATGACACCGTGGGGATTGACTGCATCGCAATGGTGGTAAATGATATACTCTGTGTGGGCGCAAGGCCGGCGGCACTCGTTGACTACCTCGCCGTTGAAGAACCAAACCCTGATGTTGCTGATGAGATAGGTAAGGGCCTTGCAAGGGGTGCTGAAATCGCACAGGTGGCCATAATAGGTGGTGAGACAGCCTCACTCCCAGATATAATCAGGAACCTTGACCTTGCAGCCACAGGGATCGGTTTTGTGGATGTGGACCGCATAATAACCGGTGCGAATGTTGGGGAGGGTGACGCTGTTATAGGCCTTGAAAGCAGCGGTATACACAGTAACGGCCTGAGCCTTGCCCGTAAGGTGTTCTTTGATGAGCTGAAACTCTCAGTGGACGATGAAATGCCAGGCTCCACTAAAACCGTGGGCGAGGAACTCCTTGAACCCACAAGGATCTACGTGGATCCCGTGATGAGGCTCCTTGAGTCAGGTGTGAGTGTCCATGGCCTTGCCCACATAACAGGAGGGGGTTTCGGAAACCTCAAAAGGCTCAACAGGGACGTTGGATACCATCTTGATTCCCTGCCAGAACCACAGGAGATATTCAGGACCATCCACGAAGCAGGGGTTGATATAACAGAGATGTACAGGGTTTTCAATATGGGTGTTGGCTTCTGTGCTGTTGTCAGCCGGGATGACCTGGATGAGGCCCTTGATGTCCTTGGTGACGGCGCCCACCATATCGGTAACGTAACACCCAGGAAATCGGAGGTTGCCCTTAAAACTTACACCGATGAATCAATAAAACTTTAGGAGGACTCTTATGAGGATAAGTGCTGAAGAGGAAGTTAGAATCATAAAGGAAATACTCACCGCCATGGAGGTTCCAGAGGAGGTTTCAGAGATAGTGGCTGATGTTACGCTGGACGCTGACCTGAAGGGTTTCAGTTCACATGGAATCGGCCGTTTCCCCCAGTACGTTGAGGGGCTGCGCTGTGGGACGATAAAGCCCCACGGTGATATAACCATTGAAAGGGAAACCCCCTCAACGGCCCTGATAAACGGTAACCACACGTTCGGACACTTTGTTGCCTGCAGGGCAATGGAACTTGCAATTGAAAAGGCCAGGGATACCGGCGTCGGGCTTGTGGGTGTCCATGACTCAAACCACTTCGGTGTTGCCGGATACTACTCGGACATGGCGGTCATGAACGACATGATAGGGGTTGTGATAGCAAATACAGAGCCTGCAGTGGCACCCATAGGTGGCAAAACACCCATACTGGGAACAAACCCAGTGGCCATAGGGATCCCATCAAACAGGCACTATGTCTCGGTTGACATGGCAACCTCAGCATCCGCAAGGGGCAAACTCCTGGAGGCCGCCAGGAAGGGTGAGAGGATACCTGAAAACATAGCCCTGGACGCCGATGGAAACCCCACAACCGACCCTGAACTTGCCCTTAAGGGGTCCATACTCCCCTTTGGTGGGCATAAGGGTTATGCGCTTTCATTCATGATAGAGATCCTGGCAGGTCCCCTTGTGGGGGCGGCCTTTGGGGCTGCGGTGAGGGGAACAGCGAACCCCCGGGAGATGTGCACCAAGGGTGACCTCATGATGGCCATAGACCCCTCAAAGATGGTCGACCTCGAGGAATTCAAATCCAGTGTGGATGAATTCATCGAGGAGGTTAAATCATCCGGTGACGTCCTCATACCAGGTGACATTGAGGCCATGAACATAAAGAGGCGTCGTGAAGAGGGAATAGATGTGGATGAAAAGCTCCTTGAAAGGCTGAACGAAATATCAGATGAACTCGGCCTGGACCTCAAGATTAAGGGGTTATGAAGTTGGATAGCAGCAGGGCTGTTTATGAGGGTATGAAGGAGGCGGGGATAGACTTCGCGGTCAGCGTCCCCTGTGTGAACCTAAGGTTCGTCCTTGAAATGGTGGACTCTGACCCGGAAATCAGGCACGTGCCGGTTACACGTGAGGAGGAGGGCTTCGGTGTTGCAGCCGGCGCCTACATGGCCGGGAAGACCACAGCCATGCTGATGCAGAACTCAGGTCTCGGTAACTCCGTGAATGTCCTCGCATCACTCTACAGCCTCTACCATATCCCCATAACAATGATTGTAAGCCACAGGGGAACCAGAGGTGAGTTCATGGAGGCCCAGGTCCCCATGGGAAGGGCCACGACCGAGATACTGGATGTCCTCAAAATACCCTACAGTACCCCTGAAACACCCCCCCAGGCAAGGGAATCCATAGTGGAACTCACAGCGCTCTCACTCAAAAAGAGGCACCCTGTGGCTGTGCTCCTTGAGGTTGCCTACTGGTGATAACATGCTCACAAGAATTGAAGCCATAGAAAGGATCGTGGAGGTCCTTGATGATGAACTCGTGGTATGTAACCTGGGTTTCCCATCAAGGGAGCTCTACAGTATCAAAGATTCGTCAAGGCATTTTTACATGCTTGGATCCATGGGGATGGCGTCCTCCATTGGACTTGGACTTGCCCTCTCACAGAAGAGAAGGATAGTTGTACTTGATGGTGATGGATCCATCCTCATGAACCTGGGGGGACTGGTAACAGCCGCTGCCCAGGCACCCAAAAACCTCTTCATAGTCCTCCTGGACAACAGGTGCTACGGAAGCACCGGTTCCCAGTGCACCTACTCAGATCACATAGACCTTGGGGATGTTGCCGGGTCAATGGGATTCAATGTTATCCGGCTCCAGGAGGAACCTGACTTTAAAAGGGTCCTTGAGGAGGACGGGCCAGTTTTTGCCCATGTACCTGTAAAACCTGGTAACGCGGATGTACCTGTCATAGATTTAAGCCCTGAGGAGATAATAGAGAGGTTCATGGATGAGGTGAGGTCCTAGGACCTCCTCCCTGTGTATGTGGCATAGAAACCATCTGTGTCTGCGTAAACCGTATGGAAACCGAATTCTTCGGCTATTTTTATTGTCCTCTTTATGTAGTCCCTTCCCCATGCGGTTATGGCCTCTGCACACTCCATTGAATACCATCTGAACCTTGAGTAACCGTAGACACCGTACATGGTATTTGCAAGCCTCTTGAGGGCCTCCTGCTGTACATTGAGTATCTTTCGCTCCATGGGGTCATCTGAACGCTTCATCTCCCCCTTGATTCTGACCCTCTCAGAGAGTATTTCACCTATAACCGAGGGTACAAAGCCAGGTGGCTCCTTACGGAACCTGTAACCGTATTCCGGTGCGACGTGGCAGTCACAATCTTCCTCATCGGTGAGTGTGTCTGGGGATATGTTCTTTGAGATTATTATGCTGGGGTATAGGCTGCGGAAGTCGAACTGGACTATGTTCTCATGGAGGCCCCTCTCAGGTTCCTTAACATACCCTCCAACGGCCCTGCGGCCCCTTCTCTTTGAAAACTCTGAGTGTGATGGTTTGTTTGGTACGAGTTCCCCGTACTGGTATGCCTTCCTTACAAGGAACCATTCGGCCTGCTGTCCGGTTGCCATGCGGGATATGTCAAAGAGGGGCTGGCCAACTATACGGGTGAGCTCCATGTTGAGGGGGAGGATCTTCTCTGCGATTCGGTAGGTTGCAACGACATCATCAAGGGAGTACTTGAAGAGTTCATCCCTCAGCTCCTCCCGGTCCCAGTACTCCCATAGCTTATCGCCTGGAAGGTCCAGCTTCTTCTCCCCGAAGAGTTCCTGGTAGACCCTCTCAAGTGTGTAGCGGTCAAGGTTCATGTACCTCCTCATCACAGGGTAGAGGTCCACGTGCACCGTCCCCTTTATGGCTGTTGCGTTTGCAAAGCCCCTCCTCATGGTCTTTATCCTTGACCCATCCCATCCAAGGTCAAATTCCACTCCAAGGATCTCTGCCCTCCTTGATAGGTAGGGGAAGTCGAAGTTGTCGGAGTTGTATCCCACAAGGATGTCGGGTTTTTTCTCCCTGACGATTTCAGCGAACCTCTCAAGGATTGCCGCCTCATCATCAACCATCTCAACGAAGTCCAGGTGCTCGCCCCTCGTTGATATAACCGATTCAACACCCATGTTACCGGCAATTCCAACCATCACTATCTCATCATTTTCAGGGTCAGGCATCCCATGGGGGTTTCTCACCTCAATGTCGAAGCTGAGGATGTCCAGCTGGGGGAAGCCAGAATCAGATGTTTCTATCCCATCGGTTATCTCAATGATCCTCACATCATCTGATGTGACTGATGGTGCCGAGTCCACCTCCACGCCATTAAATTCTATCCCTGACATTGGAACGATTGACCTGTCAATGAGGTACCTCCTGTAGAATGGGATGTCATGTTCCCTTATATCCGCAACGGATTCAAGGTTCCTTATCCTCTCCCTTAACTTCGGAACCTCCTGGGGGTGCCTTAATTCTATCCTTATAACCTCCACCGGTTTTCCAAGGTCCCTTCGCTCTGTGACCTCAAGTTTTTCCAGTCCCAGTTCAGCGAGTTCATCCAGGCACCTCTCTGTATCGGTGGGGATCGCATAGATGTATGGCCTGAATGAACTGTCGTATGCGATGATTGGCTCATTTCCTGACTTGTCCTTACCAAAGAGTCTGATGACGGGCATCTCATCGACCGTTAGGTAGTCGATGTCAAGGAGCACCATACTGTATCTTTCCATGACTTTACTCTGTTGTGTGGGACTAATAAAATGTTCTAGGAATGAATGGGTTATCCGTTTTAACTGTCTTGCCAGACCAGTATGCCATAGTATCAAAAGATATTAAAAAATGTGAACACAGAGCAGTTGACTTGTAAAAACACCTTCAAAATCTCGACTTGAACAACTTCTAAAACAAAACGGAACAAGAAAAAAATCAGATAAAAAATATAGATCCCTTTCATGTCAAAAAATGTAATAAGACACCATTGAGTTAGAGTTTCTGTGAACAGACAATACACCCATTACAAATCGATAAAGATGTTAAGCCCTTGCTGAAGAATTACAGTAAAGAACGTGAAAAATTACGTGATGTAAGCATTATCGCTTCCCCTTTGGCAATAAACCATACGCTCCTCGTGGTGGGGTGTAAGTACCGCAGATACAGACTCAAACAGAGACGTTATGTGATGAAATGCCAATTTATCACTGGGAAAATCATTCCAATGCCAATTTAAAGAAACACTCAATGCAACCTCATCTGCATTACAAAGAAAGAGATATTAGCACTTCATGCATGCTTTGCATGGATTTTTTGTAAGTTTTTAATGAAAATCATGAACATTGGATGTTAGAGATCTAAGAGAAAATGTAAGTGACGAATATATTATCTAATAAATATACTTTTAATACTAAATTTGTGTTATATAATGGGATTTATGTTTTTCGGTCCTCAAGTGGATAATAATATTTTTATATTATTTTATAATCAACTTTATTTTTGCTGGAGGTATTTTTTATGAGAAAGTTTCTGTTCTTTATGATGGCTGTTTGTGTTTCTATCTTATAGGTAATTCTTTCGCTCTAAGTTTATCTTATGATGAGGTTTGTGACGCCTCTAAGATGATAGGGAATTATACAACATCGCAGAACCGTATACCATCAGTGGTTGTGGTTAATGGGAAGGATATAACATCAGACAATTATTTGTATGTGGCGTCCTCTACTGTCCTGAACCTTAATCAGGGCAAACGGGCCGGTATTTCATTACCTGATTATAATCCGCCTACTAATCCGAGGGGGGCGGCAACAGGAACACTATACAAAAGCGGATATTTGCAGGCGGCCCAGAACATCAAAAACTTCATGGAATCCAATGGCAGGTCGCCGAATTATGCCAACACAGCCATTGGACAAGTGCGCTACGAAAGCCTGATCTATGCCTATGCAAGGATAATAAACTTCTACAACAGCACAGGCAAACTACCAGACCACATTACAATACAGCAAATAACAAAAAAGGAAGGAACCATCACAAGGCCACGGGCCGACTACACCTACAAAATCGAAGGTTACACCACCTATTTCATGGATAAGAGCACAGGTTCTATCCAGTCATTGCAATGGGACTTTGGAGACAACACAACAAGCACTGAAAGGAACCCAACACACACCTACAAAGCAGGAACATACACCGTAACCTTAACCGTCCGGGGTTATGGTGTCACATCCACTAGGACGATGATGTTGGAGGTTATGCTCGCGACAATTCATGTTAATTCAACAGCAGTAACGTTTTTGGGACAAACTTTAAACTTAACCTTTAAAATGCCTCTTAACAATACAGCCAAATGGATTAGTATAGGGGCTATGGCTACAGGCCCATTCAATGAGACAGTATTCCTTGTGGAGGATGGTGTAGCATATAAACTGGCAGAGCTAACCAACCCATTCTATCAAGTGAACAGGCAAAGTCAAAGAGAAATTGTCTGGACCGCCACCGCAGGACTGAACAGACTCATAGAAATCTGCACAAAACTCGGACTCGACGAACTCGAAACAATAAATGAATACCTCAACAACTTCAACCTAACAGAACAAGAAAAGAACTTCATCCTAACAAACCATGGAAGATGCATAGACATCCTCCAAGTCAGCATAGAATATCCTGGCGAAGAAAGTGTCACAATAGCCAACATAACATTCCCAGGGAACCGATCAACAAGGACGCTCCTACTACTCTACACAAACGGCTACTACATACACCCGCCAGGAGAAACCGGGCCCAACATAATAATAAATGACACCCTAACCTGGAAGCCAGCAACTATGACGCCATTATAACCTACACCATAGCCACCAAAAAAATAACAAACCAGACACTACAATACTGGCTAAACAAAGAATACCCTCCAGGACCATTAAAAGCAGCCTACGGACTATTCCTCGCAGGCCTCGAAACAATATACCTCCACGACACAATCGCAGACCAAGCCGCAAAATACAACATAACATGGACAAGAACCAGGCCAGCGATGGTCTCAGCAGGAGACCACAGCCCAGCGACATGGATAAGCCTGGAATGCAACCACAACATGGGAGTGAAAGCCAACGGAACAACACAAAACCTGAAAGCATTCAACTACGCAAGGACATCCACAATAAACCCAATAGAATACTATGTTATGGAAGCCTTATTCCCAGGATCAGACCCCACAACCGCCCCAATAACAGGAATAGGCCAGAAATTACTCAATGGAGAGCCACTAGACATCCTCGAAACCGAAAATTATACGCTAATCACTGACAACCAAGGAAGATACATCATAATAGGCCATAAAACAGGAATAGTCAGAGACATAATCTACAATCTTATGGGAGCATACTGCTACTACCACCAACAAACAGAACTAGCCAAAAAACTTGGGAATGAAATTTTGAATTGGAGTGGTTGGTGGAATTTATTGGTGTTGCTGGTGTTTCAACAGCCGAGGCTGCTGTGCTTGAACTGGGTGTGCTTTCAGCCCCAGAAACCCTTGGTTTGAGTTTGGCTGTTACCCTGGCCGCATATATTATCATGGAGCATCCTGAATGGCTACCATACATCAAAGACGCCACAATAATGACACTACTACTAACACCAAGTGGCATACCTCTTGCTATGGCGTATGCATGGTTGAGTAAGGATGCTACATACTTTGAATTACTTTTAAAGAAGATAACGGATCCTAATGAAGTCTTGGATAATGTGATAAAAGAGCTTCAGAATAGTTTAGATCCAAATAGTTTAATAGGACCCGATGGGAAAAGAGGAGATATTCTCGGGTTTTTCCGTGATAGATATGTGAGGTTCTATAACTCTCTTAAGAGGGGAGATATTGTGGGTGTTGTGAAATATGGTATTGAGCTTATTGCTGGAGGAATAACGGTTGGTTCGTGGGCGGTGAGTGGCTTTAAGGAATTTGTGAAGTCTGTTCTTGAAAAAGAAACTGGAGGAGATTAAATTGGATTTAAATGCAGTCATATTATTTATATTTCTATTAAGTGTAGTCTTCATTTTCATAGAATATTCTCTAGGAAAAATCGCGTTGGGATTAATTGAAAAAGAAGAGTATGAAAAAGCCATAAATGTCTATAGGCTCCTCATATCAAAAACTGAGAAAGATTTATTCAACATAGGATTCTGTTTCACCCAAAACAAAGAATACCAAAAAGCTTTAAAATATTATGACAAGGCATTAAAAATAAATCCGGAATATGCAGAAGCATGGAACAACAAAGGAATAATACTAAAAGAACTTAAAAAATACAAAAAGGCGCTAAAATGCTACAACAAAGCCCTAGAAATAAACTCTGAACTTATAGAAGCATGGAACAACAAAGGAACAATCCTCCAGGAGCTGGGCAAATATGAAGAAGCACTAGAATGCTACAACAAAGCCCTAGAAATAAACCCAAAAAGCATTGAAACATTAACTTACAAGGGAATAACATTATCCAAAATCGGCAAATACAAAAAAGCCCTAAAATGCTTCGACAAAGCACTCAAAATAGACCCAAAAAACAAACTATTACACAAAACCAAAGCAGCACTTCACAAAAAACTTAAAAACCAAGAAAAAGCCTGGTTACAACCTCGAAAATGTCGCAATGATGACCATACTACTAACACCAGGTGGTCTGCCAACATTCATCACCTACACATTACTAACAGGAGACACAGAACCAATACAAAACTATCTTGAAATACTATCAAGACAGTCAGACGGATGGACCCGTAGAATGGTAAATGAGTATAGAGAAGCCGTAGATACTCTAAGGGCGGTTAGCAGTGGTAGTGTTGGTGGCGATCCCGACGATATAGAAAGGGCTATAAATAATTTAGGTAAATTCATGAGGGATGAATGGGAGCTGTTCAAGGAGGCTTTAAAGGATGGGGATGTTGTGGGCGCCATAAAACATGGAGGCACTATAATAGGCACCGGGATGGGCGTTGTGGCCCTGTTAACATATGAGAATCGCGAGGCGATAGAGGCATGCATACTAGAATTCAAAAACTACCTGGAAAAGAAGTTGAGAGAGGCTGGAGCATGAATCCCTTTAAGAAGATAATGGATTGGATGGCCAGGGGAAAAGCTGGATGGCGCCTCAGCGGGGGCCGATCAAGCCTAAAACAGGGAAAATACAAAGAAGCTCTTAAAGAATTCAGGAAAGCCCTCAAGGCGAGTCCAAACGACCCGGAAATCTTGCACTATAATGCAATGACACTACTAAAACTCAAAAGACCAGAGAAAGCCTTAGAATGTTATGAAAAAATCCTCAAAAACAATCCAAAACTAGCAGAAGCATGGAACAACAAAGGAGTAGTCCTTAAAGAACTTAAGAGATATGATGAGGCATTGGAATGCTATGAAAGGGCACTACAAATAGATCCAGAAGACGATGGAACATGGAACAACAAAGGAGCGCTCCTTGACACAATAGGTAAACCTGAAAAAGCAATAGAATGCTATGAAAAAGCCTTAGAAATAAACCAAAAAAATGCAAAAGCATGGTATAATAAAGGTAACGGATTACGCAGTCTTGGAAAATATGAGGAGGCATTGGAATGCTATGAAAAAGCATTACAGATAAACGCAGAATTCGTAGAGGCATGGTACAACAAAGCACTAATTTTTGAAGAACTTAAGAGATATGATGAGGCATTGGAATGCTATGAAAGGGCACTACAAATAGATCCAGAAGACGATGGAACATGGAACAACAAAGGAGCGCTCCTTGACACAATAGGTAAACCTGAAAAAGCAATAGAATGCTATGAAAAAGCCTTAGAAATAAACCAAAAAAATGCAAAAGCATGGAACAACAAAGGAGTAGTCCTTGAAGAACTTAAGAGATATGATGAGGCATTGGAATGCTATGAAAAAGCCTTAGAAATAAACCTAGAAAACGACGAAACATGGGCTAACAAGGGATTACTCCTCAGAAAACTTGGAAAATATGAGGAGGCGCTGGAATGTTTTGAAAAAGCCCTTGAAATAAACCCAGAATTCGCCGATACATGGGAATGGAAAGGGATAATCCTGGAAGACCTCAAAAAACCAGAGGAAGCCCTGAAATGCTACAAGCAAGCCCTCAAACTAAACCCCCAAGACAAAACACTATGGTACATGCAAGGAAAAACACTACAAAAACTTGGAAAACACCAAAAAGCCAAAAAATCCTACAAAAAAGCCCTGAAAATAGACCCACAATACAAAAAAGCCAAAAAAACCCTGAAAGAACTCCAAATGAAAGGCTAAAGTCACTCCTGGGTAATAGCACAGCAAACCTTTGAAGGCTTAAAGAACAGCGAGAGAAAAGCCTTCAAGGGGCCTTATTAGCCCAATACAACCCGCCCCACACAATCCCATGACCCTTGTTGAAATCATCAGTTATGACCTGATGGGTCAGGGCCTCATAGGAGTTAACATAGCAGCATACGCAACAACAATAGCTACATAAACTCCAAACTCAACAACATTACAGGTAGCATCAAAGAATTTATCGTGGAACATCAAACATATATTTCAATGGATATTGGTAATCTTTTGCTTTTGGCTTTTGGGAGGTGTGTTAGCAAGGAGGGTAGTGTAGTACTTCAGCCACTTGGGATGTGTATTAATTATGGGTAACGCTATACTTACTGTTAGGGATCATTATCTCCCAGAGGAATATTGGAAAAATATATTGCATATCATCGTACAGGTTCATGGTTATGAGATCATTACTGGAATAAACCCCCTATTGCTCTATTGGAAAGAAACCTTGGAACATGAAAAAGAGGATAAGAACCTTATCCAGCGTAATTTTTCTGATAATTGGATCCGGCTTCTCACGGGTTCTGGTGAATTCTTTCCATCATCATAGCTTACCTATTACGAAATAACCAGAATAAGCATGACACTTTATGTTCACCGGTTCTCCTCACCAGCTGATTCTCCAAGCCTGTAGGCCTCAAGGGCTGCGTAGGCAAGCCCCAGGACCAGTGGCCCAACTATGAACCCGGCAACACCCCATACGACCGGGCCCCCAAGGAAACCCACAAGGAATATCATGGGGTGTATATCAGCATACTTACCTGAAAGCTTTGGCCGGAGGTATATGTCGATTGTGCTGAGGAATATCCCGAATATGAGGACCAGGACCCCCCTGATGATATTCCCGCTCACGAGGTCATAGATGGCGAGGGGCGTGTAGGCCGCCCATGGACCTATAACCGGTATGAGCTGAAATATCCCCGTTATTATACCGAGGACTATGGCGTAGGGGTAGCCCAGGAGGTGAAAGCCGACCCCTGCCATGATACCTATGAGGAGTGCTGTGAGGAAGTGGCCATAGAATATGCTCATGAGAACACGTTCTGTCTCAGAGGCCATCCTCCCCATGAAGGGCCTGGCTTCAGGGGGTATGAGGCCCCTTATATATGAAAGGAGCCTTTCACCATCCCTTGCAAAGTAGAATGTTGATGAGAGGAATACGAAGAGCTGCAGGGCTATCATGGGGACTGACTGTATCACATCAATCACATAGTTGATGGATCCGCTCAGTACGTCGGTTAGAATACCCCTCAAAGCCCCCAGGGTGACCCCTGAACTCTGGAGCTGTCCCGGAAGGTTGGGGATATCAAAGCCCCTTGCAAGGGTTATGAGTGAGGGGGTGGAGTTTATGAGGGAATCCACGGTGAAAACCACTATACCAACAAGGGGCATTATAACAACGACCATGGCTATGATTATGGAGACCGAGAGGTAGGGTATCCTCTCATTTATCCTTAAAGCCACCGGCCTTACAATATAGGCGAATACCGCCCCCAGGAAGAGCATGGTCCAGATGGGATAGATTACAATGGCCGATAGAAGTATCAGTGCAAGTACAAGGAATGAAGTAGATGTGATGGTGCCCCTGAGCTTCTCTATCATGAAACCACCAGTTACCAGCTGATCCTCCGGCCGGCAGCGTCCCTCCTGTACCTGCCAAATTCACTGACACCCCGTAATTCATGGTCCCAGAAGACAGGGCCCTCGGCACAGACCCTCCACCCTGTCCCATCAACGCAGCACTGGCCACAGATACCCACGGCACACTTCATGTACCTCTCAAGGGAAAACTGGGCCGGTATCCCCCTCTCATCAAGCACCGCCTTCACATGGAACATCATGGGCTCTGGACCGCACACAGCCGCCATGTCATATTTTACATCCATTTCAGAAAGGCGTTCATGTGCAAATCCCTGAAACCCGCAGGTTCCATCATCTGTACATGTATGGATATTAACACCTGCATTCTCGAGTCTCTCAGTGAAGAGAAGCTCATCTGCTGTCCTTGCAGCCACAAGCGCATCCACATTCATGCCCCGCGCCACAGCCTCATCTGCAAGGGCTGCCAGGGGGGCCATGCCTATCCCGCCGCCCACAAGGATCAGGTTTCTCCCCATGAGTTCAAAACCCCTCCCATAGGGCCCCCTGACTCCCAGAAGGTCTCCCTCGCCCAGTTCATGGACCGCTGATGTGAATTCACCAACCCTCCTTATGGATATGCCAATCTCAGACCTCTTATGGTCAATGAGTGAGACTGACATGGGTTTCTCGTCGCTGAAATTCCAGACCATGACGAACTGACCGGGCACTATTTCACTCCTGAAGTCCCAGTCAAATATGAAGGTCCTGACGGTCTCAGATTCCTCAACTATCCCCTTAATTTCAAGAACCTCTGGAACATTTCCCATGAAATCACCTCCCCTCGTGGGCCAGGCCAACCATCTCATCAACCGATGAGAAGCCCCTCTCAATCATGAACCCCTCAAGGCCCCTGCATATTCTCATGAAGATCTCGGGGCCATCATACATTATGGCTGTACCCACCTGAACGGCCACTGCACCTGCAAAGAGAAATTCTACCGCGTCCCTGAAGTCCCTGACGCCACCGACACCAATTAGGGGGATCTCAACATTGCGGTAAACATCATAGACGCACCTTACAGCCACGGGCTTTATGGCGGGACCCGACATTCCCCCAAAGGCATTTGAGAGTACAGGTTTTGCTGTTTTTATATCGATCTTCATCCCGGGGCCAAGGGAGTTTATGAGGGTCAGGGCATCTGAACCTGCATCCTCGGCGCTTTTTGCTATCTCAACGATGTCTGTAACGTTTGGTGTGAGCTTGGTGGATACCGGCACGCCCACGACGTCCTTTACAGCCGAGACCACCCTGAATGTCAGGCTTGCATCCTGTCCTATGGAAGCCCCGCAACCAGCCATGGCATGGGGACAGGAGACATTGAGTTCGATCATATCCACGTACTCCTCCACTGAAGCCGCCACCCTGGCAAATTCCTCCGGTGAAGACCCGTAGATGGATGCTATGAGGGGCACATCATCATCCACCCCCCTGAGTTCCTCTTTAAATGCATCAACCCCTGGATTTGATAGGCCTATGGCGTTTATGATCCCGCCGGTAACCTCGACCGTGGTGGGATTTTTATAGCCCTCATTGGGTTCAAGTGAAAAGGATTTGGTTACAACGGCCCCTGCACCTGCACGGTAGACCCTGTTGAGGGATGACGCCATGCTCCCCATAACTCCCGCAGCAAGCATGGTTGGATTCCTGAGCTCAATATTACATATCCTGGTCCTCAGCATGAAAAACACCTTCTAAATATATATAGTCACCACCTATAGATGTACCCCTATGAAGTGTTACCTCACAGGCTGCGTTGCTGGTTTTGTTGCCTTCAGTGAAGATCTGAAAGTCATAGATTATGAAACTTTCCCGGTGGATGAGTTGGCCAGCCGGCTCAACGAATCGCAGAGGGGAAGTATCACGCTCGAGGAGAGGAGAATACTTGAAAGGCTCCTTGATGAATACGATGAAGTTGTTGTTGAGGCCGAACCATCACCTGCATACTCTGAATTTGGTAAAATCAGGTTCGAAATGCCATCAGCCGCTGGAGTCCATCTGAGGGAGAACCTCGATGAGATACTGGAATCAATCACTGATACCCCCCCATCAAGGTTCATACACAGAGCCCTCATCTCAGCAACCAGGGAAAAACTGAGGGATTCCTTCAGGGAATCCGACAGGTTCCTCATACAGGCCATAAACGCCCTTGATGAACTGGACGAGGAGATCGGGAAACTGATAGAGAGGCTGAGGGAATGGTATTCCCTTCACTTCCCGGAACTGGATGGTGTGAAGAGTCATGAGCAGTACGTTGAGCTGGTTGCCAGGTACGGTGACAGGGACAGGATACTTGAAAATTTCAGGATGGATGTGGAGGAAAGCATAGGTTCAGATATCAGCAGCGAGGACCTCCACATCTTCATGGACCTTGCAGAGAGTATCAGGAGACTCCAGAGGCTGAGGCAGGACACCGAGAGGTACATTGACCTCAAAATGGAGAAGCTCGCCCCCAACCTCAGGGCAATTGCAGGTGCGAATGTTGGTGCAAGGCTCATTGCACATGCAGGTGGCCTCAGGGAACTTGCCATGCTCCCCTCATCCACTGTACAGGTCCTCGGGGCTGAGAAAGCCCTCTTCAGGCACCTCAAATCAAATGCCAGGCCACCCAAGCATGGTGTGATCTTTCAGCACCCATCCATACGGTCATCACCATGGTGGATAAGGGGCAAGGTTGCAAGGCTTCTTGCCGGTAAAATAGTAATTGCAGTGAGAAAGGATGTTTTTAGTGGGGAATTCGATCCAAAGATCATTGAAAGTTTCAATGAGAGATTCAAATTCATAAAAAATAAAAACAAGAAACCTCCAGTAAAAAGGAAGAGGTTCCCGAGGAAAAGATGATCGGAATGGAGGTTGTGTCCAGTGAAACGTGTTAAGGGCCTTGATGGTGTTTTTATGATGAATGACTCGCTCCTCACAGTGAACCCCAATCCCGGTGTGAGGGTATATGGGGAGAGGCTCATAGAGTGGGGTGGCAGGGAGTACCGGGTCTGGGATCCTAGGCGATCCAAACTTGCCGCCGCCATTCACAATGGCCTCAGAGGTTTCAGCCTGAAATCTGGTTCCCGGGTACTGTATCTTGGGGCTTCGGCCGGAACAACAGCCTCACACATCTCTGATATTGTGACGGACGGCAGGGTATACTGCGTTGAATTTTCACCTAGGATGATGAGGGAGCTCCTTGAGGTGTGCAGTGTCCGTATGAACATGTTGCCACTTCTTGAGGATGCTTCAAGGCCCAGAGATTACCTCAGGATGGTTGAGGCGGCTGACCTTGTATACTGTGACATTGCACAGCCAGACCAGACCAGGTTGTTCACCGAGAATATGGAATATTTCCTTAGGGATGATGGCTACGGTCTCATAATGATAAAGGCCAGGAGCATAGATGTTACAAGGAGCCCCCGTAAGATCTTCCGTGAGGAGGTCAGGAAACTCAGGGACTCAGATTTCCAGGTGATGGATCAGGTGGGTCTTAATCCCTACGAGAAGGACCATATGGCGGTCCTTGTTAAAAGAAGTGATTGAAATTCATATGATTTTTTAACAGATTTTTAGTAAAAAAGGTATATATTGGGTTAGTTACATAATTTTAATCCCAACTGAAGGCCATAATTTCACCTCCGGGTTATTGTTACAATACAATAACCTGGAGTGAATAACCCCATTTTTAATGATTTCTACTGAAATAAATGAGTTAAAGCATAATTTTTAAGCTTCTTCAAGAATTTCGTTCCTTTTCTTCAAGTTTCCCTGCAATTTCATCAACTATGAGGGATGCGAGGTCATCCTTGCTCATTACAGGAAGTTCCAGTGCCTCATCTGAGACTATGATGGCCATGTTGCTGTCTGAGCCGAACCCCTCAACTGAAACGTCATTTGCAACGACGATATCCACGCCAGCCTCCCGCATCTGCTTCTCTGCAGATCGGATAAGTTCCTCCCTAAGGACATCATACTCGGCCTTGAATCCAACAATAAGTGCGTCGGGGTTAAGTTCCCTTGCAATTTTTATGATCTTGGGGTTTGGTTTCAGTGTGAGTGTGAGCTCTCCATCTGAGGATATCTTCCTCTCTGTGTAGGTGGGTTTGAAGTCAGCGACGGCTGCAGCTGATACGAATACATCATGTTCCCCTATAAGTTCCCTGACTGCTGATGCCATGGAATCCGCTGTCTCAGTCCCTATAACTGTGAACTGCTGGGGGATATCCACTGAGACGACACCCGCCAGGAGTGTGACATCTGCACCCTCAATGTATGCCCTTCGTGCAACCGCAAGACCCATCTTACCTGAACTTCTGTTTGTAATGCCCCTCACTGGATCTATTGGTTCATATGTTCCGCCAAGGCTTACGAGGACCCTTTTACCCCTCAACCTCTGCTTTGAGGTCTGCCTCATTGCCTCCAGTACTATCGTGTTGATGTCCGGGAACTTGGCCTTCCCCTCATCCATGCGGGGCTCAACAAAGACAACACCCTCATCCCTCAGCCTTCGTATGTTTTCCTCTGCAGCGGCATACATGGCCTCATGCATTGATGGGACCATAACTATGGGGGTCCCCATCCCTGACGCCGTGAGGAGAAGGGATGATATGGGGTTGTCGGCCAGCTTAAAGGCAAGTTTACCTATGATGTTAGCTGTTGCAGGGGCCACTAGGATTAGGTCCGCGTCGGCGTACTTAACGTGCTCTATCTCCCCTGTAAGTTCAAGGATGGGTTTGCTTCCCGTGGCAAACTCCATTGAATAGGGATGTATTATTCTGCAGGCGTCCTCACTCATGAAACAGGTGACACTGGCACCCTGCCTTCTCAGTTCCCTTGCAAGCTTAACCGCCTCAATGGCGGCAACACTTCCTGTAACGCAGAGTACAATCTCCATTCCATCCCCATCATTTGTCATCTATAACAACAACCGTTTTCTCTCCAGTCAGCATTTCTATTATCTCGTTGAGGGTTTCAAGTTTCCCTGGAACCCTCCTTGCATCCTCCCGCATAACCCTGATCTTGAAGCGTTCCTCACCGTCCTTTCCAAATACTATGTTGATCCCTGAAATCCTTGCAGGTGCAAGGACATCCTCTGCAACTGATTTTAGGTCAGAGTTCTCACCGACCACCCTCACCTTCTTGCCCAGGGCCCTTGATATTGCCCTTACGATTTTACCGCCCTTACCTATTAGTTTTCCGACCTCATCAGACTCTGTTATGATTATAACTATTCCATCAAGGTCTATGGCCCTTTTAAATCCAAGTTTCCCTTCTCCAATCCTGTATAGAACCTTTGAGATCTCCAGTTCAGTCTGACTTACCTCCCCTGTTTTAAGTTTATTTTCACAGCCCTGACATAAAATTCCGCTTTTAAGACAGACATCGCATATTGGCAATACCATTCCTTCTTCCTCCTTTTCTTTAGTGATTACCGTGGTTATCGTAAACGAGTCCATACCTGTAAATCCCGGTTTAAAAACCCAGTACAGTCTTTAAACCTATGGAGATAAAATAAAAAGAGCCCATTTAGTTATCACTGCAGTGACCCTTATAATTTAATAATATTTTGATAAATATAAATTTATAGTTTTGGTGTATCCCTAAAGAAAGGAGGGTGTGGTTAAATAAATCTGAAGCTGTTCACAATGAGGTCGAAGTTCTTCCTTTCAGCATCAAACCTCTCAGCCGGGGCTGTGCAGAGTATCACATAGACCCTTCTGTTGTTCTGTATCCAGATGGCCCTCTGCTTCTTCTGCACCCCATCTAGGACAATGTAGACATTCTCTATTGCCTGGTAACCACCTATGGTTGTGTTTGTCTCTGAAACCCTCCTGTAACTGGAGTTGGTGAACAGTGTATCATAGTTATCCCTGTACATATCATAGAGGTTACCCTCAAGTTCCCTTGACTGGATCACAACTGAGACCTGTGCAAGTCCAGATGAATCAACCGATGAGGGGTCTCCAACTGCTGCGACCGTTTCGTTTGCCAGTGAATTGGCTGTCACCCAGTTGGATGGATACTCAAATGAAATATTGTTTCCTGAAAACCTCTTGGTCTGGTTCTCCGAGTTACTGTCCAGTGATGTGCATCCTGACAACGCAACAACCATTACTATGAAAAGGATGAGCCAGTGTTTCCTCATGCAATTTCCTCACTCTCATGGTGATGATCGTGGACTTTCCCCTCCACTCCCCTGATTATCGGGGGCTGTTGGAGTGGTGGGTGTTGAAGGCTTCTCTGGGGTGGCTGGAGTGGTGGGTGTTGTATTGGTAGGGCTCCTTTTTGTGGTGGAGGTTAAAGTTACATTTTTAACTGTGTTGTTGAAGGATGGAAATGCTGTTTCGTTCACGGTGACGGTTCCTGTAACAGGGGCTTCCTCCTTCATGTTCATGAAGTACAGCCCGAATCCAGTTCCGAAGAAGAACGCCGCCACAATTATTATGGCACCTATGAGCGACAGATTCAGACCCCTCTTTTCCTTAACCTCCTCTGTCTTGACGTACCTTCTGAGGAGTTCCTCCCTCTCCTCTTCTTCCTTCCTTTTCCGTGATTCCTCCACCCAGTGGTCGAGGGATTTTTCCGGGGTTTTCTGTCCCTGAAGCCGCCTTATATTTTCAACTGCCTCAATTGTTTCAAGTTCCTTGGTGTACTGTTCCTTCAGTTCACTGTATTCCTTCCTTGAAATATTACCCTCCTCAAGGTCCCTTTCAAGTTTCTTAAGCTGTCTCAGGAGGATTTTCTTATCCTGACTAATCATAATCATCTCCTGATAAATCCGTGATAATCAACTGGATCTATATTGAACAGCAAGATATATATAATTTATATGGCTGGAATACCAACCAGAACACCCATTAACAGGTTTATACTGAAATCTTGTGGGGCCCTGAAAAATCAAAAGAACTATTCATAAACAGTTTCCTCTGGATAGGACCCCAGAATTTTAAAGAAGGGGGTTCTATCAGCTATACAATCAAGCACATCCATGATGACGGCATCCTTTCTGTGTCCCTCAAAATCTACGAAGAATATGTACTTGCCAAGCCCCCTCTTTGAGGGCCTAGACTCTATCTTTGTGAGGTTCACACCATGCTCTGCAAAGAATCCCAGGACCTCATAAAGCCCCCCTGGTCTATCCTCTGCCAGTGAAAAGACTATGGAGGTCTTGTCCCTTCCTGTTGGCTCATGATCCTTTTCTGAGAGGACTATGAACCTTGTGAAGTTGGGGTCAAAGTCCTGTATGTCCTCTGCGAGCACATCAAGACCATAGATATCAGCGGCTCTCCGGGTCCCTATCGCCGCGAGTTCCCGTCTCCCCACTATCGTCCTGGCTGCTGCTGCTGTGCTTGGTGCTGAATGTGTTGTGACCCCCAGCTTCTCCAGGAAACGCCGGCACTGGGCAAGGGACTGGGGGTGTGAGTAAACCTCCCTTACCTCCCCGAGGGATACACCTCTGTTGACAAGGAGGTTGTGCCTCACCCTCAGTATTATCTCCCTCTCTATGCACAGATCATATTCCCATGCCAGAAGGTCAAGTGTTACCCCAACCGGCCCCTCAATTGAGTTCTCAATGGGTACAACCCCCCTTGAAGCCTTACCTGATGCCACCGCCCCCAGAACTTCAAGTATGGAGTCAAATGCCAGAAGTTTCTCACCAATATGGAGTGCTGCCTCCTCGGTGAATGTCCCCTCGGGTCCAAGGTAGGCTATGGATTCACCTGCCATCAGTAGAGGCCCCCCGCAAGGTAGTTTTTTATCCTGTCTGTTGTTGCCTGGTAGAATCGCCTCACCGTGGCCTTGCCGTCCCTGTAATCTGCGAGGGTTGCTGAGACACCGAGATGCACGAGGTGCCTTATGAACTCCTCAGCTGTCTCCCTGTCCTCCACATCGATGACAGTGTCCTCGTATGCAGCCTCCCCATCTGCTATGGCCTTTATCCTCTCAAGCATGGGGTATATTATTGCCTCTCCAAGGCGGCGGGCTCTCTCAAGGGTTTCCTCATCTGACTCATCCAGTTCATAGGCCTGGAACCCCTCCCTTATAACCCTGCTGAAGAAGAAGGGTCTACCGAAGTCAAAGGGGTAGCTGAAGGCATATGCCAGTTCCCTTGTATGTGCCTGGGATGATGTGTACTTGAGGGGTGGTAACTCCATGGAGGGGTCCTTCATGACAACCCCCTCTCTTCCCTCCCTCCCCAGGGTTCGTATTATGTCTGCAACCTCCTCTGCAGCATCCTCGACAGGGTAAATTCCAAATAAACGTACGGGTGGAAGACCGTAGGATTCAAGAAGGCCCCTCTTCTCTTTTATTGGGAGGGGTCTGTTGGTGTTCTTCTCCCTGAGGTCAAAGACCCTGAACCCTAGTGGTCCCACTTCAGGGTAGTCCTGTGAGACATATGGGTTGTCCCTTCCAACCATCTCACCGCAAACAACAAGGTCACCATGGTCAGAGAAGAATTCATCAAGGTCCATGAGCTCCAGTGCCTTCCGGGTTGTGAAGGGGCATATATGGCCTCCACGTGTGAGTGCAACCGTATCACCAGATGAAAGGCGTGTTATGCGGACATTGTAGCCGTTCATCTTCTCCTCGACTGCAACGCTGTCACTGAAGTGTTCCATCAGGGTGGGTGATAGCAGAAGCGTTCTCCTTATCTTTGGAAATCCCCGGATGACTTCAACCTCATCTCCAGTGTAAATCACTGTGCCCGCCTCAAGGTCCATGAGGGACTTTTTAAAAATTAAAGCATTAACACCTCCCTCTTCAGTGACCCTGATGGCGCCCCTGTCAAGTCCATCTTTCAGCCTTGCAGAGGGAATCCCTGTTTTCTCCGTAATCTCATGGAAAGGAATGTCTGTATTCATCAGATTCACGCTGATCATTCAGTAATCATGTTTATTTGGGTTTAATCAAAAAATAAAGGATTAGAAGACACCCTCTATTTCAACTATGAGGTCAAGGATGTCTGTCTTTGTCACTATACCCTCAAGTTCCCCGTCCACAACAGGGAAGCCACCGTAACCTGTCTCCATCATCATTGATGCGAGATCAGTTACCGGAGTATCTGCCTCAACGGTTCTGACGTTCTGTTTCATTATATCCTCAACTAGAAGGTTTCTTATCCTTGATGATTTGTGTTTATCTGGGACCACCTTCCTGAAGTTTATAACTGCACGTGTCATGTCCTTTGCTGTGAGTATACCTGCGAGTTTTCCTCCATCCATTACCAGCAGACGTCCTATGCCTGCATCAATCATCATTCTCCTTGCATGGACAGCCCTCTCTTGGGGGGATACCGTTATCATCTCTGTGCTCATCACATCGCCTGCAGTGTACCTTTCATATGCCCTTCCCCTGCATATATCAAGGAGGTCTGATTTAGTCACGATTCCCAGTATCTCATCATCAAGGACAACAGGGAGGCTTCCTATGTTGTTCTCGAGCATGAGGCTTGCTGCGTTTCCTGCGTCCATGTCTGGATCCGCGGTTATGAGTTCCCCTGTCATGACCGTTGAGACATGGAAGTGGGATGGGGCCATGTTTCCGTACCTTGATGATCCCAGTTTTATTGCTATGTCCTTCTCGGTGACTATCCCCACAAGTTCCCTCTCATGTTCGCTGTTTGTGTTGATGACAAGTAGCCTTGATACGTTTTTCTTGCCCATTAATCGAAGGGCGTCGCAGACGTTCTGGTCCTTATCGATGCAGACAGGGTCCTCTGACATGATATTTTTAATTATCATACTCTCCACCTACTGTATCCCGCTTATTATATCTGTTTTTGTTATTATTCCCACCAGTTCATCATCCTCAACAACTGGCAGTCCGCTTATGCCGTTATCAAGCATCAGTGAAGCCGCCTCTGATGCATCGGCTGAGGGTTCGACTGTTATGACGTCCTCGGTCATTATATCGCCGGCAGTTAACATTGCAATTGTCCTGGCCCTCCTCTTCTCCTCGGATGCGCGGCTTATGAAGTAGACCCTTTCAACCGGTATGCCCCTCTCAGGGTCCTCGAATGTTGCAAATGAGAGGTTCTCAGAGGTTATTATTCCCTCAACAGCCCCGTTCCCGGTTACAACAACCCTTGATATGCCGTTCTCCTCCATGATATCTATAACATGGGCCAGTGTATGGTTGGCTGTCACCGTTTTAACGTCCCGGGTCATTAAATCCTCAACCTTCCATCTGCCGGCGCACCTGTCCTTGAAGAATCTGAGAAGGTCCCTCTTGGTTATGATGCCTGCAAGTTCCTCTCCATCCATCACAAGGAGTGAGCCTATTTTCTTCTTGAGCATCAGGTCGGCGGCTTCCCTTGGAGTGGCGTTGATATCCACGCTGATGGGGTTTTCGTTCATGACCCTTCTTATTGATATCTTATCTATGGGTCTCCTCTTCCATGCTGGTCCGTTGATTCTCAGCTTCCTTGTTATGTCCGTCTCTGTGACGATACCTGCTGGTTTCCCCTTGGAGTCCACTACGACTACCCTGCTTATGCCGTGCCTTAACATGAGGTTCCTGGCGTATGCAACCTGCTGTGTGTCTTCCATGACAAAGACTTCATCTGTCATTATACTTCCAACGTTCATGGGACCACCTAAGCTGTTATTGCCCTTAAAAGGTCGCTCTCTGTTATGATTCCCCTGAGGTTTCCATAGTCCACCACTGGCAGACCACCAATTCCATGTTTCTCCATGATCTCACAGACCTCTCCAAGGGTTGTTGTTGATGTGACGGTGCAGACCTCCCTTTCCATGATTTCAGATACAGGTGTGGCGAGAACCTCCTCGGCACTGTTGGTCTTCATTGAGTTGAATGCCTGGTTCCTTCCAAGGAACTCGAGTATATCGGTGGAGGTAACAATTCCAACAAGTTTTTCCTCCTCTGGGTGGGGTGTTCTTCGCTCCTCACCAACAACGGGTATTCTCCTGAGCCTGTTTCTTACCATTATCTTGGAGGCGCCCTCTATCGGTGTTCCAGGTGTTGTTGTTATAACATCAGCTCTCATGTAATCCTCCGTGACCTCATCGATGAATACACCCGCCATGAGGAGCACGAAGTCCCTTTCGGATACTATACCTGCTATTCTCCCCTCATCATCCACAACCGGCAGGGCGCCGACACTGTTTTCCAGCATCATGGTAACCGCATCTGATATGGAGTCCCTGGTGGTTATGTGGATGACATCGCGTGTCATTATACTCTTAACCTGTTCGTTGACCGCTGCGAGGAAGTTATCATCGTATTTGTTATCCAGGATCTTGAATTTATCTCCCCCTCCTAAAAAGTCCAGGATGTCCATGGCCGTTACTATCCCCTGGAGCTTCCCTGTTCCGGGGTTTGTTATGGGAAGCCTCCTGAATTTGTTCTTAACCATTATCTCCGCTGCTTCCTTGATGGTGGCTGTCTGTGGTATGGAAATTACTTCCTTCCTGGCGATTGTCATGACATCGCCTTCATGGTCGAAGTTTCTGCTCTCGAATTCAATGGGACCACGGTCCCTAGACTTTACCAGGTTTATGGTGTCTTTTTTTCTCATTTACACACCTCTCTGGGAGATATACTTACATGAAGTAAGTATCGTTATTACCCAAACTAATATTTTTAATAAAAATTAATTTCTCGTTGATGGGACTTTCAGGTTTCATCAAGCCACCATTTCACTTGATATATGCTTCCAGGACATCCTCCCTGGACACTATACCCAGGAGATCCGCCTCCTTAACCATGCTAGGGTCACTCTTCACAAATACCGGGTTTTCAACCACGGGGATCCTTCCAATATCCTTCTCCAGCAGGAGGGAGGCGGCCTTTTCAGAAGGAGTATCCGGTGTTATGGCAACGGGGGGTGTTTTCATTATCTTCTCAACCGCCACGGATTTCACTTCACCTGATTCCCTGTGTATCCTTGCGTGGCCGTACCTCAGAAGGTCCTTCCTGGTTATGATGCCTATCATTTTACCATTCTTCATCACAGGAAGGCCTGAAAACCCTGATTCATCCATAAGATCCCATACAGCTGAAAGCTGGTCGCTGTGTTCACATGTAACAGGGTCCGGGGACATTATCTCACTTACAGGGCTTCTGACCGGCTCATAGCCATTTTCAAGGAAGCCTGATATGAGGTCTATGACACTTAGTATTCCCACAAGCTTCATGCTGTCGGTTGACTCAACAACAGGAGCCTGTATCTCACCGGCCTTTAAAAGTTCGGATGCTGCCCTCATAGCATCCATCTCAGGGGTCAGGATAACCTTCGGTTTCTCCATTATACCCCTGGCCTCAAGATTTGACTTGGTTGCTGTGATGTTAAGCACATCACCCCTTGTTATAAGACCCCTCAGTTTCTCCCCCTCAACCACAGGGACGCATCTGAAATCCTCATCCCTTAAAATGGATCTTACTCTAGTGGCAGCAGTTTCAAGTGAGACTGAGACGGGATTTAAAGTCATTACGTCTCTTACAAACAAATTATTCACCCTCTAGGTCCTCTTTACACTCCTCACATATGTATCTACCATCATACTCCTCAAGGTATTCCTCATAGTTACCGCAGACCTCGCACACCCCTGGGACAGAGCGCTCATTCTCAGGTGTGAGTGCCCTGTTCTCCTCAATCCTTGCATTCTCAACAAGGATTTCGGTGAGTTCAGGGGCGACCATCATAACGTCGGAAGATGTGAGTATCCCCACCAGTGCACCGTCCTTAACCACTGGCAGTCTCCTTATACTGTTCTTTGCCATCAGCCTTGCAGCGTCACTGAGCTCCCTTTCAGGTTCTATGCTTATGAGGTTGCGGCTCATTACCTCGCCAATTGTAACCTTGCTGGCAGGCAAGTCCTTGGAAACCACCTTCCTTATAATGTCACTCTCTGTTATGAGTCCTTCAGGTTCGGAGTTGCTCTTCACAATGATGCTTCCGACCTTCTTTTCTGTCATTATCGATGCTGCTTCTGCAACGCTGATGCCAGGGTCTGCTGTTATAACATTCGATGTCATGGCATCATGGACTGTAACCTTTGTTTCCATTTCCATCTGAAAACCTCCTACCTAAGGCCAAGGGCCCTATGCATCTGTGGTATAACGTAAACATCCATATACTTTCCGGCTTCCTGAGACATTTCAAGCAGGCGAGGAGTGTACAGAGCCCACTGTGCAGGGGGACTGCAGGGCTGTATAACCATTGAAAGTTTTTCAGGGTCATCAACGCCTTCACGGAGCCGCATGGCAAGGGCCCCAATGTATTCAGCCCCCGTTGTGGGCATCACAACCACCTTACAATATGTATTTACACCTTTTGATATTAATATGTTTATGACTTGAATCTCCCGATCAATGAGGTCATCTGGCCCGGATATATCGGATTCTGTAATATTTCGGTTGAAATCCCCTGAAAAATGTTCAGATGTTTTAATATCCACTGATGCGTAATCAAAGAGGTGGGATATCTTCCGGGCGCTGGCCGGGAGAGAGCCGTTGGTTTCAAGAAGAGCACTCCAGGGGGAATCATCAAGGAATTCCCTGATAAAGTCAGGGTAAAGAAGCGGTTCACCCCCCGTGATGCTCAGTGAATGAAAATCAGGTGTCATGAGGTTTTCAACCATTCCTAGAAGCTGATCTGCTGAGAGTTCCTCTCCACATGAGGGGTCCCTGCTCTCTGGCGTGTCGCAGTAGCTGCAGTTAAGGTTGCAGCCTGCGAAACGTATGAAAATCTGCCTCTTCCCTAAAAGGAGGCCCTCACCCTGGATGCTGCTGAAGACCTCCATGATGGGTGCCTTCATGTGAATCACCGGGATATAGTGGAGATGGCCCCCTGTCCTATTCCCTCATTTACGCATACCTCAACCGAGGATATGTCGTACTTTCTGCCAAGCTCCTTAAAGAGGGTGGAGGCAAAGTAACGTGAAAGTTCCTCTGCAGAGGTGGATTCAAGGTCAAGGAGGCAGCAGTCCTCCTCGGGTATACTGTACTCCTTACCACCAATCTCAAATTTGATGTTTCCGCTTGTTGATGAGAAATTTATGAGCGGACTTCTGAGGGGTATGAGGAGTTTATGGTCAAATCTGCTACATAGTTCTCTCACCACTGCCTTAACGTCCTTGAAGTCAGCCACGAATCCGTGTTTGCCGCTCCTTTTTCCCTCAACCTTAACGTCAACTATGTATGAATGTCCATGTATGCATCCGCATGACTCGTGTTCAGGTATCATGTGTGCCGCTGAAAACCTTAAATTGGCATGTATCCCGTTGATAACTATTTTCATGTTAACCACATCAGAAGTTTCTCTGCCTCTTCAGAAGATTCTGGTTTTGCATATGTCCTCCTCGATGGAGTCAATCTCATGTATGTATGCCATGGCAACATTCTCTGCTATCTGCACCACGCCCTCCCTTCCAAGTTCAGGCCTCTCATCCAGGAGCCCCACGGTATCCACATCATCCGGTGTACCCTTCTCATGGATGTTCACACCCAGGTGTATCTTCATGCTGGATACCGAGGCAGTTGCTATGGAAACAGTTAACTTGGATGAACCTATGTAGAGGTCATCACCCTCCCTACTGATCTCGAATCCATGACCCCGAAGTTCCTCCATTAACAGCATGACCAGAATCCTCTGCCTGTGATATGATAATCGCAGGCTTGATGGCTGTTCATCAAAGTGTTCAACAATGAAGTGGAGGACATTCTCAGACTTTATCTCAAGGTCAACATCCTCGTAGTCCACGATGTTCTTCACATCCATTGGGCCTATCCAGGTTATTATGCTTGAACCCTTTATTCCCAGTTCACTGAGGGCCCATGCAGGTTCTATCTGGCTTCCATCATAAAGGATAGGGTCCTCGAGGTGCTCATATATCATTCAATCACCATCTAAATATTTGGAGGTGGTCCTATAAGTAGGATTTGAGTCACGTGGAAAGCGTAACAGAGATCCCCATGGGGAAGTGATTCCATGTCTGAGCTTCCCATGTGCTTGAAGTCAGTCAAGAACCAGTAGCTCCCTGTAACCGGTTCTATCATCCATCAACCTTCTCAGTTTACCATGATAGGGTATCACCGCAAGTTCTACGGTTGTCCTTACCCTGCAATAACCCTTGAGGTGTCCGCCAAGCACACTTCCAGAGGAATCAGCCACTGCAATGTGGATGTGGACACCATCGCCTGTGATTGTCCCCTGAAGGGATATTATTTCAAGGGGGCCCTCAACCGTAAGGATGCTCTCATCCGCTGTCCTTATCCTCACACCATGGAGGCTACCTATACCCGATACAACGGCGCCCTCAACTTCCAGGGCCTCCATCTCAGCCATGAGATCCATGCCGGGCTCAAGTCTTAGGAGAATCATATTAAATGATTTGCAGATCCGCCCTCATTTAATTATCCATGGGATCCAGATAACCAGAAAGAGATACAGCCCCTCTGATACATCCAGAAGAATATGAAAAGCTTTATAGTTACATCATGCATTTAATTTACCTATGAAAGCCCGAATCCGTGACTTCATATACACCTCTGATGACCTATTCTTTGCTGTTACATCATACGTTCATCCAGAAGACAGGATACTATCCTTTTTACGCTACATACCCGACAGTGAAGGTGAAAGGTCCCTGAATTCTGCAAGATACTCAAAGGTGAATTCTGAGCTGGCCTACAAATTCCTTGAGGAAAACCACCCGGACTATCTCCACCACTATGATGAGCTTGGTGTACTCATGATGGGTGTGCCAAAAGAAAGGGTGGAGAAGATACTGAGGCCAGACGAGCGCCTTCTGAATATAATGGAATCCCCAACCGATCAGCTGCTTGCCAGGGTTGTGATGATTGCAGACACCTTGCATGATGCTGCAGGGATCCCCTACAGTTCCATGGGGGTTTCAGGTTCAGTTCTTCCTGGATTATATGACCCTCTGAATTCCGATATCGACTTTGTGGTTTACGGTTTGAGGAACCACCGGAGGGCCATGGAAGCCTTCGGTGAACTTAAGGGGGACCCTGAGAGTCCGCTGAATGGGCTGGATGAGGAACAGCTCATGAAGGTCTACAGAAAAAGAATAACCGATGATACACTCTCCTTCAGGGAGTTCTGCTGGTATGAGATGAGAAAGAACAACAGAGGGATAATTGATGGAACCCTATTCGATATCCTCGCTGCAAGGGACTGGAGTGAAATCCAGGGTTCATGGGCCGATACAACCTATGAGGACTGCGGCAGGGTGACCGTCGAGTGCACGGTATCTGACGCTATCGAGGCATTTGATAACCCTGCAAGGTACCTTGTGGAGGATGTCAGTGTAATTGAGGGGCCCGAAGCTGAAATCACTGAGGTTGTGTCCTTCACACATACCTATGCGGGGCAGGCCAGGGAGGGTGAAAGGATAATCGCAAGGGGTAAGCTTGAAAGGTTCAGTGGAAGGGAAAACGGATACCGGGTTGTTGTGGGGACAACAAGGGAGGCCGAGAACGAGTTCATAAAGCTAAAGGAACTCAGATTATAAAATAAACAGGTGAAAAACACATACTTTAAAGTAAAAAAGAAAGTGGGTTTATTAAACCGTGGTGAATGCTGATCTGAAGTCCGCTGCCATCATGTTACCTGTGCTGGTCTTAACCGCAGTCCTTGGAACAGTGATGATGTATTTTGTACGTGCACGCCAGCTGCCAACAGGTTTTATGTAGAGCCTGTTACCCAGGATCCTCTTACTGATGGAGCTCAGCTTTCCAGTGGATGTCTTAACCGTTATCTTGCTGTAGGCCGGCCCTGCAATTATACTGTTACTGAAGGTTATAACAATAGTCTTGGTCCTTGAAACCCTTGTAGCACCATTTTTAGGGTCAATGTAGGTCACAGCAATTGCGGATGTGAAGGAAGAACTGAAATCAGAGGTGAGGGTAACCCCATTGACAGTTTTAACTGAGTTCCTTGGCACGGTAATTATATACCTGACTCCGGGGCTCCATCCACCATCAGGGGTAATGTAGAGCCTGTTACCACTTATACTCTTGGAAATCTTCTTGGAGACACCGGTGGATGTTTTGACCGTTATGTTACCGTAGGCAGCACCGGCGAGGATATTCTCACTGAAGGTTATAACAATCTTCCTGGTTGATGAAACTGAAAGGGTGCCGTTAGCCGGGTCAACTGAGAGGACACGTAATGGTTTGAAGACTGTAACATTAACCGGTGTCATGCTATTTACAGTCACGCTGTATGTTCCATTCTGAAGAAGGATGCTGAATGTCACCGTAACCGTTGAATGTACATCAACTTCGACGGTCTTCTGATCAACTATAGCGCCATCCACGACCAGCAATACAATCTCATTCTTTGAAAAATCACCGATATTTGTGATCTCAACCGTTACAGTGACATTTAATGGTTCAATTCCCTTCAAAGGTGTTACAGTGAGGTTACCGTAGTTTATTGTTGCAGGTATAATGTTCCTGTTCACTGTGAGATTATTGTTGGGTACACAGGCGTCCCTTATATTTTTGCCCTCCAGGAGCTGGGTTGTATCATTGTAGGGAACTGTTATGTTGACAACATGGATACCTGGTCCGAGGCCTACTGGCCTTGTGATGGTCTGTGTCTCGCCGTAATTGAGTGCGTTTATGTAGTGAACTGTTTCATTGCCATCACAGTTTATCTTAACCATGAACTGTCCTGTGGGGTCTATGCGTGTAAGGTTGGCCCTGCCGTTGTTCCTTATAATCACCTGAATGTTTGTGGGTGTTACCGTGGCATTAATCACTGCAAGGTCAACAATGAGGGGCCTCTGGTCTCCATGGGTTGTTGGTATATCACCAAGTCCATCCCCATTGGTGTCATTCCCTGAGTAATCTGACCAGTAGTTACCTATCTCTGTGTTGTTAAGGCGGTTACCGGCTACGAAGGAATACAAACCTTCTATGAGATAGTTTCCATAGATTTTATTATCGCTACCTGTGAGTTGAATATTGTAGCAGGTCGAATTAAATATCCTGTTAGCTGTTATGGTGTTGTTGACACCGTAATTGTAGATTCCAAAATTATTGTCGGTCATGTTATTATCAGATATTGTGTTGAAGGTGGCCCCGTTCATGGAAATTGAATAGATGTTTTTTTCAAATCTGTTCTGGGATATGGTGTTGTATGAGGAATCCTGAAGGTATACGCCAATATAGGTGAGAGTTATAGTGTTTCCTAAGATCAGGTTACCTGAAGAATTTATGAGATCTATTGCGTCTCCTCCGCTAGTTATGGTGTTAGCCCTAATTGTGCTGTTGGAGGAACCATTAAGTTTAATCCCCCCTGCTGTAGTGATGTAGCTAAGTGATACTGTGCAGTTGCTGGCATTCACAACTATTCCATAGTCATTACCACCGATTATATTGAATCCACGTATACCAACACCATCTGCCGTTACGTTGATTACGGGCCTATTAGGATCAGCTGGATTTATAACAACAGCTCCTCTGTGTATTGATGTGAGAAACACGTTTTCCTTGTTTATCTGTATATTCTCGGTGTAGGTTCCATCATCCACCCTTATAGTATCGCCAGGTCTGCAATCATCCAGTGCCCCCTGGATGGTGTCATAAACATCTCCTTTACTATTGTAAACAGCCCCCGAGGCTGTGCCGGAAAGGGCAGCCGCAAAAAAAGCAGCCAATAACAAAATAAAGACCTTTCTATACATACACCTCCCCCCATTTACTGAGATATATATTGAACAAAAAACAATATATAAGTTACTATTTATTTACTATTTAACCCAAAATTCCAAAATTTAGTGAAGAAGTATAACTTCAGGTCTCACCACGGTTCGGCTTTTCATCAGGAAGCGATGAAAATCAACTCAATTTCCCTGTTTCAGCGGAAAGCTGAACTATTTTAAACTGCAAATACGATAAATCATCAGTTGATAGTGAATAACAGTAAATGGAGTTATACCATTCATTTAATATGCATGGAGGTTTTCATGTGAATGTTGGACTCATAGGATTTGGAACAATCGGGGCGGGGGTTGTGGAGATATTCAACACTAACCATGACCTCATAAGAGAAAAAACTGGAAAGGACCTGAAACTCAAAAGGGTGGTGGACCTTGACATAGAAACTGACCGTGGCGTTGAGATAGACCCTGAGATACTCTCAACAGATGCTGATGATATCCTCAATGACCCTGAGATCGATATAGTGATAGAGCTCATAGGGGGCTATGAACCGGCCAGGAGCTTCATACTGAGGGCACTGGAAAATGGTAAGCACGTTGTAACAGCCAATAAGGCACTCCTCGCCAGGCACTGGGATGAGATAATGGCCACTGCAAGGGAGAATGGTGTGAGGATCGCATTCGAGGCCAGTGTGGGTGGGGGCATACCCGTGCTGAGGGCCCTAAACGAATCCCTTGCAGCCAACCGGATAAAATCCATTTACGGTATAATAAACGGCACAGCCAACTACATCCTCACAAGGATGGCCTCTGAGGGCATGGAATTTGATGATGTCCTTAGGGAGGCCCAGAGGCTCGGTTATGCTGAGAGAGACCCTACATTTGATATTGAGGGCCATGACACCGCCCAGAAGCTTATAATACTGGCTCTACTTGGTTTCGGGATTTATGTGCCCGAAGAGGACCTCCATGTGGAGGGTATAAGCAGTATAAGGCGTGATGATATTGAATACGCAAATAAGGAGCTCGGCTGCAGTGTTAAACTTCTTGCAACGGCCTCTCTGGATGATGGTGAGCTGGAAATGGGTGTCATGCCCTTCCTTGTACCCCATGAACACCTGCTTTCATCTGTAAATGGTGTATTCAACGGCATATACATCACAGGGGACTTCACCGGCCCTGTGATGTTCTATGGTAAGGGGGCGGGGCGGAGGGCCACTGCAAGTGCAGTTGTTGCAGACTGTATGGACATCGCCCTGAACCCTGAAAGTCCACTGCAGCCAGGACCCGGTGTCAGGATGGTTGAATCCATAAGGGAGTTCAGCAAAACCAGATCAAGGTACTATATCAGGCTTGATGCTGTTGACAGGCCAGGGGTTCTCCATGAGATAGCCGGGGCCTTCAGCAGGCATGAAATAAGCATTGAATCAGTTACACAGAAGGGTGCACTTGAGGGGGAATCTGTACCCATATACATAGTGACCCATGAGGCAACAGAGGGGGACATTCAGAGCGCCATCAGGGAGATATCTGAAATTCGGTGGGTTACAGGTGAACCTGTCCGCCTTAAAATACTCTAATTATTTTTAAATCTCCTCTTTTTATTTTTCAGGCTTATATATCACGTAAACCCCATGCCATGAGTTCCTTCATCCATGGTTTCCACCACCATACTTAATACTTATTAATAAATTAATAATATGGTGGTGAATCCTATGTCCGTTGCGGTTTCCATGATATCTGAATTCATGTTCTGTCCCATGAAGGTATATCTCCGTGAACTCCTGGGGATCAGTGAGCCGGGTAACAGGTTTGCAATAAGGTTAAGGGATGCCTACCTTGACTTCAGGGCAGCTGCTGAGAGCAGAGCCCGGAAGATTGACGAAGACATCGGGATGGATGAACTGGAATCCGTCCTCAGGGAGGACCTCAGGGGGATAATAAGGGGCCTTGATGAAACTGAAAGGAATAAGATAATGGACCTCATGCTCTTTGAGGTTGAATCCACTGCAAACAGGATAATCAGGGCTATGAGCACCCTTGGTCTTTCAGGGGAGATGGTGGCCCATGTGCTGTTTCCACCATTGATCAGGGATTACCCGATCAACGATCCTTCCCTTGAGATCCATGGACGTGTAACCATGGAGCTGGTTGATGGCTCCTACTACCCCCTGAAGATAAAGACCACAAAACCTCCCCTGAGGGGTGTCTGGCCAGCCGACAGCCTTGAACTCACAGCACATGCTATCCTGGTTGAGAGGGAATTTGAAACAGAAACCCTGGTTTCATTCATAGAATACATGCTTCCAGGTGAGAGAAGACCCGTGCTGGCGGATTACGGGAGAAGGGAGTACCTCTTCGATATCCTGGACGATATAAGAAGGATAAAGGATGATGGTGAGGTGCCTGAAGTTCAGGTGAATCCATCTAAATGTGCCAGCTGCGGTCTTGCAGGGACCTGCTCACGTGAGGGTCCTCTAAAATGACGGTGTTATAGCAACTGTGCCACCAGTAAATCCTCATGAGATCAAAAAAATCTGGTGTACAGCCACAGGCCATGTGAAAAAAGAACTCAGACATTGCTGTCGCTAAAATGATTAGAATTAAATAACCGTTAAAACATAATAACTTAAGGTGATGATATGAAGGAGGAGCTTCTTAAAAAGTGTGAAAATATAGACAGCCCGGATGTGATGAGCAGTTGCCGTGTTCTCCTGGAACTGGCTGCCAAGAAGAAGGATGAAATACCCGAAGAGGACCAGACTTACCTTGAAATGGCAGAGAACCTCAAGCCATCAGATGTATCAAAGGTCCTTGAACTGGCCCTTAAAATAAGGGAAAGTGGTGATATAAAGGACCCTGAACTCAAAAACGCTGCCAGTAAACTTATAAGGGCTATCGAGATGAGCTAAAGCCCTAACTCTTTTTACCCTTTATTTGGGTGGCTAGAATTTTTCACCCCTTACTTTTTCAATGTTAAAAACCGCTGTGTCTGCAACCGCCATTACACTCATAACCCCTGCCTGTATGGGGTCTGTCACAACAAGATCCGCAACATCTGTGACGCTCCCTGGCATGTTGAGGCTTATGACGATGATATCATGTTCACTTTTAACCCTCTCAACGGCCCTTGTGATCTCTCCACCCATTAGTGAACCGGCAAGTACCAGGGCGGCCACCCTTGGGAGCCTCCCAACGGCGCTGACAGCCTCCGCAAGTTCAGCCTCCCCTACGAGGGGTATGGTGTCGATGCTTATGCGCTCGCCCCTTATATTGTGCCTATCGGCCTCGCTGATGGCCCCCATGGCAACCTGGGATACCTGGGCCCCGCCACCTATTATGATTATCCTCTTACCATAGATCTCCTCGAGTGACCTGTGCACCCTGACATCAACCACTGTTTTTGAGGACCTGATTTCATCCAAGAGGGACTCCATGTCCTCCACATCCTCAAGTTCCATGTATATGGAGCCATGGCCATCCCTTTCAACGTAGAGGTGGGCGTAGGTGATGTTTATGTTCCTTGAGGCTATCATGCCGGTTATCTCACTGAGAACTCCTGGCCTCTCAACCGTCTTTATACTGAGAGCCGCTGAACTCATTTAAACCACGAAAAATTTAATCTGAGGCCTCCAGGAGGGCCTTCTCTCTCCTCCAGAGGCTCAGATAGTTATCCTCATCCCTTACTGGTATTATTCTGAGGCCCAGTTCCCTGTGTTCCTCTATCCAGTCCTCATCAAACACAGGGACCTCTATCTTGATGTGCTCGTCGGTTGGATTCACGACTATGAGGTTCCTGTAGGGGAACTCCAGTTCCACTATGTATCCGCCAAGGCTTATCATGTGATGCGGCCTTATAACCATCTTCATTCTATCACCTTCATACAAATGCCACCACCAGTGCCAGGACCCCTATCACCGATGCCGCTGCTGTTACCGGGTAGAACTGCTTGAAAGTGAATACCGGTGCAAATGCACTGAAGACTGCCATGATTACGGGAAATATAGCTGCAGCTGCCAGGTTGACGAGTATGCCCAAGCTGAGTATGTTTGGGGGTACCCCGATGAAAAGTACAGAGAATAAACATCCCAGTGTGAACATGAGGAATCCCCGGGTTATGTAAACGAATGCCCTGTACTTTGAAGCGTACTCCATGTATGGCCCCTCTATAACATCGGCCTTGGTTTTGAGTATGGCGAAGGGGTACTCGTTGAGGAGTATCATGTAGCCGATGAAGAATGCCACGGTACCTATAACCCCTGCAAGGGTGAAGAGTACCGGGCCATTGGCTGCCTGGTATGCCACGATGTCCCCGATGGATATGCTTCCAGCCATAACCGCCGGCACGAATAGTGCGATGTATATGGGGAATGAACCGAATGCAATCAGCCTGAAAGCCCTCATTGCACTTAGATCCTCAAGGAAGTACCTCTGGACATTGGGGTGTTTGGCCCCCTTTGCAAGGTCAGGGAATGGCATCCTCAGGGACATGACTGACCTTGAGAGTGAACCCATGAAGACGTAGATCACCTCCTCTATCTTTAGGAATCCCACAACTGCGACCAGACTTGCGAGGGCCCCGAAGGTGTACATGGGGGGTATGAGGAAGAGAAGTATGAGGAGTGCTGATATGAACCCTATAATGGGGAGTGAGTTGTAGAGGCGTGGGAGGGGTGAGCATGGCTCAATTGTCTTTTTGTAGAAGAATTTGAGTACAGCCATGAGCCCCGGGCTTGAAACAGGGGGGCCTATGCGCTGCTGTATCCTTGCATGGACAAATTTCCTCTCAATCCCCGGCAGCCAGAGGCTTACAATCAATCCGAGCAGGACTGTTCCAGTGACAGATATGATTGAATATGATGCGTCCACTTTGATCACCTTTCAGCATTGAGGTCTATTATTTCAATTGCCCTGTCTGTGCATGTGAAGCAGGGGTCGCACTGCACTATCCCGAGCTGTGCATCGGTGATGTGGTGGCCTATGCAGGCATACTGCATGGCACCAATGTTTGACATTGAGGGTGTCCTTATTATTGAGCCCCTCACCCTTCCATCCTCTATTGCATAGGAGTGGTAGAGTCTTCCCCTTGGGGCCTCAACGTAGCTCTTCACTATCCCTGTATCCTGCATCTCCCAGTTCCTGTCAACAACCCTTCCATCCGGGAGGTCCCTGAGGGCCTGTCTTATTATCTTTATGGATTCAAATATCTCGAGGACCCTCATGAGGAGGTTTGCCCTGACATCCCCACCATCCTGGGTTATGATATCAAATTCAAATGGCTCGTAGCATGGCATTTCAGTCCTCAGGTCGAATTCAACACCAGTTGCCCTGAGTGTTGGGCCTGTTACATGTAATCTAAGGGCATCCTTCCTGCTTATGGGGCAGACCCCTGTGATACGGGACATCACCATTGGATCGGAGGTGAACCTCTCTGCAAAGGCCTCAACCTTCTCCTCTATGAAGTCCATTCCCTCACTTATCCTCTGGATTTTCATCTCGTCAAGGTCTGCCCTCGGTCTTATACCCCCAATGATGGGTACGCCGTACTGTACCCTGTTACCTCCTATGAGCCTCAGAAGTTCCATAACGGTCTCCCTTATGTAGAATAGTCTCATGGAGAATGTTTCATGCCCAAGGACCTCATTTCCATGGGCCAGGTAGAGGAGGTGGCTGTGGAGTCTTTCAAGTTCCCCAACTATTATCCTTATGTATGAGGCCCTTTCGGGTATCTCCACTCCGAGGCCCTTTTCAGCCACCAGGACTGAATTCCAGAGGTGGACGCCTGAGCAGATCCCGCATACCTTCTCTGTCAGGCTGTTGGCCTTCTCCACAGGGAGACCCTCCATTATCCTTTCAATTCCCCGGTGGTTGACCCCTACGGTTATCTCGGCGTCTCTGACTATTTCGTCCTCAACGAACAGCCTCACACGGTAGGGTTCTATGGCTGCCGAGTGCACGGTACCCATTGTTATTTCTGTCTCAATTATCTCCCTTTTCCCATCCATTGTAAGCACCCTGAATTATCAATCTGCCTCCAGAAGTTTTGGCAGTGCTGCGACTGCCCCTGCAAGGACATCTTCAGGTCTTACCGCGCATCCAGGGACCTTTGCATCCACAGGTATGATCTTATCCACTGGGCCGCAGATTTCCTCTGAGGGGATGTCCCCATGTATATTCTTGTAGACCCCGCCCATCAGAGCGCATGCCCCTGCAGCTATAACAGCCTTGGGTTCTGGTATTGCATTGTATATCTCCCTAAGTGGCCCCTCGTTCTGTTTTGTGACCGGACCGGTTACTATGAGTACATCGGCCTCCCTAGGGTTCCATGTCAGGAAGATCTTGTACTGTTCGGCGTCATATTTCGGTGAGAGAACTGCGTTCACTATCTCTATGTCGCAGCCGTTGCATCCCCCGGTGTATACGAGCATTGCATGTACAGCTCTTGCCCTTGAAAATGATTTGAGACCCATAATCCATCACCTACATCTTCCTTGCAGCCTCTGCAAGGGTATCGGTCCTCTTTATAACGCTTTTATCCGCCAGGAACTGTGATATGAACTTCAGTTTGTCCTCACTTATCTTAACGGGCTTCTGAAGTACGGCTCCGGCGTCAAATTCCACCTCCCCCACATCATTGGGGTGGATGGTCCCTGGTTCCCCGAAGAGTGCGTAGAGGGGGCAGAAGTCATGGCAGTAATAGCAGTGAACACACTTCTCACTGTTGAGGACCGGTATCTGTCTCTTTATGAGGCCCTCTATGATTTCAACAGGTTCATCCAGGTCCTTCATCTCGATGGCCCCTGTTGGGCATGCATTTGAGCATCCAGCGCATCCTATGCATGATACCTCCGCGACCTTTGGTTCCGGTTCCACTGTGCCCTCGAGGATTCTTTTTCTCAGTTCCATGTCAGTTACCCGGTCTGCTGCAAAGAGTATCCTCTTGAGGTTTGTGTAGGAACCCTCCAGCATTATCCTTAATATGTTCTTCACCTGAGCCACCATCCCTTAATCTGATAAACCGAACTCCCTCTCAAAGAGAACCGCCCTTGCAGGGCATATGTTTGAACATGCACCGCAGTGTATGCATTTATCCTCATCCACGATCATTAGTCCGCTTTCATCCCTTGATATTGCATCCTCAGGACATATATCCAGGCAGAGGCCGCATCCAATGCACAGGCGCGGGTCTATGAGTGTGAAGCCACCTGTTATCCTTCTCTTCTTCATGGTAGTTTTTGGTATGGCATCTGCAGGGCAGTGGATTCCGCATTTCTCACAGAGTATGCATTTATCGGTGTCCACCTCTATGGAGCCCCTCTTAAGGGTTATGGCATCAACAGGGCATATCTCTGAGCATACACCACAGGATATGCAGTCCTCTGAAACCGAGCCGTCCCATCTCACCGTCCTGAAGTCTCGGGCCCTGCTCACATCACACGCCTTAACGCAGCGGCCACAGGATACGCAGTAGCCCCTCAGTTCCCCTTCAACCATCCTCAGGGTTCCAACGGGACATGCGTCTATGCAGGGGGTTTCATCGCAGTCCCTGCAGAGTGATGGGTCGTATCTCAGTTTGCCGTCAACCATTTTGAGTGCTCCCCTCTCACAGGCCCCTGCACATAACCCGCAGTTGAGGCAGGATACTATGCTGCCCTCACGCTCTGTTTCTGGCCTCCTTATCTTTACCTCAAAGTCATCCACGTATATTGCTCTGCTCGGGCATTCCCTGAGGCATTTGAGGCAGAGTGTGCACTTCTCAGGGTCTATCTCAAGGTCCTCTATCGCCCCCACGGGACAGACGTCCTCGCAGACACGGCACTCTGTGCATACTCCCTCATCTGTATCAATTATTATCGCGCCTGTTGGACAGTAGTACTGGCATCTCCTGCAGAGGGTGCATTTATCAGGGTCGGTGATCACATTTATCCGGGTGGCTTCATGGCTCTGTGGTGTTCTCCTCACCGGTGGTTTCACTGCCAGGTTTAGTGATTCCAGGAAGCGGAGCTGTCTGTCCTCTATGAGGTCAAATGCATCCACCCTGGCACCCAGCGGGCATTTATCCGCACATCGGCCACACCTTGCACATATGCCCTTAACGACACCATCCTCTATCCTTATGCTGTTTACGGGGCATGTCATCTCACAGACACCACAGGCGTTGCACTTTGCCCTGTCAACCACGTATCCCCCGTACCTGTTCCTGCGTATTGCCTTGTTTGGACAGGCCTCCATGCATGCACCGCAGGTTATGCAGCTGAAGGGCCTCCCATCAATCATCCTTATTGCTTCAGTCGGGCATGCCCTGATGCATTCTCCAAGTCCCTCACATTTTCCTGTTGATATGAACATGATACTAACCCCATGATATTATCAGCGCCCAAGTAAGAGTTTGCCCACAACTATACCTGCTGCTGCAGTCGCAAACCCTGTGGCGATGGGGATATCCGTGTAGTACGGGAATGGACCGATGTTCCATGCCACGAGGATGAGGACCAGTAGCAGCGCGATGTAGGTGGATGCGGGAAACTCATCATCCCTTATTCTGCTTCCAAGTATGAATCCAAGTAGAAACCCGAAGATTATTGGACCTGCAAACATTCCTGATTCCCCACTATTCTGTGACCTCTTCACCCCTGAACTCCATGAAGGTTATTACGATTGCACTGAGCCCCACGAGGACCTTGAGACCCACAACTATGTTTAGGTAGGGTATTATACCTGCATGCGTCGGGTCAGGGTAGTTGAAGAAGCCGCTAACACTCTGTGATATGCCATAAAGGTCAACTCCCAGGTTGTAAAGGAAGAAACCTGAGAATAACAGGCCGCAGAGTCCCAGTGCGACGTATCCAAGTGCCCCTATGCTTTCCATTGCAGACATGAATTCATGTGAAAACTGGAAGGGGCTCTTTTCGATTCCGTATACGACTGCACAGAATATGAACCCCGCTGCAACCATCGCGCCCCCCTGAAAGCCCCCTCCAGGTGTGATGTGGCCCCCGAGCACCGTCAGGATCCCCAGGCACATTATGAATATTGCTGCAGGGAATGCGAATATCTTAAGTATTGTACTCATCTCTCTTTCCCTCCATCATCTCTCCCCATCTGGACCTTACCCCTTCCAAATACCAGAAGGGTTACAAGCACAGCCGTGACAAGTATAAGGGCCTCTCCAAGTGTATCGTAGGCCCTCCAGTCAAACACGACAACCGTCACCATGTTTGGGGCTATCTTTGTTCCGAGGTAATTGTAGATGATGCTTATCCCTGGGTTTATCACCTTGCTAAGGTCAATGATGGCATCGAAGAGTGTTACCCCGAAGAGGCCTAGGGCCACCGTTGCCATGAGCCCCCTGATGGATTCAGACACCTGAACCACCCCAGTAGAATATTGAAACCAGTATTCCAAGTGTCATGAGCGCATAGAATATCATCCTGCTGAACTCATCCCCCTGTTCCCTTCTGAGTCTCACAGAGAGCGGGAACGAGGTCAGTAGGAACACTGCCAGCAGGAGAACCATGAACACCATGAGGATGAAATTTATCTTCCTCAGCATCACCGCAGCTATCAGGACAGCTGCAGTTACGGTTATCTCTGCTGTGAGTGCTGCTGAGGCAGAAATGTTGCTTACTCCCTTCTCGCCATCTTTCTCTGTTAATTCCCTTATCCTGTCTATTACAGTATCATAGAAGCTCATCTCATCCCCTCTCATATTATAAGACCCTGTATCAGTGATGTGAACTGGGATGTTGCAATCCAGGGCGCCAGTCCCAGTGCCGTGCATATGAGGATCAGCACCACAAGTGAGAATACCGTTGATCTGGGGACCGATTCTGATTCCAGTTCCATTCCCTCAGGTTCGGGTCTGAGGTAAACCGAATAGAATGCCCTGAGGAAGGTCATGAATGTGACTATGCTGAGGAGTATCATCACAACACCCAGCTCAGGGAACCCTGCCTGGATGGATGCCTGTATGAGCATCAGTTTGCTCTGGAATACATTGAATGGTGGTACACCCGCCATTATGAATCCTGAAAGCATCACGAGACCTGCGAGGCCGGGTTTATATGCTATGAGGCCCCCTATCCTTTCAGGGTCGGATCTTCCAGTCATGTAAAAGATTGTTCCGAAGCCCAGGAATATGCATGCTGTTATGAGGGCCTCGTTGACAGCTTGAAAGAGACCCGCCGATATGCTGGCTGCGGTTCCAAGGCCAAGGCCTATTCCAATGTACCCGAGTTCACCCACCGCAAGGAAACCTATCATTCTCCTTAGATCCGTCTGCATGAGTGCCATGCTTATACCAAGAACCATCCCTGCCAGTGAGAAGAACACCATGGCCCACCTCACAAGAGGCATATGGTAGAACATCCTCAGTATGACCAGTGCGAGGGCTGTGAAGGTGAAGACAGAGAAGGCCTGAAGAAGTGCCGCCCCATGGGGGAGGGCCCTGCTGTAGACCGCTGATTTGATGGTGTGGAATGGTGGGAGCCCTGTTCCATAGAGCCACCCGAAGAGTATGAGTGATGATGCAAGCAGGAACAGGGGGCTGCCAGGGTTAACAAGGCCATTTCTCATTGAAAACACTATATCTGATATGTTAACGTTACCTGTCAGTGCAAGGAGTATTGCCACCCCCAGGAGGAGCATTGGGGCTGCCACTCCACCTATCATCATGTATTTGAGTGCGGTTTCATAGCTGCGCTCCACACCTGAGCAGAGTATCACACCAACCTGTGCAAGCGCCGCTATCTCAAAGAAGACATAGAGGTTGAATATGTCATCTGTGAGGACTATGGCTGTAACAGCTGCTGTCCCCATGAACATGAGGAATGCGTAGACGCCTGAAGGTTTCCTGACCTCATTGAGGGATGTTAAAACCGCCAGGAACGCCACGATTGATAGTATGAGCAGGAATATCCTCTGGGCACTTCCAAAGAGGTATGTTATCCCGGGGTGGAATGAGTAGAGGTACGATGACTTTACGGACTCGGGCAGCCCAGATGCAATGGCAGGATTCTCTGATAGCGGGGCGTAGCCCCCAAAGTAATGTGCACCGTATCCTGCAAGGAGGGGTATGAGTGGAAGCACGATTGCCACTGCAACAGCCAGTGCCTTCACGGTTCTGTCCCTTCCATGAAGGAGGTTAAGTAGAAGTGCGCACAGAATCGGTAAAACCACCATGACCGGTATAAGTGGATTCATAATTTCTCACCTGTTAAACTACTGATTTTTCACTCTTCCAGCACCTTGGACGCGCTTATGGTGCCGTGTTTATGGTAAAGGATTATTATTATGCCGAGCATCACAGCAAGGGTACTGGCCCCTATAACTATGCTTGTGAGTACAAGTGCAAATGGCAGCGGGTAGGATGCATTCTGTGCAAACCACGTCCCTGACATTCCTGGAATGTAAATGTAGACCACACCCCCAGGCCTGTAGCCCAGCGTCACAAGGAAGAGGTTAACGCCGTCGGCTATGAATGAAAGGGCTATGACCTTCTTTATGAGGTTGTCTATGAATATCACGGCCACAGCGCCTATGACCATGAGACTTCCCGCGGTCAGTAGGGATGCCAGCTGTAGAGAGATCATCATTCTTCCTCCATTCTCATTGTCCTGTAAGCAGCAAGTGCAAAGAAGACAGGTATAATTGCAGATCCAACTATCGCCTGTGTCAGTGCCACATCAGGTGCCAGTAGCAGCTGGTAAAGGGCGGCTATCGCAGCCCCGGGGACCCCTGTGAGTATGGCTGCCTTCAGGAGGTCCCTCTGGACCAGTGCAAGCACCGCTCCAAGTATTGCTATGATCATTATCACGTATTCGATCATCTAATCCCCCTCACCATAATAGTGGGCGTTTGCTATTGCATGTGAGACGAAGGGTGCCAGTATAAAGTATGTTGCGGCCAGGAGTGGTTCTCCAAGGGCAAGGAGTGCCAGTATGCATGCAACATCCGCAATACCAAGGACGTGAATCCTTGCATACAGGACCCTCTCTATATCGTCCCTGAATCTGAGTATACCTATGGCTGCCAGTATCACAAGTATGGATGAAATGATCAGGATAGCGGACCTTAAAATCATGATGTACACTTCTATCAACCCCTCAGAACCCTCGCAAATGCTATGGTACCAACTGGCCCCAGAAGAACAATGGCGTAGGCTATATCACGGCAAAAGCCAACCCCATACATCCTGTTTATGAGTATGAGTATCGTTGCGATGGCCAGGCTGAGCGCGGATATGCCAACAAGGCCCATCCCTATGCTTTTTCTTGTTGCGATCCTCACCGCTGCAATGGAGAACACTGCCAGTGAAGCCAGGAGAATATATTCTGATATCATCAGCAGATCCATTAAAAACCCCCTATTCAAGCATCCCCCTTATGTAGGGCTCAAATGGTATTATGTCCTCCCTGCTGCGGGGATATATTGCAGCGACCTTCAGGATTCTGTTTTCAGAATCAAGGTCAATCGAAAGTGTTCCTGGTGTGAGGGTTATGCTGTTTGCAAGTATCGTCTGGGACACCGGCCTTGTGAGTTCAGTCTCTATTTCCACTATTACGGGCTCAATGTTTCCATTCAGTGTTCTTACTGCCACGTCAGCTGTTGCCTTAAGTATCTCATATATCAGGACCAGGAAGTAGGCGATACCGTACAGAATCCTTGTGATAAACATTTTATAGCTCCCTTCTCATTTAGTACCAGTTCTAATTAACATGATTATTTATGATAATATAAAGTTTTCTATATAAATCGTAATAAAAATGTGATAGTCGTTGATTACAGCACCAAAAGCACGTAGAGTACCACAAGGGCCCAGAAAATCAGCATAATGATCCCAAAGCCCTTTCTGAAGGTTCTCCCCGAGAAGGGCCTCATGAACCTGACCCCTGATGGTGTGAGGGAATCAAGGACATCATGGCTGATGAAGCCGATGAGGAGGGGTCCCATTATTGTGTAGAGATCCATTTTAGGGAAATCGGTGAGGAAAACCCCAAGAAGAGTCAGAAGTACGAATGGTAAGATCATCACCCTGTTAAGGAACATGAAACCCAGAACCGTGAGTATCACCATGATTGATGCCTTCCTATCGAGGCCCAGTGACGTGAGAAGGAAGAACATTGATAGAACAAATACCGTCAGGCAGGAAGAGATTATGAAGGCCCCCAGAATTGAATGCGTGAATCCCCTGTGCCTTGAAAGGTAGAATATGAGGGCAAGATCCATGAGGGCAATCCCCGCAAGGTAGGGAAGACCCAGGATATAAAATACAAGGAATATTACAAGTCCAAAAAGAAACACAGTTGAAACGTTCTCTGATTTAACCTCATGATCCATATCAGGAATCATGGCCCCCAGAAGCGCCAGTGCAACCGGAAAAACCGCCTGGAAAATCGGGGACGCCATTATGATTGAAAAGACGGCATGCTTCTTATATGAGGACACTGACCCACCCCGCTCTACTGAAGGAACACATCCCAACACCTCATCATGATAGAATACCCATGTACTTGAGGAAAACCCTCATCTGAAGGAGCGACCTCCCCTCACTGCCCTCCCTGACAACTCCATTCTCAGATAAAACCTCACAGGTTACAGCTGGGATGCCTGCAAGATTGCATTCATCCTCAAGGGCCCCCCTGTAATGGGAAGACGCCCTCTCATAGCATAGAAGTTTTGATGAAGTCCTTGAAGTTATGTAACGGGCTATCTCCAGGCTCTCGTGTTCAGGTTCCTCTGAACAGAAAACACCCTCAACACCTGGTTTGCTTCCAGGTGCCGTGGAGTGGAAATCTGCGAGGGCATCCAACCCCAGCTCACATGCCCTCCTGAATATGGAATTTGTTACAGACCCCTCAATGCTGGCTGAGCGGTTCAGATCATGTCCCATGAACCACCTGCTGTTCTTCATCGTTGCCCATGGGGCGGCAAATGGTATCAAATGAACGGTCCCACTTATATCCATGGATAAGAGCTGTTCTGAAAGCCTTAAAGCCGCTACCTGTGGGGGTATCTCATTGCCATGAACCCCTGCCACTATCATCACCACTGGCCTCCCGCCTCCAAGGGTGAGCATCACTGTACCCTTTCGGGAGTGCTCTGCCAGTTCAAGGGAAAGTTCTGAGCTTAAATGTGGCCGTAGAGCATCATTGAGAGTAACATCACCTCCCGAACCCTCATGTACAGTTGAAATTTTAATCGAGTCCTCCCTCACAAACATCAAGGTCACCACGCACAGAACCATAAGCTTAAGTGATTATCATAGGTTCCCATATGTACAATGTAAATCCCACAGTTCGCCGAATTGGTGATAGCATGGGTCTCCAGCTATGGGGACAGACTTAATAACACCTAGCCATTATATCTATAATGCTAGTAATAAAAACATGGGTATTTGATTCTTATAAGGTGATTGTTATGGATAAGGTGGTTCTTGCTTTCAGTGGAGGTCTTGACACATCTGTATGTATCAAGCTCCTTGAGGAAAAATATGGTATGGAAGTCATAACGGCCTGCGTGGATGTTGGTCAGCCGCGGGAGGAGGTTGAAAGACCGGCGAGGGTTGCAGAGGAACTCGGAAACTATAAGCACTACACAGTTGATGCAAGGGAAGAGTTTGCAGAGAACTACATATTCCCCGCAATAAAGGCAAATGCGGTATACGAGGGCTACCCCCTCAGCACGGCCCTTGCAAGGCCCCTCATAGCAGAAAAGATAGTTGAGGTGGCCGAATCCGAGGGTGCATCTGCAATAGCCCATGGATGCACAGGTAAGGGGAACGACCAGTTCCGTTTTGAGGCTGTTATAAGGTCAAGGACAGACCTTGAGGTCATCGCACCCATAAGGGACCTGAACCTCACAAGGACAGAGGAAATGGAATACGCAAGATCCTGCGGCATACCCCTGCCCTCCGATAAACTCTACAGTATAGATGAAAACCTCTGGGGGCGTGCAATAGAGGGCGACATCCTGGAGGACCCCATGGTGGAGCCACCTGAGGACGCATTCCAGTGGACAAGGCCCATCGATAAAACCCCTGAAGAACCAGAGGTGGTTGAGATCGAATTCAGGAGCGGGGTTCCCGTTGCAATGAATGGTGATGAGATGAAGCCCCTTGAACTCATAGGCCTTGCAAATGAAATCGCCGGTAAACACGGGATTGGAAGGGTTGACATAATGGAGGACCGTATTATAGGCATGAAGAGCCGGGAGGTCTATGAAACACCCGCAGCCTTCCTCCTCCTGGAGGCCCACCGGGCCCTTGAGCAGCTGACACTTACAAGGAGCGAGCTCCGATTTGCAGATATAATTAGCAACACCTACGCTGAACTCGTCTACAGGGGACTCTGGCATGACCCCCTCCGTGAGGACCTTGACATGGCAATAAATCACATGCAGAGGCGTGTAACCGGAATGGTGAGGGTCAAACTACACCGGGGCAGTATGCGGGTCATAGGCAGAAAGTCACCCTACAGCCTCTACAGTGAGGAAATAGTATCATTTGAGGACAAGACCCTCGACCAGAGGGAGATGGCCGGAATGGTCAAGAACTACGCCCTCCAGGCCGGGATATACAACAGGGTGTGCAGGAAGGAGAACTGATGGAAGGGTTCTCATTCCTTGTTCTCATTGTGGTTGCCACATTCATAATTGCAGGGGGTCTTGCGTCCCTCAGAATACTTTTTGGTGTTGGGAAGAAGATACTGGCACTGGCAGGAAACATAGTGCTTGGTATCCTTCTTCTTCTTGGTGTTAATATACTGCCATTCGTAAACATCCCCATCAACCCCCTTACACTCCTCGTGGCTGGTTTTGGTGGGGTGACAGGAGTGGGGATACTCCTCATTGGAAACATCCTTGGGCTGGTATGAGGATTCCCCTATATTCAATTGATTATTTCTGACGCCATATTGCAAAGAGGTCCTGTAAGCCCCCCATAATCTATAATTCAACTATTACTTTTTTGATGGCTCAGAAACCATAGGTACGCATATCCATTGCCTCTGGAATAAAATTATGGACATCTGATGCTAAAAATCCTGTTCCAAATTTCTCCATTGCAAGTTCCCCTGCCTTGCCATTTATGAATGCTGCAAGTGAGGCGGAATCAAATGCTGAAAGCCCCATTGCACGCAGACCTGCAGTTAAACCGGCAAGGCAATCCCCTGTACCACCAACGGTCATTCCCGGACAGCCACTCCTGTTAAGCCGGAATCTGTCACCCTGGAATATCATGTCGACGGGACCCTTCAGAAGGACTGTTCCACTTATCCTGGCTGAAATCGAGCTGAAGGCAGCCACCTGTTCATTGAAATCAGCGTATACATCGGATCTGAGTTTAAAGAACTCCCTGAATTCACCCATATGCGGAGTTACAGTTAGATCCCTGTATTCAGTGACCTGGGAGTAATCAATCAGCCTGAGTGCATCGGCATCGAGTACGAGGGGTTTTCCCATCTCCTGGAGTGCTCCAATAAGTTCTCTGAAAGTTTCTGATGTTGATTGGTGTCTACCAGCCCCACAGCCCACAAGAACCGAATCAGCGTTTTCTGCAAGTTCCAGAAGCTCGCCCAGGGACCCTGGCCCTATATATTTACCCTCAAGTTTTCTGACTATTAGATCAGGTGAAACGGATTTGATGGCGCTGGCTGCGCTGCCCGGTGCTGCAACGGTTACAACGTCTGCACCTGCCCTCAGTGCGGAGATGGCTGCGAGTGCAGGGGCCCCTGAGTAGTGATGGCTTCCGCCGATAACCAGGACTCTCCCGTTTTCCCCCTTATGACTCTCAGGGCTCCTTGAGGGTATCCTTAGGAGATCCCCTGGACCCACAAATACTTCGGCTGCCCGTGGTATCCCTATGTCCCTCACCACGATTTCCCCTGTGATGGCAGGGTCCGCCTTTTCAAGTCCATCCTTCATCCTGTGAAAGGTCACCGTAAGGTCTGCAGATACAGCAACATCATCCACGGTACCAGTCTCTGGGCTGAGTCCGCTTGGTATATCCACAGAAACCTTAAATGCGTCTGAACGGTTTATGAGCTCAATGGCTGACCTTGATGGTTCCCTTATAACCCCCCTGACACCCGTGCCAAGTACTGCATCAACAACCACATCTGCATCCACAGGAAAAAGCTCAGATGAATCACTGACTGTCCTTACACCGAGTATGCCTGGCTCCGGCTGCATGGCCATGAGAACATCCCAGTTACGCCGTGCCTCCTCTGACCCTATCCTTTCGGGGTGTGTGAGTAGGAGAACCTCAACCTGAAAACCCATGTTAAGGAGATGCCGTGCAGCAACAAACCCATCACCACCATTTCCTCCCGATCCGCAAAATAATACGACCCTTCCTTCATCCGCATAGTTTCCTATCTCCTCTGCAACTGCCCTTCCAGCATTCTCCATAAGGGAAAGCCTTGGAATACCAAGATACTCCGCATTAATATCAGCTGTCGCCATGTCAATCGGCTTCATGACTGTTTCACCATCCTTAAAAATTTGAGGGTTAATTCCAGAGCCCCTCTCCAGATGCTCTGAATTTATATTATTGACTGACAGATATTAACATATCAACGGGAGGTTTCCCATGCCACCCCAAAGAAATCTGGTGGAGAATATCCCATATGTTCCCCTATCAGTCATATACTATGCTCTTGCAGCTCTGGCGGCCCTCGTAATATATGGTATAGTTGGCTCAATGTACATAATGGGGCTTGACCTCTACAATGCCATCTACTTTACAGTGATCACCATCGCCACTGTGGGTTACGGGGACATAACACCTGTCACTGTATCCCAGAAGATATTCTCTGTTACCCTTGCCCTCGGTGGTGTGGGACTCATAGCCTATGTTTTAAGCTTAACCGTTTCGGTGATCACTATGACACTGCAGGAGACCATATCAGGTGCCCGGATACGGAGATTAATGCAGTCAATGAACAACCACTTCATTCTCTGTGGTTTTGGCCGTGTTGGATCCGCCGTTTTTAAGGAACTCCTGAAAAGGAATCTGAAGACCATAATAATTGAGAAAGACCGAGAAATAGTAGAGAAGGAACTGTGGGAAGACCCCAAAGTACTTGCAATACCTGAAAGCGCGACAGATGAGGATACACTCAGGGCGGCCGGGATAAAGAGGGCCCGTGGGGTTATAATAACAACCGGAGATGATGTTGACAACCTCTTCATAACCCTCACCTGCAGGGAGCTGAATCCAGACATATGGATCGTGGCAAGATCCAGTAAAAAGGAAAACATAAAGAGACTCTACCGTGCAGGGGCCAACCGTGTGATCTCCCCTGAAATCAGCGGGGGTGAGGACATCTACTTTGCAGCCATGGAACCCACCATGGTGAAGATAACAGTCAAGCATGATGTTGAGGATATTGGAAAAGAGGCAGAGATAATACTCAAGTATGGCTGCACACTGGAGGATATAGAGTATCACCTCCCTGAGTTCAAGGAGCCCTTGGTGAGGAAGATCGGGGTATCTGAGAGGAAAGAACTTGAAAGGTTTTTAAATGCTCTTGAGGGGGACCCGGCCAGAAAAAGCTCCCTTACAAGAATCTATGAGTCTGTGAGCGGAATACACTCCCACTGGATATCCGGGCCAGACCGGGAAAGTATAGATAAGGTCATAGATGAACTCAGAGAGGAGGGTATACTTCTTGGGGTTAACCTCGATGACAATGAGATAAAGGAGGTTGCAAGGAAGCATGGAAGGCTTGTTGAGGTAATAATTAAGCCTGAAATGAGCATTGTTGAAAACCATGGAGTGGATGACATAAGAAGAGAAGCAGAGATCATAATAAAGAATGGCTGTACAATCGAGGACATAGAGTACTACCTTCCAGGTTTCTCAGAGCCCCTCAGAAGAAACGTGGGTGTTGACTCAATGGAGGACGTCGACCGTTTCATAAAGACCCTCAGAAGTGACTCCCGTAAACTGGAATCCCTTGACAGACTCTACACCCTCTCAGGTGGGGGTATACATACACACAGGATATCAGGACCAGATGCAAAGAGCCTCGAGAGGGTGGAGGAGGAGCTCAGAAAGGAGGGTTTCCTCATAGGAGTCAATCTGGACCTTGCTGAAATCAAATCCATAATACAGGAATCAGGGAGGGTTGTGGAGATGCTCCTCAAACACGACCTGGGTAACATGGATGACAAGGAGATAATTATAAGGAGGGGCGGTCGAATTCTTGACTCAAAGCATTACCTTCCAGGGGTTAGGCAGGTGGTGACAAGAAACCTCAACATAAGGAACATGGATGACCTCCAAAGGTGCCTAGAGGAACTTGAAAAGCCAGACGCCAGAAGATCCCTGAAGGCCTTGTACAGCATATCAAGGAATATACACTCACACACCGTCGCTGCAAGTGACGTTAAGGTTATAAAGAAGATTGAGAGGGACCTTGAAAAGAGGGGTGTGCTCCTTGGTGTTAACCTCTCTGAAGATGAGATATGGGATATAGTTGAAAGTGAAATGATGGAGAAGTTCTGCATAGAATAAAAATTTCCTAAAAATAGAAAAAGAAAAATGGAATATTCAGAAGAGATCGTGGAGTTTTATCTGGTATGCCCCCAGGTTGCCACCGTAGTTCCCTGCACTTATCTTAATTATGCCTGGAACGGTACATGCAGCCTTTATACCTTCCTTCATCGCCTCCCTTACAGCATCTTCGTTGACACCGTCTATAACTATCTCATATACCCCGTTAACGTTTTCAGGTATCTCGCTGCCCTCAACCTCATCTTTGAGGGTGACGCACATCTTCTCATTGGTTGAGGCGTTGAGGAACTTGTACTTGTTTGACCCGACCTTTGAACCTGAAGCCACAACACCACCAGGGAATGGTGTTATGGTGCCTTCAACTGCAGCTATCGCATCCACTGCTGCCTGGGCCGCCAGAAGGGCTGATGCCTGACTGTCACCCAGAATGAAGAAGTTTCCACCTGCAACCCCATCCTTTATTCCGAATTCACTTTCAATGAGGAAGTCCCCAGACATTATCGGGATTGAGTGGATTTTCCTTCCATCAATTTCAAGTTCCTTCTCGTAGCCATCACCGAAGAACTTGAGTTTGAATCCCACATTGAGTTTTTCGTCCTCGTCATCAAGAGCATCGAATACTGCGGTTGTTGGTGCTGTAAGTATACCCATCCCTATTCTTTCAAGGAGTTCATGGTCCAGGTTTTTCTTTGATGGGTTGCAGATCATTATTATGTATCCAGGTCTTCCATCAGGGGTCTCCTCTGGTGGAACGTAGCAGTCTATACCTGCCTCTGCAGGGCACCCTATAACAGACGTACCGTAACCTGTTGCCTCGGTTGCAGCTATCTTTGCAAGTTTTTTTGTTGCTGCGGTTACAAGAACCCTTGAAACCTTTATGCCGAAGGCCTCCGCAAATGTATCCTCTATTTCAACACCATTTATCTCCATAATTATCACCTAGTTGATTTAGTGGAAGAACTGCTAATATATTTTTCTAATTTTGTTTAAGTATTAAGGCCCTTCCAGAATCAGTTATCCTCCCAGCCCTCCAAGGGCACTTTAAATGAATCTACGGGATATTTTACAGAATTAAAAGTACTAAAACACCACCTTAAATGAATCTACGGGATATTTTACAGAATTAAAAGTACTAAAACACCACCTTAAATGAATCTACGGGATATTTTACAGAATTAAAAGTGGCTTTGATGAGAAGGCTTACCAATCAGCAACCTAATCAACTAAAGAAATTGCAGAATTATCCTATGGAGGTTTAATTAGGATGTGCTTCATTCACCGTCAGCTGGCTTCAGTACCTTTATCCTGAAACATGTTCCAGGTGAGAGCCTGTAATCCACCTTTGCCTCTATCTGATTCAGCAAACTCCTTACAAGTTGCAGACCCAGTGAATCTGCATTCTCAAAGTCCACGTCCTCAGGGAAGCCACGGCCATTGTCCCTGACCTCAAGAATGTAGTGGTCATCCTTATTCCTGAAAACAGCCCGTATCTTTCCATCCTGTCCCTCGGCGAAGGCATGTCTGAAGCTGTTGGATAATAACTCCGAGAGTATCATTCCAAGGGGCACTGCCAGCTCAAGGTCCATTTCAGCATCCTCAAAGTACATCTCAAGTCTCACATTTCCCGGTTCAGGCGAATATGTGCTTAAAATACCTGAAACAATACTCCGGGCATAGCCTGCAAAGTTTATTGACTCAAAGGATCCATCATGAATAAACTTCTCATAGGCCTTCCTTATTGACCTCAGACGATTCTGAGTATCTCTGAGAAGCTCATAATCATCTCCGTCTTTTATATAAGGGAACTGCAGATTAACTATGCTTGTGATAAGCTGAAGATTTTTGTCTATCTGCCTGTAGAGACCATTTATTGTCTTCTTCAATTCAGCTATCTCTTTTCGGAGTTCAGTCACCTCATGAAGCTTTTCTGAAGCATCCCTCGCAGTTACAAGAACAAAAACCTGGCCTGATAGTTCCAGGGGCCTGAAGCTCAGTTCAAGTGGCACATTCCTGCCATCTGCGTCCATGAACTCCATGATAGTAGTGCATGGGCGGGGTTCCTCAGCCAGCCGGTCGAGTATTATCCTCAGCCTGGATTTCTGAATGATGGGGATCGCCCTCAGCGTTGGAAGGTACCTTCCCCTAAGATTATCAGGATCATATCCCAGTTTATCAGCAAATGAATTGCTCAGATCGAGTATGAAACCATTTATGTCCTGTAATATCCATGGTTCAGAAGATTCCAGAAGGAGATTGAGGTAATCCGGTGATGAGCGTATCTCCTCCACGAGGTTCTCATACATTTTTTCGTCATGTAACTTATCGGTTAAGAAAACTCTCTCAAGCATGAATTATCCCCCTAACCTACTACAGCTGTCCATATATGAATCTGATCTATGACCCATAAATCTTTTTCCAGTGTTGTGTCAGATTTCACAATAGCCATAAAGCTTTCTCCATTAGTTTCCCACATATTTATCAAGGAATGTTATGTCGATCTTCCTAAAGCTTATCCATCAGTTTCTCAGATACGGAAGCCCCAAAGTATGGCAGGGATGCCACACCCATCGCTGAGATCATCCAGAAGGATATGAGTCTCTCAACCACAGTTACAGCTGCGCTGACGGATGGTGATACCCCTGCTGCCGAATAGAATACTATCATAACCCCATCAACGGCTCCAAGGCCCCCTGGAAGGAGTGGTATCATCCCAATGAGTGTTGCCACTATGAAAACTTCCGCTATCACAATGAGTGATATGCTTGTGCCAAATGCCTCAAATATAAGGTACACCCTTATGATCTCAAGGATCCAGAGGAGGAACGAAAGTGGTATACCATACAGCAGTACCTTTTTATCAGCCAGCATTATCCGCATTGTGCCCTGAAATTCCCTGAGAGCATTCCTTAACCTTTTTTCAAGTTTTTCATAGTTCTTTCTGTAGAATCTTCCTACAATGCCAAGCAGCCAGTCAAGTACCCTCTCACCTGACTCCCTATCAATGGATATGTAGAGAGCCACAAAGAAAGCGGCTGTTATTATTATAACCGAAACTATAAGTGCGGCAACTATCCATGGTGATAGTTCAAAGTAGAGTACTATTGAGACTATGGTTAGTATAGCCAGGAAGATAAATGGAAATGTGTCAAGACCCCTATCTGCTATGACAGTTGCAAAAGCAGCCTCCATTGAAGCCCTGGAGTATTTTCCCAGTATGTAGGCCCTTACAGGTTCGCCTCCACCCCTTGCACTTGGAGTGAGGTTATTTATGGCCATCCCCACTAGTAGCATCGGGAAGAGGTGTCTTTTTTTTATGTTTATTGAAACAGCCCCCGTGGTAATGGCCCACCTCACGGTGAAAAGACCAAGAATTATAAATTCTAGGGCAACTGCCATGATTACATAGAGCGGGTCCGCTTTCCTGAGGGCCTCCTCAATTTCTCCAGGCCCTATGAAAGATATCATGACCACAAGGGCCAATAAACCTATTGCAATAAGAATTGCGCCTTTGTGTTTCATTTAAACCATCAATATCCTTTCTCAGATATTAAATCACAGCCTTACAAGATTGAAACCTTTCTCTGTAAAAGATCAAATCAAAGCCTTACAAATTCACATGAAAGTCTGTCTGTGTCAAAGAGCGCCAGTGTACTCTCCCCTGAAAGGTAGCCGCAGAGTTCACCTGGATTGACAGTTATGGTTTCTGCGCTCACAATGCTCTTCTCATGGGTGTGACCGGTTACCACAAGGTCGTATCTACCACATCCAGCAATACAGTCAAGGATCTGCCTGTTATGGCCATGTATAACAGCTATTTTCAGGCCATCAAATTCCAGTTCCTTAAATTCAGATAGCTCTGTGAGTTCAGAGTAAGCGGCACGCAGTCCATCCCTTTCACCATCATTGTTTCCAAATATGGCCTCAAATCTCATCTCAAGATTTCCAAATTCCTGTGCAGTGAATGGCGATATTAAATCCCCTGCATGTATAACAAGATCCACGGATTCCCTGTTGAATAAATTGACGGCCTTCCTTATTGAACCAAGGTTATCATGTGAATCAGCCACCAGTCCTATCAAACAAACCACCTGCAAAAAGATACAGTGATCCTACATACATTTATATACTATGATGTTTAAGTTTATGTATGGGATGCGGTGAGGTCATTGATTATTTCTTACTGTTTCTGGTTGGAAGTAATTATATGATTTTGTGCGTCCCTACTTAAGGATGTGATGAATTGTTTGGAGATAACTACTACAGGAAGGAAACCTACTCCACACCAGTCAATGTTGGTGAGGAGTATGAAGTTAAAATTGAGGACCTCGGCAGAGATGGCGATGGAATAGCCCGTGTTGAAGGTTTTGTTATTTTTGTACCTGGTGCAGGTGTCGGAGACGAAGTTAAAATAAGGATAAGTGCAACCAGGCGCAAGTTTGCTTTCGCTGAAGTTGTAGAATAAACTGGATTGAATTTTATATAGACTGGAGTAGATTATATCTACCCAACGAACTTTATTTTTTGCTACCCAATTGGAGTATTACCATCTCTTTATATATTATTCTAAAAATTTATATTGAAACACCCCTATTCTTTATATGGTAACATGAGATACGTTGGAAAGAGGGACCTTTTTACCGTTGGAAAGTATCTTGGCAATATAATGCAGGGGATAGGCTTTGTTGTTGCATTACCCCTAATTGTTGCACTGATCTACGGTGAAAGCGATTTTTTAAGTTTTATTGTGCCCTCGATTATCTCATTAAGCATTGGAACTGTGCTGAAGAGATATTCCCCTGAGGAATGCGCCATACGCCTGAAACATGGTATGATGGTTGCATGTCTTGCCTGGCTCTGGGCCGGATTCATAGGTAGCCTTATAATGATGTCAGCCCTCAACATCGATTTTGCAAATGCCTTCTTTGAGAACATGTCCGCCTGGACAGGCAGTGGACTCACAGTTTTCTCCAATGTTGAAGCGCTCCCAAAATCAATTCTATTCTTAAGAAGCCTTGAACAGTGGATCGGTGGGCTTGGAGTTGTTATAGTTGTTATAGGTGTCCTCATAAGGCCAGGTACAGCTGCTGCGCGTTTATACAAGTCCGAGGCAAGGGAGGAGAGGATAAAACCCAGCATAGCAAACACCGTCAGGACTATCTGGTGGATCTACCTCACCTACACGGTCCTCGGGATCGTTCTCTATGGGCTGACAGGGATGCCCCTCTTTGATGCCATCAACAACACCCTCACGAACCTCTCAACCGGGGGGATGTCCATAAAGAACCTCAACATTGGCTACTACCGTAGCGATACAGTCTACATTGTAACCATGTTTCTCATGATACTGGGTGGAACAAGTTTCCTTGTGCACTACCAGGCCATTAAGGGGAGATTCTCAAATGTTCTAAGGGATATACAGCTACAGGCAACTTTTGCCTTTATAGTCCTCTTCACGGTCCTTTCGGTTTACGTTGGTGGTGTGGCCCCCCTTGAATCAGTCTACCATGTAATATCGGCCCTCAGTTGTACCGGTTCAAGTATAAGTTCAGCCAGCCAGATGGTTGCCTGGTCAGGGTACTTCAAGATAGTTCTAATAATATGCATGCTCACGGGCATGGCTGCGGGTTCAACCACAGGTGCTGTGAAGATAATCCGTGTTATAACCGTTTTGAAGGGTGTCTACTGGGACATCATGAGGATACTGGCGCCCGAAGGTTCGGTTATACCACGAAAGATATCATGCAAGTCTGTGAGTGACACTGAGATAAGGGAAGCCGGCTCATACATAACCCTTTACTTTATCCTCCTTTTTTTCACATGGTCCATTCTTGTAATCTATGGATATGACCCCCTCAACTCCCTCTTTGAGGCGGCCTCCGCCCAGGGAAATGTGGGGCTTAGTATGGGAATAACCAGTTTCAATCTCCCTTTAATACCAAAAATAGCCCTCATAATTAGCATGTGGCTTGGAAGACTCGAGATAATTCCTGTGCTTGTGTTAATACGCGGTTTCGTGGAAGCCTTTAAGGTTAGTTGAGCGGCGAGAATAGGTTCATGATCATTCACTGAAAAAACTTATTAATGATGACATTTAACACAAGTAAACACAAAGTAATGATTATATTCGTTCTGCCTGAAGTCTGAAAGGTGTGGATATGTATGTTGTTATAATGGGTGGAGGAAGAGTTGGTTTAACACTTGCAAATCTCCTCATATCCGATGGAAATGATGTAACTCTCATAGAAAATGATGAAACGCTCTGTGCCAATGCTGCAGTCGAGCTGGACGCCCTTGTGATTTGCGGTAACGGTACAGACATAAAAACCCTAGAGGAAGCCAACATAAATAATGCAGATGTCTTTGTTGCGGCCACAGGAAATGATGAGGCCAACCTCCTAAGCTGTATACTTGTAAGGGAGTACAATATACCAAAGATCATAGCAAGGGTCAGCAACCCGGACCACGAGGACGCCTTCAAGAAGGTGGGCATAGATCACGTTATAAGCCCAGAGAGGACAGCTGCAGGTTACCTTGAAAAGCTGATAACAAGGCCAAAGGTGGCTGACCTCATCGTCCTTGGACATGGGGATGCCGAGATCCTCGATATGGAGATAAAGAGCAGCAAAATTGTTGGAAAAAAGGTCAAGGATGTATCCCCAACTGAAAAGTATATCATTGTGGCCATATACAGTAACGGTGACCTCATCATCCCCCAGCCAGACATGGTCCTGGAAAGGGGAGCCAAGATATCTGTACTTGTGAAGACAGAGGCTGTGAATGAGGTTACAAAGAAATTCACAGGATAAACTCTCTCTCTCTTTCAGTCCTTTTTTTAAATGTTTTTTTACTGAGCCCATTTCACACAGATCTCTGAAGGCCTAATTCAGGAATTCAGAAGGATCAGAATAAGGGGGACTAAGTATTCCATGTAGGCAGGGTCCGTTTATTCGCTTTTGAAATATGATACAAGCTGTAAAAACAGGGTATCATGTGGGGTCTGCAGAGAATATTTCTGTCCAGTAATAAATAAGACCACGCAAAAAATCAGAGCGAGAAAGGCCATTTTATATAGAGGAAAAAATGGAAAACCCTCGATCAACCCATTTACCCTATTCCAAGAAGGGTCGCTGCCAGTTCCACATGCCTTGAACCGTTATCAACCCATGGGCCGTGACCAGGGAACAGGTACTCGATGTCGAGTTTCATAAGTTTTCTGATGGACTCTGCAAGTTCATTTATGTCTCCACCAACATCAACCCGACCGAATCCGCCATCAGCAAAAACCGTGTCCCCTGAGATAAGTGATCTGCCATCATAGAGGCATATGCAGCCTGGTGTGTGACCAGGGGTGTGGATAACCTCAAAGTCACCTATGAAGTCCCCATTCCCTAGTTCAACAGCCACTTCCATTGGTTCTATGGATGCAGAAAACATGTAGGCAACAGTTTTTGCATCGTCCCCATCCCTTAATGCATCTGCATCAAAACTGTGAATTGCTATATCTGCATCAAAGAGCTTGTTCCCACCTGTGTGGTCAAAGTGGCAGTGTGTATTCACTATATGTTTTATGCTGCCCGGCTCAACACCGGCCCCCTTCATCTTCCTCATGAGATTATCAGGGTTCATTCCGGTCCCCGTATCAACCACAGTGTCCCCGATGATGTAGGTGTTAGAATCAAAGAGTGCTCCTTCAATCGCTATTATATTATCGAATTTCTGTATCATAAAAGCTCCTCAGAAAAAGGGGTGATGGGGTCACTGGGATTTGAACCCAGATCCTAGGATTTCTCTTGTCTCAGTACTCCAATCGGTCATCATACTGTAGTCAGAGCGCGCATTTTCTTCAAAGACAACTGGAGTCCCAGATGATAGCCTGGTTACACCATGACCCCATTTGATAGAAATTATTGAAGCCAAGGGTGAGATTTGAACTCACGTATAATGGATCTGCAGTCCACCGCTTCGCCACTAAGCTACCTTGGCATAGTGTAACTAATATCAGAATTAGTATTTAAAGTTTTCGGTACCTTCATTTGAGTCGGGTCTGCCTTTCACGGCCCGTTATCTCATGTATATCCAGGCCTCTCGCAAGGGCAATATCGAGGTCAACCCTGTAATTTTCTGATGGTGTCATTTCAAGGTCTCCCGGTGAAAGAAAAATCCAGTCCCTGTACTTGAATTTTACTCCAATATATGGTTCTGCACCGAATATCTTTGAAAACTCCAGAAGACCCTTTATTTTCCCTGAATCAATGTATATGCGCTTACCTGATGTCATCTTGACCTCGATTGCAAGGTATATTTCTCCGTTTCCTGCAATGATATCAGGAAGAGGTTTTTTTGTGGCGCCTCCAGAGGCCGGTGCTCTCATGGCTGCAAAATTTTTTTCCCAGAGGAGCTTTACGAGGTCCCTCTCTCCGCGCGATCCATCCCTAACCATGAGGACACCTTAAATTAGGCTTTCAATTCTTTTTGCCCTGAATGTTCCCTTTCCACTGTCACTGAGCCAGTCAATCAGCGCATCCTTTACCATGACATTCTGGTCATGTAGAAGGATGTCAACGGTTAACCCTGACCTGTTAAACTTCTCATTAACGGGTATGAACCTTATGAATGTTCCTGTAAAGTGGTACCTTGTTTTAAGGAACCACTGTGTCAGGTATATGCCCTCCATAATCCCTATCTCTTCGCCCTCCATGATAACAGTGGCCCTGAATGAGGCGCAGGTCCTTTCAATACGTATCATACAATCAGCCGTGGTGTTCTGGAATACTCTATCAATGTGATCAGCAAGCGGTACTGAAAACTTCATCATAACATAATAAATAATTTTCCATCGATGATTAATAAACTCTGGTTTTCCATCGATGATTAATAAACTCTGGGGATCGGAGCGTGGCCACAGAGGCGCCTGAATTTCCTTTTCAATCTCACTGAGGGAGTTTTTCAGAAAAATGATTGATGAGAATGGGGCCGGGGCCGAGATTTGAACCCGAGTCGCGGGATCCACAGTCCCGAAGGATAACCACCTACCCCACCCCGGCATTTGGATTCTATCACAGTGCGGGGGCAGGGATTCGAACCCTGGTAGGCCTACGCCAACAGGTCCTAAGCCTGTCCCCTTTGGCCAGCTCGGGCACCCCCGCAGCAATGATGCTCAATATGAAGAATAATCATAAAAGGTAAGAAATGCTCCGGCCGGGATTTGAACCCGAGTCTTCGGCTCGAAAGGCCGAAATGATTGGCCGGACTACACTACCGGAGCCTCTGATTACCGATTAAGTGGGCCCAATGGGATTCGAACCCATGGCCGCCCGGTTATGAGCCGGGCGCTCTACCTGGCTAAGCTATGGGCCCATGACGCCGCCGACAGGGCTCGAACCTGTGACCAATCGGTTAACAGCCGAACGCTCTACCTACTGAGCTACGGCGGCACCTGCCAAGTACAAGTCCTTGCTTGCAACCAACCAGTGGTTTGTGGTGCACATCCCAAGGCGTACAATTAGATTTATACCCATCATATATAAAGTTTTCGTTTTAGCGCCGGTTCTGCAGACAACCTAGAATGATGGTAATTATATGGTGAATAATGCTGACGTTGCAGCCGCCACCACAAGAGCCACGAGTAAAATCATCAGTGACTGGGACTTTCTCCTGGAGGAGGAAAGCACATAGATTACAGATACCAGAAGGGCTGCCATAGCACCCATAAATCCAAATATTCTGCCAAGGATCACCATGAGGATCACAAGCACCAGTGCGCCGCGCAGGGCTGTATCCCATTCGAAACCCTCCTTTCTGGCATCGCTGAACTCTTTCCTCTGAAGCTCCCTTTTAACTGAGGTTTCCCTGAAATCTCCAGACATGAACCTGGATTTGAGTGGTTTTTCCTCAAGGAGGGTTCCGCAGTTCCTGCAGAACCTCGAGCTCTCCCTGTTCCTTTCACCACAGCTGGGGCAGTAAACCATATCCATCAGCCTCAATGTATCAACATCAAAGCTTATCTCAACGAAAGTTTATAAAGGTATTCTGCAGAGCAGAGAGTGTCATATATGAATGTTATAGAATCACTGAAGGAAATGGATATACTCAAATTGATGAACAGGGCCAGTGAAATCACCCTCAAACATCATGGGGATATAATAACACTGGAAAGGGCGGTTTTTCTCTCATGGTGGTGTGAAAGGGGGGACTGTGCCTTCTGCTATATGAGCACACAGAAGCCGCGTATAAGGGAACCATCAAAGGCCAGAAGAAACGTCAAAGCCATACTGGCAGAGGCCGAAATATGCAGGAGACTGGGGTGGAACATAGAGTTCCTATCAGGAGGCTATGGTTCATTCTCCCCTGAGGAGATAAAGGAGATCGCAGAGAGGATAAGGGATATAACAGGATCCCCTGTCTGGCTGAACACAGGTATAACCACCGATCTTGAAATATACGGTGATGAGGTGGCTGGTATAACAGGAGCGCTGGAGGTGGCAAACCCTGATCTTCAGAGGAAACTGTGCCCCAGCAAACCCAAGGAGGACATAGCTGAGATGCTTGAGGTAGCCAGGGACCTGGGATTCAGGAGGGGTATCACCATAATACTGGGACTCGGTGAGACACCCGATGACCTCAGATACCTCTTCGAATTTATAGAGGATCTTGAAATAAACCGTGTAACCTTCTATGCCCTCAACCCCCATGAGGGAACGGTATTTGAGAATCAGCCCCAGCCCGCCACCCTCTATTATGCAGGAACAGTTGCCGCCACAAGGATAGAGTTCCCTGACCTGGAGATCATCACAGGGACCTGGATGGATAACTTGGGAAGCATAGGTCCACTAGTCCTCAGCGGGGCCAACGGGATAACCAAATTCCCCCTTTTCAAGATGTTCGGGACCTCCTACGGAAAGCGTGTTGAGGAGGAGGTTAGGTGGGCCGGGAGGAAGCTTGCAGGTACATTCACAGATGTTGAGAGACTCAGAAGGGGTAGGTCCTACCCTGAAATTGACCCCTTCATAGAGAGGTATGTTAACGGATGTCTGAAAAATCTTAAATTGCTTTAAGTTGATGATAAATATAATCTGATATGCTTTCCATCACCTTGAACCATGTTACCATGAAAAGGAGGAATAACCATTAAGATGAAATGTGGTCTTGAAATTCATGTTCAGCTTGACACCAGATCAAAGCTATTCTGCAGATGCCCGACAGATTACCAGGACGCCCCCCCAAACACAAACATATGCCCGGTGTGCCTCAACCAGCCAGGGGCAAAACCCCATCCACCAAACAGAAGAGCCCTTGAGGGGGCTCTGAAAATCGCCCTCATGCTTGACTGCAGAATAAACCCTGAGATCACATACTTCATGCGTAAGCACTACAACTACCCGGATCTCCCATCAGGTTACCAGAGGACATCCATACCCGTTGGACTTGAGGGGGAGCTCAACGGCGTCAGGATCAGAGAGGTGCACATAGAGGAGGACCCCGGTCAGTATAAACCGGACCACGGTGTGGTTGACTTCAACAGATCAGGCATCCCCCTCATTGAAATTGTTACAGAGCCAGACATTAGGTCACCCGAGGAGGCCAGAAACTTCCTCAGGGAACTCATAAGGGTGCTGGAATACAGTGGCTGTGCCCGTGGTGAGGGCACAATGAGGGCCGACGTCAACATATCCCTGGAGGGGGGCCGCAGGGTTGAGATAAAGAACATAAACTCAATAAAGGGTGCCTACAAGGCCCTTAAGTTTGAGATGGTGAGGCAGAAGAACCTCCTCAAGAGGGGTGTTGAGGTCAAACAGGAAACACGTGCATTTCTTGAATCCCAGATGATAACCGTTTCCATGAGGCTCAAGGAGGAGGCAGAGGACTACAGATACATACCCGATCCCGACCTCCCTCCTATGCGCTTTGAGGGTGAACTGCTGGATGGTATCAGAGACATAATACCTGAGGCACCCCATCTTAAGGTGAAACGATTCATGGAGGAATACGGTTTAAGGGAGGAGGATGCAAGGGTGCTGACCTCAGAACTGGAACTTGCAGATGCCTTTGAGGAGGTTGCAGCATCCATAGACCCGGAGTTCGCTGCCCTCTGGATGAGAGACGAGCTCAAAAGGGTGCTCTACTACAACAAGGTGAGCTTTGCAGAAAGCGGTATAACACCCGAGAACATTGTGGAACTCCTTGAGATGATACAGAATAGGGAGGTAACCACCAAGGCCGCCAAAAAGATCATAGAGGAGATGCCATTTAACAAAAGGAGCCCCCGGGAGATAGCCACCGAAATGGGACTCATAGGAATCATAGATGAATCCCGGGTCATAGAGGCCGTTGAGCAGGCCATAAGGGAAAACCCTCAGGCGGTCCAGGACTACCATGATGGCAAGAAGGCTGCCATAAACTTCCTGGTTGGGCAGGTGATGAGGATCACGAGGGGAAAGGCAGAGCCTGAACGGACAGTTGAACTGATAAAGGAAAGGATCTGAGGTTTATGGCCAAGAACGTCCTGGATCTTCTTATGTGGCATCCTAAATGGGACATTAAAAAGTGCAGGATAAGCTACATCCACAGGGGGGCTCAGAGAAACCTCAAAACAGTTCAGGGGTCAGATATTGAAAGGCTCGAAAGGGGCTTCCTTGTGCTGAGTAACGGTGCGTGGATACCCTACCATCGTGTGGTTAAAATAGTCTGCGATAATAGTTTCATCTGGAAAAAACATGAGAAGGGATAGGATGAGCAATAAGGCACTTGTGAAGGATTACATGACCCGGGACGTTATAACTGTCTCCTCAGACACTTCAACAGCTGAAATCATTAAGCTCATGAAGGAAACAGGTCATGATGGGTTCCCGGTCAAGGATAACGGTACCGTGATTGGGATGGTGACTGCCTTTGACCTCCTCATAAAACCATGGGTCAAAAAGGTATCAGAGATTATGTCAAGGGATGTGGTTGTTGCAGACCAGGATATGTCCCTCAATGACGCTGCAAGGGTAATGTTCAGGATGGGGATCTCCAGACTGCCAGTCATAGATAAGGAAGGTAAACTTGTGGGTATAATAACAAACACTGACATCGTGAGATCCCACATTGAACGTTCCACCCCCATGAAGGTTAACTACTTCAAGAAGACACTGGAACAGCTCTATGGTGTCAAGCCTGAAGTTAAACAGATGAAGGTCCCAATCGAAAAGCTGCGGCCCACCCAGAGCAAGGTATACGCCGATGAACTGCAGGGAAGAACCTATGAAATTAAAAGGGGTCTTGCAGAGCCCACAATAGTTGTGAAGACAGGTGACAGGTATGTCCTGGTCGATGGTCACCACAGGACCCTAGCATCCTACAGGCTGGGCTGCAAGGAGATAGACTCATATGTCATCGATATCAAGAAGGACATGAAGCTGGGTATGGAGAAGACAGCAGACCTCAACGGTGTTTATACTCTGGAAGACATTGAGGTTATAGATGACGCCCAGCACCCCCTGATTGCGATAACAACCAGCATGAGAAAGGCTATGGCAGGTAAGAAGAATGGTGGATGAGAGAATTTTAAGGGAAATCTACGCTGTACTTGAGGACCGTCGCGATAACCCTGTGGACTCCTACACCTCCAGACTCATGAGGGATGATGAGAAAAGGGCTGAGGATAAGATACTTGAGAAGATCGGTGAGGAGGCAGCAGAGGTGATCATAGCCTCAAAGAATAATGAGCGCCTCGTGGAGGAGTCTGCTGACCTGATATTCCACACACTTCTACTCCTTGTATACAAGGGGATTCCCTTTGAGAGCCTGCTTGAGGAGTTCGCTGCAAGAAGAAAATAACTAACAATAGAGTTACCTCAGTGAAGTGGTAGTTCCATCTGGTGGAATTCTCTTTTTAAAATTTTTATCTCCTTTTTACCTGTGAATCTGAATCCAAACTTACTGTAAAGGTTCACTGCAGGGATGTTTGTGGGGGATACGTCCAGTGTAAGCCTATCAAGACCCCTATCCTCTGCAATCATCTGGGCCTCCTGCAGGAGCCTGAAACCAACACCCTGCCCCCTCGCCTCAGGTGCGACAGCAAGGGATGCTATGTAGAGGTCACCATCCTCAACCTGCTGGGTACTCATAGAGTCAATGAGGTCCATCATCATGACCCTCAGGGCATCTATGGGTCCCAGCATTCTGAATAAATCAATAACTCCAGATTCACTGCCTTCAAGGTCATAGGCCAGAACACCAAGAACCTCTCCTTCACTGGCTGCCATGATTATTCTCTCAGGGTCCCAGCAGACACCATTCCTTAGAAGTTTTTCCAGTATATCCTCAGGGTTTTTGAAAAAGAGGTCAAAGAGTTGCCGGTCAGTCTCATAGATGAGCCTTCCTACAGTGCCCGAGAATCGGGGTTCGAACTGAACAATATCCATAGGACCATCTTCATTGAATAGTTATTGATTTCCTGGACATGAGTACTTTACAATTAGAAATAATAAAAAGATGGGGGCGCTGTGAAAAAATGGGGGTAGTTAAAAAAATAATTACTGCTCTGCGTCGAGCATTTCGCCGTATTCAATCTCTATCTGGCAGCCCTTGGGGCCACAGCAGAAGTGCTGCAGATCAAAGTTCACAAGCATGATTTCACCTCTCAACCTTCTTTACTATAATAAAGTAACTTAAAGTATTTAAATGATGTACTTACATAAACTGTATATACACACATAAAGTATACTGGATTACACGGATGATACCATGGATGATGACGACTACATATGCTCTGTTGAGGCAGCCATTAATGAAATAGGGGGTAAATGGAAGTCCCTTGTCCTCTGCGCCCTCAAGGATGGTAAGCTCCGCTTCAGTGAGATAAACCGGAAGATACCCCGGATAACACAGAGGATGCTCACCAAGACCCTCCGTGAACTTGAGGCAAACGGCCTCATAAACCGCATTGTATACCCGGAGGTGCCCCCGAGGGTTGAGTACTCCCTCACTGAAAAGGGAAAGTCAGTCATACCCATCCTCGACGAGCTCTGTGAATGGGGCAAGAGGTATGGTACACACGAAAAATGATCAATCACCTGCAAAGGCCCTCAGTATTTTGACCGCAAGTACAGCGGCCCCGAAACCGTTATCTATATTGACAACCCCTATACCCGGGGAGCAAGACTGTAGCATGGAGTTGAGTGCCGTAAAACCGCCCTCACCGACCCCGTAACCAACTGATGCTGGAACACCTATAACCGGCACATCAACAAGGCCCGCGACCACAGAGGGAAGCGCCCCCTCCATGCCAGCCACAACAATCAGCACCTTAACATCTGATTCAAGCATGTCCTGCAGTGGTTCAAGGAGCCGGTGGATGCCAGCAACCCCAACATCATATGCAGTGAGAACCTCACAGCCAGACTCCTCTGCAACCACCCTTGCCTCCTCTGCAACGGGTATATCTGATGTTCCCCCAGAAAGTATGCCTATCCTCCCCAGCCTTTCAGGTTTCCCTGACCTCACAGCAAGCACCCTGGCCGTTTCATGGTAATCGGCGGTGTAATCATCTCCAGGATCCAACCCATCCATGATCCTCTCAGCCCTTTCAGGGGAGAGCCTTGTTACAATAACGTCTCCAACAGTTTTTATAATGTTAATTATATCCTCATCACTTTTTCCAGGTGCAAATACCGCCTCAGGAAAACCTGTTCTTTTCTCACGCAGTATATCAAACCTGACCCTATCCAGTTTAAGCTGGGCCGATTCAATCGCCCTTTCTGCCTCCTCAACCGAGATTTCGCCCTTTAGGAGTTTCCTTAAAATCGATCTCACTGACATCACTACCTAATTTATAAGTTCATGAATATAATCTTAGCATGATGCACTGAACTGTCATCTGTATAAATTCATGAATAATCCTAGGAATTATACACTGAACTGTCGTCTGTGAAAATCCTTAAAGGAGATAGAATGTACCGTGCCCAGCTCACTGTTGAGGGAATAGTGCAGGGGGTTGGCTTCAGGCCAGCCGTCTACAGGCTTGCACATGAACTCGGACTTAAAGGATACGTCAGGAACATGGGAAACCTGGTTGAAATTGTCCTTGAAGGAGATGAAAATAGAATAAAAGGATTTATACAGCGTCTTAAGGCAGAAAAACCTCCCCTTTCAAGGATAACCAGGATAAACAATGAGATGACCGCCATCGACAGTCCATCCTTCACCGATTTCAGTATAAAGGAGAGCTCATCAAAGTCATCAGGGACATCTGTGATACCTGCAGACGTTGCAACCTGCAGCAGGTGCCTTGAGGAGATAATGGATGAGAATAACAGGCGTTACCTCTACCCCTTCACCGCATGTACAGACTGCGGACCCAGGTTCACCGTCATTGAATCCATTCCCTATGACCGTGAGAGGACCAGTATGCGTGAATTCCCCCTCTGCAGCTCCTGCATGGAGGAGTACCTCAACCCCCTCGACAGGAGGTACCATGCAGAGGCAACATGCTGCCCGGTATGCGGTCCCCGGCCATTTCTGTGGCGTGAAGATGTTATTGAAACAGATAACCCCCTGAAAATGGCTGCAGAACTTCTTGATGAGGGTGAAATACTCGCGGTTAAGGGTATAGGGGGCACTCACCTGGTCTGCCGGGCAGACGATGAGGATGCCGTGATGAAACTTCGCTCAAGGCTTGGAAGGCCCAGTCAGCCATTCGCCTGCATGTCCCCTGATGTTCCCTCAGTGAAGGTCTATGCATGCATATCTGAAGCAGAGGAGAAGGCCCTAACCTCCAGGCGAAGGCCAATAGTGGTCCTGAATAAAAACAGTGACTACCCCCTCGCCACCTCAGTTGCACCGGGCCTCCACAACATAGGGGTCATGTTACCCTACTCTGGAATACACCACGTCCTCTTCAGGTACACCAAGGCACCCGCCTATGTCATGACCTCAGCCAATAAACCAGGGGACCCCATGTTCATCAGGAACAGTGAGATACTCAGGGGCCTTGAGGGTATAGCCGATTACTTCCTTCTCCATGACCGTAAAATCATAAACCGCTGCGATGACTCTGTTGTCCGCTTCAGGGGTGGGGAGATGGCCTTCATAAGGCGGTCCAGGGGTTACGCACCTGAACCCTATGACCTCACGCATCTATCAGAGAATCTATCGGCCCTCTGCCTTGGACCGGAAATTGATGTGACCTTCTCTGTCCTTAAGGGGGGCCAGTGCTATGTATCACAGCACATAGGCAACACATCAAGGTATGACACCCTCCTATTCCTCAAGGAGGCGGTGAATTACCTCATGGGTATAACCGGCACAGAATCCGTGGATGTCATAGCCTGCGACCTACACCCCCAGTTCCTGACAACCTCCTATGCAGAGGAACTCTCTGAGAGTTTCTCTGCGGACATCCTGAGGGTCCAGCACCACCATGCCCATGCCCTGGCACTCATGCTCGATAATGGTGTTGGTGAGTGCGTGTGTATAGCCGCAGATGGTGTTGGCTACGGTGCAGATGGCACTTCATGGGGTGGTGAGATCCTCCACTGCCAAGGCCCCGAATATTCAAGGGTTGGGAGCCTCATGCCACAGAAGATGCCTGGAGGCGACCTTGCAACAAGGTACCCTGCAAGGATGCTGCTCTCAATGCTCCTGGACAGCTACGAGGGGGACATCCGTGAACTTTTCATTGAAAGGTACCTGGATTACTTCCCCCACGGTGAAAGGGAGATTGATGTTGTATTAAAGCAGATTGAAAGTGGACTCAACACAGGCGTGAGCAGCAGTATGGGCAGAGTCCTTGATGCAATTTCAGCAGCCCTCAGAATATGCGGAAGGAGAAGCTATGAGGGCGAATGTGCCATGAAACTTGAATCAGCTGCCTTCAGGGCTAAAGGGAAACTCAGAATACCCTTCAGAATCATTAGGAGGGATAAGAGGTACATCCTTGATACATCGGGCATACTCATGGATGTGATGGATCTTCTGGAATCCGGTGAGAACAGAGCAGAGATAGCCAATGCAGCCCAGCGAGCCGTTGCAGAGGGACTTGCAGAGATAGCTGTCCTTGCAGCTGAGGATCTCGGAGTTGAGGTTATAGGGGGAACGGGTGGTGTTTTCTACAATGAGGCCATAAGCCTTGTGGTGAGTGATTACGTTAAAGAGAGGGGCTACAGTTTCATTCAGCACAGAAATTCATGTGCAGGTGATGGTTCGGTGTCCCTTGGGCAGGCAGTTGCAGCTGCCCTCGAATACAGGAAATAACACATTCCTAGATTTTAGTAACCATAAGAACCTCTAATGTGTGATAAACTCCTTATATGGGCTTAAATATATGCAAAAACCCGACTTCTCCTCATGGAAACTAATCCATCTTTCTTTTCATCTCTGCTTCGCGGAGGAGGTCCTCAGCACGTTTTTTGAGATGATCGTAGAGCCTTATGAGGTTTTTTAACTCCTCAATGGCCTCCCACTGACCTTTATTTATCTTATTTTCAAGTTTAAGCAGTCTGGACCACTCGTCGCCTGGGGGGAGCTGTTTCCTCTGGAGGAGATCATCCACCACATCCACCCTGAAGTTGTTCCTGTTTATGGTTATGGTGATGTGGATGTCCCTTGATATATCATAATATTTACGGGGTCTTCCCCTCTCTATCTTCCTGAAGAAAGAGCTTAAAATCCCTGCCTCCTCCATTGCCCTAAGGTGCTCTATTATGGCCTTCTGACCAATATCCAGTTCCTTTGATATTTCACTGACAAATCTGGGCTCCTCACGGAGTAGGTTTATGATCTCCCTCCTGGTCTTACAGCCCATAACATCAAGTATAACTTCCATGTTTTGCTCTTCGGTGGATTTTTCTCTCATCATGATATGGTATGTCGAAAGGTTTATATAACCTTTTGTAAGTATAATAGCTATAAGTTATATGTAACCTCTGGTAACTTTAATTTCTGTAAAAATGTAAAAATGAAAGGTGAAGCAATGTGCGAAGAGAAAAAAACTGATTCTAAACCCGCTGATAACTGTGAAGATGAGCTTAATAAACTTAAAAAAAGACTGGAAGAACTGGAAAATGAACTCTCAGTTAAAGAAGAGGAACTCAGCGAATACGTCTCACACCTCCAGAGACTCCAGGCCGACTTTGAAAACTACAAAAAACAGAAGGAAAAACAGGAGATGGAGCTCATAAAAAATGCAAATGAGAAACTCATACTGAACCTTCTTGACGTATACGAGGACCTTGAAAGGGCCCTTGAAAACCAGGAGAATGATGGGGACGGCCTGGAGGTCATCTACAGGAAATTTAGGGACACCCTCAGGAAGGAAGGTCTGCGTGAGATACCCGCAGAGGGTGAGAAATTCGATCCATTCCTCCACGAGGCAGTTATGGTTGAGAACCATGATGAATATGATGATGGAATCATAATAGAGGAATTATCAAGGGGTTACAGACTCAACGACAGGATAATAAAACATTCAATCGTCAAGGTATGTAAGAAAAGCTGATTTGAGGTGATCATGTGGCAAAAAAAGAAAAAATTCTAGGTATTGACCTTGGAACAAGTAACTCTGCAGCAGCAGTACTTATAGGTGGAAAGCCAACCATCATACCCAGTGCAGAGGGAGCATCACAGTACGGTAAATCCTTCCCAAGTTGCGTTGCATTCACAGAGGACGGCCAGATGCTTGTGGGTGAACCTGCAAGGCGCCAGGCAGTCACAAACCCTGAGAATACCATAACAGCCATAAAAAGAAGTATGGGTACAAACAGAAAGGTGAAGGTCCAGGGTAAGGAGTACACACCACAGGAGATATCAGCATTCATCCTCCAGAAGATAAAGAAGGACGCAGAGGCCTTCCTGGGTGAGGAGATAAAGAAGGCCGTCATCACAGTACCCGCATACTTCGATGACAACCAGAGGACAGCCACCAAGGACGCGGGTACCATAGCAGGGCTTGAAGTTGTAAGACTCGTCAACGAGCCAACAGCAGCAAGCCTCGCCTACGGCCTTGACAAGGAAGACGAGGACATGGTCATCATGGTCTTTGACCTCGGTGGAGGTACACTGGACGTTACAATCATGGAATTTGGTGGGGGAGTCTTTGAGGTTAGATCAACCAGCGGTGACACCCAGCTGGGTGGAACCGACATGGACAACGCAATAATGAACTACCTTGCCGAGGAATTCAAGAAGGAGACCGGCATAGACCTCATGGAGGACGACCAGGCAGTCCAGAGATTGAGGGAGGCTGCTGAGAAGGCCAAGATAGAACTTTCAACAACCCTCACAACCGAGGTGAACCTCCCCTACATAACAGTGGCCAAGGACGGACCAAAACACCTCATAAAGACCATCACAAGGGCAAAGCTGGAGGAACTGGTTGATCCGATCGTTCAGAGATGTGCAGGGCCAATGGAACAGGCTCTGAAAGATGCTAATATGACCAAGGAGGACGTGGATAAAATAATATTGGTAGGTGGACCCACAAGGATGCCCATAGTCCAGAAATTCGTTGAGGACTTCATAGGAAAACCTGTAGAGAGGGGAATAGACCCCATGGAGTGTGTTGCCATGGGTGCAGCCATACAGGGTGGTGTCCTTGCAGGTGAGATAAAGGACCTTGTACTGCTTGACGTGACACCACTGTCCCTGGGTATAGAAACCCTTGGAGGAGTCTTCACCAAGCTTATAGAAAGGAACACCACGATACCCACAAGGAAGAGTCAGATATTCTCAACAGCGGCAGACAACCAGACCTCTGTGGACATACACGTCCTTCAGGGTGAGAGGCCCATGGCCGCAGATAACACAAGCCTTGGAAGGTTCCAGCTGGTGGGAATACCCCCAGCTCCACGTGGAGTGCCCCAGATAGAGGTAACCTTCGATATAGACGCAAACGGTATACTGAACGTATCAGCAAAGGACCTTGGAACAGGTAAGGAACAGGCCATAACAATAACAGCACCCAACAAACTCTCAGAGGAGGAGATAAAACAGAAGATAGAGGAGGCAAAAAAACACGCCGAGGAGGACAGGAGAAAACAGGAGGAAATAGAGATAAGGAACAACGCCGATTCAATGATCTACACCGCCGAGAAGACCCTCAATGAACTTGGAGATAAGGTGCCATCAGATAAGAAGGAGGCGGTTGAAAAACAGGTCAGTGAACTGAGGGAACTAATAGCAGGTGACGATGTCCAGGCCATCAAATCAAAGACCGAGGAACTCACAAAGACAGTCCAGGAAATCGGGGCAGTTATATACCAGCAGGCTGCCCAGCAGCAGGCAGAGAATACCGCATCACAGGGTGAAAACCAGGGTGACGACACCATAGATGCTGACTTCGAGGTCAAGAACTGAGGCCTACCCTACCTTTTTATTTTCTGATGTGCAATTATTTTTAGCTGATCACTTCCAGATTCTATACCAGGTGAAAATCAATGGCTAAGCGTGACTACTATGAGGTTCTCGGTGTGGATAGGGGTGCCGATAAGAAGGAGATAAAGAAGGCCTACCGGAGGCTTGCAAGGAAGTACCACCCCGACGTCAGCGACGACCCTGATGCGGCCGAAAAGTTCAAGGAGATAAGTGAGGCCTACGCGGTCCTCTCTGATGATGAGAAGAGGAGAAGGTACGACCAGTTCGGCCATGCAGGTATGGAGGGCTTCAGTCAGGAGGATATATTCAACAACATAAACTTTGAGGACATATTCAGCGGCCTGGGATTTGATATAGGGAACATCTTCGACATGTTCGGTTTCGGTGGGGGAAGGAGGCAGGGCCCCCAGAGAGGCGCTGACCTCACCTACACCCTTGAGATAAGTCTTGAGGATGCCTACAGTGGCCTTGAAACAGATATAAGGGTCCCACACACAAAGAAGTGTCCGGTGTGTCATGGGAGCAGGGCCGAGCCAGGTACAGGTACAAGGACCTGCTCCACCTGTGGGGGCAGTGGGCAGGTGCGGCAAGTGCGTAACACCCTCCTCGGCCAGATGATGAACATAACTACATGCCCTGACTGTCAGGGGGAGGGAAGCATTGTTGAAAAGCCCTGCAGCAACTGTAACGGTAAGGGAGTTGTCAGAAAAACCAGCACAATCCAAGTGAAGGTTCCCCCAGGCGTTGAGACAGGATCCAGGCTCAGGATCCCCGGTGAGGGGGAGATGGGTCTTCATGGTGGAGAACCAGGGGACCTCTACGTGGTTATCAAGGTCAAACCCCACAGTATCTTCAGGAGGGAGGGGGCAAACCTCTACACAGAGAAGCCGATAAGTTTCGTACAGGCCGCCCTGGGTGACACCGTGGAGGTTCCAACCCTCGACAGGCCAGTGCAATTGAAGATACCTGCAGGAACCCAGAGTGGGACAACCTTCCGCGTCAAGGGGCACGGGATGCCCCACCTAAAGTGGAATGGGTACGGAAACCTCTACGTGAAGGTCAAGGTTGTAACACCAAGAAAGCTGAGCCCAAGGCAGAAGGAACTCCTCAGGGAATTTGCAAGTATCAGTGGGGATGAGATCCACGAGGATAAGGGATTCTTTGATAAGGTCAAGGATGCCATAATCCACTAGCTACCATCCCCCACCTCATCTAAGTTTAAGGATACAATAATCCGCCAAAGTTCTGTTTTACCATTTTTAAGCTTTTACTGATGATCACAGGGTGAAAATCAGACGATAGAATGCTCCTTTTTAGTACATTAAGGACTAAACTGCAGATATTCTAATTTTAAGGAAAATAGCAGCAGATTTCAGGGAATGATCAAATGAAAAAGAGTTATTTTTCTGATTCTCGGTATTCTTGCTGGTTTCGTTGTGGGTTACTGTGTGCGTGAGCTCCTTACAGAGGGTGTCTCTCTCCCATCCGGTGGGGATAATCATCCTCAACCCTTAACCGGTGCTGAAGCTGCGAAATATAGGTAAGAGTGCAGTACACTTGAACTTTCCACTTAAGGGGATGAGCCATATGCCCTCAACGGTAAAAGGTTCTGGGTTGAGGGAAAAGTTTATAAAAAGGGTGAATCATACGGTATCAGGCCACAGGGGACCCTTATTGCCCTCAAGACCAACACCACGCCAGATTAGATACTCCTAAGCTACGCCGGAATAACCTCAATAAAAGTGGAGACCAAATAAGGGCCTACGGCGAATACTTCTACCTGCAGAGGACACAACCATGCTCAAATAATGAACTTCCCATGATAAAGTTATCTACATTGAGAAAATAAGATTTAAAGGTCCTGAAAGATGTGAAATTCACCGAACTTCCTTCTAACAGTAGCTCCAGTAAATTCAACAGGTAACGCACTTGAAGGGTATCTTGCCGGGCTGAATATTGATAAAGGGCATGCCGGGAGTAACCCACCTTCTGTTTCGGCAGCATTCATCTAGGCGGACTACCTCTGCCTCCTACAGTAATCACAGGCAGTATTTGTCCTTGCATCCCGCGGAATGGCCGTTTCACCGATCCTCCTGGTGTCAGTCTGCTCCTTAATTGTGAAGCTTCATTATCATCCACCAGAAGACGTGTCGTTTCTGTTCCAGGGTCCAGCCTCTCAGCTGATGCCTCACGGCACCGCGGTTCTGTATGATGGGTGGAGTTTCCTCAGCCCAAAAATGGGCCGTCAGCTGCCCTCCGGCTTGCCCGATAGATGAACATGAAAATAAAAACTGATAGCGGGGCCTAGATTTGAACTAGGGATCTCGGGGTTATGAGCCCCGCGGGATCACCAGACTACCCCACCCCGCTAAACATTAGATTTGTTATTTTAATATATAAAGATTTTGGTGAGGTCTGGTTTACTTCTCAAACTTTAATAATAGGATTTTTTTGAGGCTGGTTATTCTTCCTCCTTCTCCTCAAGCTTCCTGAGCCTCCTGTCAAGGGACTCAAGCTTCTTGTTGGTGTAACCCCTGTACTCGTTGAAGCGGTGCTCCAGTTCTTCTATGTTCCTTGATACCAGTTCAAGTCTCTTCTCAAGGTCAGATATATCGTCCTTGGTGGCCAGTGACCAGTCCTCTATGAGTTCATCGCTCTTCTCGTTAAGGAATGCGTCTATCTTGTTTGAGATGACATCAGTGCTTATGGGAACCTCCCTTACCTTGCCCATGATCCTGTCACTGACATCTGAAACCTTCTCTCCAACACCTGCCATGTAACCTTCCCTCCCTTCACCTGGTTTTTCAAAGGCACCGTAAACTCTCGTCACCGGTGCAATGTTTCCTGATTCTATCAGGTAGTAGTATATTAGGACAATTATGGCCCCTGCAAGTATCAGGATTGCAAGAAGCTCCACCGGTCCCACATTAAAACCTCCAGTTCATTTTTTAAGTTTTGCATTGAGTTCTGCTTCCTTCTTCTCAATATCCTTCAGCATCCTCTCCAGTTTCCTGAGCTCTGTTCTTGCCTCAAGGAGTGCAAGTCTCTCACTTATCTCACTTTGAAGATAACCCACTTCATGCATTATCTCAGACGTGTTCTTCCGTATGGCAGCCAGTTTCTCCTGCTTGTCCTTTGGGAGAGGTATGGTTGTCTCCATCAGTCGCTTTGCCTGCAGGTCATTCTCAACAAGGGATATCTTTTTAAGTTCGATCTGCTTTTCAAGAAGCTGTATGTCATTCTGGGATTCTCTCACCCTCCTCCACTGTATAGCCACAACGATGACTGTCACAAATGCGAGGATGGATATTATAAGCCACAGAATGTTTTGAGGTATTGTTGCGGTGCTCGCCATATAGTTCCCCCTTGAAGTATTATCTGCTGGAAATGATATATAGCTACTTATTTAAATAAATATCAGAACTCAGTTAAGTGGTAACGATGATCGAATCATACTTGAAGGCAGGTAAAATTGTATCAGAGGTTCGAAAAGAAGCTTCAGAGATCATAAGGGATGGTTTGCCAGTAATAGAACTCGTGAATTACGTTGAGAATGGTATCAGAAGCAGGGGCGGTGAACCGGCATTCCCCTGCAATGTATCCATCAATGAGGTCACCGCACACTACACCTCCCCTCCGGGTGACGAAAGCACAATATCAGAGGGTGACCTTGTTAAGCTTGATCTCGGGGCCCATGTGGATGGTTTCATAGCCGACACAGCCATCACCGTCCCTGTGGGTGATGTGGATGATAGGTGCTACAGGATGATGGACGCTGCAAGGGAGGCCCTTGAGAATGCGATCTCCACCATAAGGGCTGGTGTTGAGGTTGGTGAGGTTGGTCGCGTTATCCAGGAGACGATAGAGTCCCATGGTATGAAGCCAGTGTCAAACCTTACAGGTCACAGCATGGACAGGTGGATACTCCACTCAGGCCTTTCAATACCAAACATAAGGGAGAACAATCCACATGAACTTGAGGAAGGGGATGTGCTTGCAATTGAGCCCTTTGCAACCGATGGTGTGGGACTTGTTACAGACATGCCTCATACCTACATATTCAGATTCCTCCGTGAAAGACCCCTTCGACTTGTCCATGCAAGGAGGGTCCTCGGTAAGATAAGGGAGGAGTACCATTCCCTTCCATTTGCACAGAGATGGCTTGAGGAGTACTTTGAACCAAAAAGGCTCAGCGCCTCCATGAGGCTCCTGATACAGTCAAGGGCCATCTACCCCTACCATGTGCTTCGGGAAAAGAGCGGTGCCACGGTGGCACAGTGGGAGCATACGGTCATTGTTGAGGGTGATGGGTGCACCGTGATAACAGAATAGAAAAAGAGTTGATGGGATTAGAATGGTGTTGGTAATCCCATCTCCTTCCTCAGAATAAAAGAAAAACATTTGATGGGATTAGAATGGTGTTGGTAATCCCATCTCCTTCCTTGCGGCGATGTTCTTCTCTGCTTTTTCCTTTTTCTGTGCAGAAAGTTTTTCAAGCAGCCCCAGGCCAGGTTTAACTTCCTCTATTGGTTTTGTCTCAAATAGGCCCGCTTCAACTGCCTGCTTGAATATTGAGTCCCCTGCGTCTGTCCTGGTTATAACGGTGGACCATCCATCGGGTGATCCCACTGAACCTGTTGAGATGTCTGCAAGTTCAGCGACGTAGTCCTTACAGATTTTGCATCCTGCCTGCTCGTATCCATGGGTCTCCTTGAGGGGGAGTGTGAGGACATCATCCTGGGTGTATACCCAGAACTTCCCTTTACCTATATCCATTTTCTCAACGAGTTCCATGCTTATTCCAAGTTTCTCGCATATGAAGGTCTGGAGCGATGTGTACGGGAAGTTCTCCATGCAGTATATACCCACCAGAAGCTTTATCTTATCTGCAAGGAACCTGACACCAAATGGGTAGGTCTGCATTTTCCTTATACCCATTGTCTGGCAGGGTATGGCAACTGTACCGAGTTTCTCTATACCGTACTGCCTCACGGCCTTCTTGAGCATCATCACGTTGGGCGAGAATGTGTACTTGGTACCGGCTGCTGCCTTGAGTTCATCTGAGGTCATGGCAACCATTGGCTGTGGTTTCCAGAAGTCCTCGCCTGGACCTGCAACAACTGCACCCTCAATGATACCCTCATCAAGGGCGTAAGCTAGAAGACCTGTGACTATTCCTCCATCCTGGGCCAGTTTCTGAATCTCTCGGTCAGTTGATCTGGCGGAAACAATTTCCTTGTAAGTACCTAAAACCATTTTTCCAGCCTCCTATAGCCCTAACTCCTTTTTGATCTGCTCTTCTGGCCACCAGCTTCTTGGGCACTGTACATAGCAGATTCCACATTTCACGCAGCGGTCAGTGTTCAGTTCCGGTCTTCCATTGGTCATGTCAAGGGCCCTTGTCTGGCAAGCCATTGCACATGTTCCGCACCCAATGCATAGACCCTGGTTAACCACCTTTGTCTGAAGGTCGCATCCGCATGCTTCGGTGTAGCCTGCAAGATCCAGCATTGGCTGCAGGTAATCCATATCATTGTTGATAAGTGCAACAACGGTCTTTGCTATTATTTCAGGTGATGGTGGGCATCCTGGAAGTGCAAGGTCCACATCTATGAGGTCTGCTATCGGTACAAAGGACTCGTGTGATGGCTGTGCCTGCTGGCCACCCCTTGAGTACCTTGTGAAGCAGCCTGTTGCTGCGCATGAACCGAATGCACAGACCAGTTTAGCCTTCTCCCTGAGTTCCCTGAGTTCGTGCAGGCTGTGCTCGTCCTGCAGACAGACGGAACCCTCCACAAGGGCCAGGTCCATCTCTGGCATCTCCCAGAGATCCACCAGGGTCTGTCCATATACTATGTCCACCATATTGGTGAGCAGTTCTGCGAGAATGTCATAATTTTCTGTTAACGACATGGCGTCTCCGGTACATCCACTCAGGTGAATGTAACCTATTCTTGGTTTTGCATTTTCTTCAGCCACTTTTTCAACCTCCTCTTTTGAAGCTCCAACAGGTTCCGATTTTTCCTTTTCAGGTTCTTCCCTCTTAGCTTCAGCCTCCAATCCTAAAAATCTTTTGATTCGGGCGATTAAACTCATTTAGAAACCCCAATCTCCTCTAAGATCATCTGAATGGCTCTGGGAATAGCCTTCTTTACCGGGGGTGTGAGGCCCATTTCCACATTGGGAGCTGATATCTCCTCGGGTTTACACCCAATTACCACAACGTCAATTTTTTCACTGAGTTCATGGAGGGGCTGGCTCACTGGCCATGTGTGCATATTCTCATAGGATCCCTTTGGAATTTCAGTTACCTCGAATTTTCTGAGGGTTCCAGGTTCCGCATTGAATTCAACAACGTCCACAACTATCATCTTCTTCCACTGTTCATGTGGCAGTGAGAAGACAAAGTGTGGACCGCCAGTTCCAGCGTCTATGAACATTACATTTTCTGGTTTTTCCTTATCCTTGAAGTATTCTTCAAGGGCCTTGATAACCTCTGGGCCGAATCCATCGTCCTTGAAAAGGATGTTTCCACAGCCCACCACTAGAATCTCAGCGTCGTATGGCATGTTATTCCCTAGATTCTAACCATTTCGTCCTTAATCACTGATTTGTCCTCATCATCAACAACCATCACGTGTGTTGCGCATGAGAGACATGGGTCATATGCACGTATAACGTGTGGTCCGTATTCATGGTGGAATCCTTCAGTTGCTGGGCCCATTGTTGGGATGTTCCAGGTTGTTGGGACAAGTGCGCTGTAGAACTGTATCTTGCCGTTCTCAACCTTGGCCATGTGCACGTCAAGTCCCCTTGGACCCTCTATTGCACCTATACCAAGTTTACCTGTACCTCTCTCATCGAAGTCTGCCCTTACAGGTGCTGATGTGTCAAGTTCATCCAGTATTTCTATTGCCCTTGAGAGTGCAGTTTTCATCTCAAGTGCCCTTGCAACGTGCTGTGCAACAACGCCCCTTTCCTTGAAGCCCTGGAATTCAACCATCCTTGCCCTTGGGCCGACCTCCACGTTTCTTCCATCGTAGAGTGGTATTGTTGAGCAGGCCCTCTTGGCTATTTCGGGGTCATCATACCAGCTTTCTGGCATTACCTCTGTGAACCTGTCAAGGTCGAATTTTGTCCTGTCGCCATAGAGCTGGTGGCTTGCGAGTGTGGGCTGGTTGTGGACACCAAGGCCCTCTGGAAGGCCCTTGTCCTCGATGAGGCCAATCATCAACTCAACGTGTTCGTTTAGTTTAGGTTTGAGCTGTTTGAGCCTTGCGTAGAGCCTTTTTCTTGCGAGTTCTGTTATGTTGTCGGCCATTCCACCTATCCTAATATCTGATGGGTGGATACCCTCACCTGCAACCATGTCAACTACGTACTGTGCGTTTTTTCTTATCTCGGAGATTGAGTTTATGGCATCAACCATCATGTTTTCAGGTACGAAGTCAGGTGCTATGAGGAAATGGTGGATCGCATGGCTGTTTACGTGGTGTGCGGCCAGTGTGAGTTCCCTGAGGAGTCTTCCTGCCTTTGGAACCTCAATGTCAAGGGAGTCGTCTATTGCCTCAACTGAAGCCAGTGTGTGGGGTATGGGGCACACTCCACATATCCTCTGGACAATGACTGGAGCTGTTTCAGGTGCTTTACCTGTCACTATTTTCTCAAGACCCCTTACAGGAGTAATACTGAAGTATCGCCCCTTTGTCACGATTCCTTCATCATCGACTTCCATGACAAGTTCTGCATGTCCCTCCTGTCGTGATGTCGGCGATATAACAATCCTTTCGCTCAAATGTATCACCTCTTGTTTTTAAAGTTCAAAAAACCTTCAATATTATAACTATTTTTAAATGTTATAAGTTTTTCAATTATAAAAAAAGTGAAAACTATTTATATTATGGTGGAAGTGAGTTATTATTAGTAGAAAATCTACTTTATAATATTAATTTTTTATTCAGTAATACTGAATATTTATTTATATATGTATCCACATAGTCCATATGTGTTGTCAAATACACGAGAAGGTGAGTTGATGATAAACTCCAAAATCCTAGTATCAGTGGCAATAGTCCTGATAATCGGAGCTCTTGCAGCAGGTTATCAGGTGAGTCAGAATTCCGAAACACTGTGGAAGTTCACCAACCCCCACGGTAGTCAGGGCCAAGCGCCACAGCAGGGTGAGTCAAGCGTCCACAGTGAATCACCCTCAACCACATCATCTCAGGGTGGCAGTGATTCAGCTTCAGGTGGGGCTTCAGATATGAATGTGAAGATATCATCTTCAGAGGCAAGGAACATCGCACAGAAGTATATAAAACAGGAGGGTGCCACTGCAGGAACCCCAAGGCTTGTCAAATTAAACGGCAAAATGGTTTACATTGTGCCAGTGGAAATGAATGGTAAAGCCATTGGGGAGATCTACATTGACCCCATCACAGGAGAAAATCTTGGAGGGGCTGGTGGTGCGCCATGATGATAAAAACAGAAACTGAATGCTGTACAATTTATGCAGAAGATGTTGAGGATGCCGTTGTCCTTGAGGGCTCCCCCGGTGTGGGATTGATAGGTAACATCCTGGGATGGTTACTTGTTGAGGACCTCAAAATGAAGGAGATAGGGTACATTGACTCCAAGTACTTCCCTCCCCTCGCTGTTCTTTATAAGGGGGTCGCAATACACCCCTTCAGGATATATGAAGGGGATGGAATAGTCCTCTTCCTATCGGATTTCATCCTTCCGCCTGCAGTGGTCTATGATATGACAAATGCAATTGTAGACTGGATGACCCGCAACAACAGCAGGGAACTCATAACCTTCAACAGCATGGTTGTCCGTGAAAAATCACAGCCAGTTGCAGGTGCAGGTAACAGCCAGGAGGTCATCCAGAGACTCGCAGATCTGGGAATACCCATAGTCCCCTTCGGTAACCTCAACGGTATTTCAGGAACACTACTTACAAGGTGTGCTGTTAAGGATATACCAGCCTCATGCCTCTTTGCAGAGATACTAAACCCCTACCCTGATCCCAGGGCCGCTGCAAGTGTTGTTGAGGTTCTAAATGAGATGCTAGGCACCAATGTTAACCCCGACCCACTCCTACAGGAGGCCCAGGCCATAGAGTCACGCCTCAAGAAGCTTGCAGAGACAGTTCAGGGGGAGGCAGAAACACCCATATACATGTAAAAGTTTATATATGAAAAGATCCAATATCTTTTTACTCTTTTGGTAGGGCCCGTAGCCTAGCCAGGATAGGGCGTCGGACTTCTAATCCGAAGGTCCCGGGTTCAAATCCCGGCGGGTCCGCTAAAAACAGGTGAGTACGGAGGGGCCCGTAGCCTAGCCAGGATAGGGCATCAGACTCCTAATCTGAAGGTCCCGGGTTCAAATCCCGGCGGGTCCGCTCACATTTTCCACTCTGATTTTAAGGTTTGATTATAAAGTTATTCTTTAAATGAAAAAGAGTCATTTATTTTCTTTGATTATACTACCTGAAGTATGCGTCAAGTGTCTCGGCAGGGAACCTTATCTCACCGTATTTACCCCCGCCGCCGGGTATAACGGTGAGTGAACCATTCCTAAAGGCCTCAACTGCCACCGCAACACTGGCATCGATTCTTCCAATATCCTCAATGGGAACGCTAAGAAGAACATCGATCTCTGTCCCGAACTCCCCCACAAGACCCTCCCAGATACCCTGCACGAACTTTGTTGTGACACCCTTACCATACTTCATTCCTATGATCTCTGCAAGGGGCATTATATGGACATAAGGCGGCCTGTGGGGGGGATGGTGTGGCTCATCCCAGGTTGAAAGTTCATAGATCCTGTAGTCAACACCCTTCTTGATCCTGCCGCCGCATGGGCATTTCATCTTCATCTGGAGTGCCTCTTCAGGGCTGTAAATCCTGTAGCACCTTGTACAGGCGGTCATGTGATACTTTCCAAGGCGGGGATCCAGGCCATAGTTTGCCCTGATCCTGCACTTCCTGATCGACCTTTTGAGGGATGTGAAGGATATGTCATCCATTTCAAACTGGTTGAACTCCCTCCCGAGCCTGTGTGGCCAGGGTGAGTGGGCATCTGAATTTGTGAGGAAGGGTATATCTGCAAGTTCAGATATCTTATCGGCCATTTCAGTGTCCGCAGAGAGCCCCAGTTCAAGGAAATCCGGTCGCTTCCCGTAGCAATCCATGTAGCTATCATATGATTTGTACATGCTGGTCCAGGGGGTGAAGGCATGTGCAGGACCAGCGATACCATCGTATTCATGTACCATTTCAAGTATCTGGGCCCCGTTCATCCGCACTCTAGGCCTGCCATCTGAGCTGCCGGTTGAGGGCATCCTCTCCCCCATCTCCTCTGCAGCCTCCAGGGACGGGAGTATTATGAGGTGATGAATTCTCCTCGAGTCCTCAACCTCTGCGGTTATTATGAAGCTGCACTCATCCCGCAGATACACACCATCCCCTGCGTATTCAGTAGATTCCTCAATGATTTTCCTCCAGCCAGGGTGGAATGCGTCCCCTGTTCCCACTATATGGAGGCCCTTGAGCTTTGCCTGGGGTGCTATTGCCTCAATGACCATGTTGCGGGATGTTGCCCTTGAAAAACAGCTGTGTATATGTAGATCGGCATTTAAAATCATTTAATCAGCCAGAAAAAATATTGAGAGTTAACCTATGTAACGGAGGTCCTCCTCACCGGGCTTGAGATTCATCCTGTCAATCATCTCCTGCTCCATCTGTTGGGCCCTGGAGATCATCTTCCTTGTCTCCTCTGCACGCTCCTCAAGTTTCTCAAGGTCCACTTGTAGTTTTGTCATCTCAAGGAGCACCTCCAGAAGCGCCCTTGCAGCCTCCGCATCTATGAAATAGCCTGGTGTTTCACCCATGAGGCAAACTCCGCGCATACCCCTCATCCTTCCCATTCCAAGGAGTAGTCCTGAGGCACCTATTATACCTCCATCTGCAGAGCGCAGAATAACGTTGTGTTCTTTAAGGCTCTCAGCAAGTTCCATGTCCGTGGCTGCACCGTAAACCCTTGCCTTATCAACAGGCTGACCTGTTGCAAGCCCCCCAAGGGTGTATATCCTCTCTACACCGTAGCCCTCAACAAAGTCGAGTATCATGCCGCAGATCTCATACTGACCCTCAGGTGAAAGTCCCTGGGTGTTGCCAACAAGTATTATATAATCCCTTTTATCCTCACCAGCCTCCCTGAGGTAGTAGAACTCGTTCTTCATGGGTTCAACTATCCCATTCTCATCTACCAGAACCTGTGGTGGGAATGATGGAGAGTAGAGTTCAGCGAATCTGACCGCCTGGAGTTCATCTATTATATGGTCAGCTGCGAGTTTCCCGACATGCCCTATCCCTGGAAGTGCCTCAATAAAAACCGGCCTGGAAAGTTCAACATCTTCCAGAATATTTATGGTTGTTTCCCTCATTTTATTCACCACTACTTCTCAAATAAAACCTCTCTTTTGAGTCTTCTCCGGTATTCGCCATACCTGTCCTCAGGGGAAAATTTTGGGGGATAAACAACCCCTGTTGGTCCGCCGCATCGGGGGCATACATCCCGTAGGGTGTACTCCATGCATGAACGGCATCTTCTCATCTTCATGTCAGTTCACGGAGAAATTCTCCCTCTCCACCCTCTTTTTTCACTATATCTATGCACCTCTGGGCCGCTTCCTTGAGCTTTTTCTCGGCCTTGAGGTAATCCGTTGATTTCACTATCAGCCTGTACCTAGGGGCCCCGACGGCCTGTACAGTTATACCCTCCTCCTGGGCGGATTTAAGGGCCTTCCTGATTATCTCAACACCGTTGGGTGCATAGGACTTTATATCAACATATCCTGTGATCTGAACCTCGGGAGGTGTTATGTTACGTTTGGCCACCTCTGTTATGGCAGCGGCCCAGTCCTCTGGGACGCCCTCCTCCAGAAGTGCCTTTTCACCCTCCTCTGCAGCGGTTTCAAATGCACCGTAGAGGTCCCCGAATATGTCCATGAGTTCATATCCGACTTCCTCGTAGGCCGTGTCAAGGTCCTTTCCCAGGTCCTTTGCTGCCAGTTCAAGAAACTTTTCAGCCTTCTGTTCTATTTTCCAGGCCTGGATCTTCTTTGTGCGCTGGTCCTCCCTTATTCTTTTCATGGAAACATCCACGTGTCCCTTCCTGGGGTTCACACGGAGGACCCTTGCGACTATCTTCTGGTTCTCCCTTACGAAGTCCCTTATATTCTTAACCCATCCAGAGGATACCTCGGATATGTGAATGAAAGCCTCCTTCCCTGGATATTCCTCCAGGGTTGCGAAGGCGCCGTAGTTGAGGACCTTGTGAACGGTCCCAACCACCAGTTCACCCTCTTCAGGCCATTCATTTTTTCTTCTTACCATGAAAAACACCTAGATTAATCCAGGACCTCTAGAATCTGGGCTTTGATCTTTGATTTTCCTCCTGTTGGCTCAACAAGTGTTTTACCACAGATTATGCACTGGACATATGAGGCTGCCCTGTCAAAGACCACCTGCTGGTTACCGCAGTCCATACATTTAACCCGGAGAAAATTACCTTTCGTATTGTAGAACATCACACATATCACCCCTAGGCTACAAATTCAACTCTTCCAGCCCTGAAGGACCTTTTCTTTATGTGTGATTTTCCACATTCCTTGCATTTGAGCCTGAGGTCAAGTTTCTTGACGGGTTTGTTACCTGAGGGTAGCGGACGTGGGTAACCCCTGTAACCGGCTGTTACACGTCTGAACTGCCTCTGACCCCATTTGAGTTCACTTGCCTTTCTTCTCTTTGATTCAAGTACCTCGTGAACTGTGTGCTTTCTACAGTTTGGACAGTAAGTTCTTCTTTCCTTGGGAATCTTCATATCTAATCACCTCTTAAGTGAAAAAGTAAGCCTTTAAAATAACTGGAACTTTTTTTATACTGGGTTAGTATATCTCAAATCTCTATTTATACCTTTGTATGGAACCTTTCAGACAGACAGAAATGTGCCAGGAGAATTGTATTTATGAGTACCTTATCCTCCTGCCCTTTCTTGCATTTATAAACACATCTGCATTGAGCGATGGGAGTGTAACAATGTCCTGCGGTCGAAATGGGCCGTAAATTTTTTCATCGACCCCCATTATTCTTGCAGGCACCTCCTCAAATATCAGCACAGTCTCAATGTCCCCTCCCTTATCATCCAGTCCATTGGCCCTGGTTTCAGGTTCCCGGTGGCTGGAATTTTTTTCCTTCCGCTTCTGGATAACTTTAGGTTCTACACGGGGTTCCTTCTCTTTATCAAGTTCTATCGAAGGAATTATTTTCTCCCTGAATTCCCTCAGGGTCTCTATAAGTGAAAAGTAGAGTTCCTCCTCCTCGGGGGTCATGTTGAGGGGGGTTGTATCCTGGAGGTCAAACTGGGGTTTCCCGTTGAACAGGTGGTATGACCTCTGGACGTTCATCACTGCACTGTCTGTTATCTTGTGCTCCCTTCTCTCACATATCTCAGTGGCTATCCTCTGGGTGTCCCTTATAAGGTAGTGTTCCTTTGCAAATGGATCATTTCCAACCGCCTCGAGGAGATCCTCCAGGTAGCTGTGGACCCTCTCATAGAAGTCATCGCCAACCCTTGCAAGACCGCTTTCAGTTCTCTCCTTTTTCTGAATCCTCCTCAGTTTCTGAAAGAATTCGTCCAACCCCATTCCTCACCAGTAGTTATTCCTCTGCCTCGATTCTTGGAGCAAGGAGGAAGCTCAGCTCTCCCTCATTGCTGGCCATTTTCAGTGTTAGTTTAAGGGGCATGTCATCTCCAAGGTTGATGATTGCTGTCTCACTGAACTTATCGGCCTTGAGCATCTCCTTTATCTTGTCAAGTGAGTAAACACTCCTTGCAGGTTTACTTATCTTTTCACCATGGAGATATTCTATCTCAGCGTCTCCGAATTCCCCCTCCGCAGATGCCATGAAGCGATCCTCATCAACACGGAATGTTATCTTATCTGAGAATATGTCTATATCTGCTATTGAATCCTTGAGGAGCTGGAATGGCACCTCAAATTCGTTCTCATACTGGATTTCAGGAGGACTTGGGGTTTCATATTCAATGTCAATCAGCCTTATCTTGAAGGTCCTTACTGCCTCTCCCTCAAACTGGACTATAAGGTTCCCCTCATCGGTTGAGAGTATAATCCTGTCGTTTGCCTTGGCCCTCTTGAGGACCTTCATGAGTTCCTCTGTATCCACATTTATCTTCTCTGGCTCATCGCAGACGTATTCATCGAAGAGTTCAGATTTCAGTTCAAGGTGCACGTATGTAATGTGGGACCTGTCAAGGGCATCGAGACGCAGGCCTTCGGCACTGATCTGTATCTGCACCTCATCAACGATGGATGATATGGCATCGAAGCTCGTCCTTAAAATGTTAGGATCATTCAATTCTGCCTTGAACATTTTCGTCCTCCTTATCTATATAGCTAGATATTGGGGTCATTCTTTATATACTATTCTTCCTCTTTTTCCTCTTCCCCTGTTTCAGCACTCTTAACCTGTTTATAGAACCTTTCAAGGGGGGTCCTACCTACGATGCTCTGTACCATCGAGGCACCCAGCAACAGGAGACCAGTGAGTATGAGGAATGCTGCAATTACTGTGTTCTCACCTGAGACAACATTATCCACAACCCTCTCTGAGGATCCAATAATTGCGATTATTCCTGCGATTATAAGGACCGCCCCAAGGGTCATGGCTGAGTACCTGATTATATCATCCCGGTATCTTATTATCAGTGTCACAGGGAATCCATGATCAGATTCATCATTCTGGATTTCTTCCCTTATCCTTGATATGAAACCCTTCAGAGAATTGAGTTCCCCTGATTTCTCCTTGCTTTCAGTTCCGGAATCCTTGGTTCCGGTTTTTTCGGTGCTCATCGTGAAATTCCTCACTTCATATTCAGAATCTAAAGCAGAGCACTTCGTGACTCAATCGTATTCCCTCCAGGTGTGCTTGCAGCGGGTGCACCTGAAGAACCTTGTTTCAGATTCGTCAGCCCTTCTTGTCTGCTGCAGCCACCAGAATGCCTCCATGTTACCGCATTTTGGGCATTCCACCCTTGTTGTTGGTAATGTGCTTACATCATCTCCTGTGAATATGACGTTGTCCTTTGATTCAACTTCCTCTGAAAAGTTGTATTTGTCCTTGAGTTTATCTGTGATATTCTTTTCATAGCCACACTGACAGCTGAATTTTCCCTTCGCAGGAAACATTACAGCTCCGCACCTGGGACAGAACTCCATTTTCTTCCTCCTGATAAGAGAAACTAAATTTTTTTGATTTTTAAAATTTTTCTGCGATTAGACTTATAATTTTTTTGATTTAATTTACTCCATTCTGGTTTCTAATGGATTTTATGAAGTCATCAAGTATCCTTGAATGATCAAATGCGAGGTTATCATAGGGTATATCATCAATATGGAACACCCCGGCTTCGGCGGCATCGGATCCCGCAACGGGTCTCCCTGAAGCAACTGCAGTGAAGCAGATGCTCACGGTGTGCCCCCTAGGATCCCTTGAGGGGTCCGAGTATACGCCAAGAAGGCCCTCAAGTTCCACCTCAAGTCCGGTCTCCTCGAGGGCCTCCCTCCTTGCAGCCTCCTCCACTGTTTCTCCATATTCAACGAATCCCCCTGGAATGGCCCATGAGCCCTCATATGGTGGCTTTCCCCTCCTTACAAGCACCACGGTGTCCTCTGATAACCTTATTATCACATCCACTGTGAGTACTGGTGCCCTCATATCAATACCTCATGCGCTGCCCCTTGACTCGCCCAGTTTAACTCCTGATGCGATGAGATGTGCCGCCCGGAGGGGCTCGGGAATGGAGCTCCTGGTCGTTGAGAGCCTCACAATCTCAGCTGCATCCTCCGGGTCTATACCCGCTGTCTGTATGTAAACTGTCTCGGTGGATTCCACGGGGTGGATCTCCCCAGCGTTTTCTATCATCTGCCACCTCTTCTTCCAGTCAGGGAATCTGTGCTTCAGGGCCCTCCTTATCCTCTCAAGGTCGGGGTATTTGCGTACAACCACTATGACCGGAATTCCAGTTCTTGAGGATATCTCATTTATATCCGCCACGTTGAAGCCGCCGAAGGTGAGGCCGTCCAGCATTATAACCCTCAGCTGGTTGAGGTGCCTTGAGCCATTCACCATTTCAACTATCTTCTCGGTGGCATCATCCCCATCCACCCTTATCTTCGTTGTGAGGACCCCGTCAAGCCAGTGCCCTCCCCTGAAGACTGTGCCCACAAGAAGCACGTCCTCGTCACTTCTGGGTGTGAATGGGGCATCATCTATTCCGAGAATCCTTATCTCGGATTTTATCTGCCTGAAATTACGGTTCTCCATAAAAATAGTTAGGCTGACTCTATGAGTGACCTGAACTCATCGCATCTCTCAATGAGAGTCTCGGCAGCCTTAATAAGTGACTTCTTGGGGCTCCTTGCCCTTATGTAAAGCTGTGGTTCCCCCACTATTGGGTGGTCGATGGAGTAGGCCGCAGCCTTAACGGTTTCATCCTCCATCAGTATGCTTCTCAGTACATTGCAGAGGGTGTGTGTTTCACCCTCGAATACTATCTCCATTTCATATCTCTTGTTAAGAATGACTTCCATTTTTAATTACCCCTTAACCTTCATAATTAGCTGATAGCTTCCTTTTTTCCCTGTTTTCACAGTTGGGACACTTCACCTCGTCCCTGCCGTTCATCTCCATGAAGTGCCTGCACCTTGTGCACATGGCCTTTATGACACCCAGGTCACGGGAGGAGGTCTGGAGGTCTATACCATCAAGGCCCATAACCTTTGTAACCCTTGCCTCCACTATATCCCCTATCCTGAAGGCCTCTGTAAGTTTCGAGAGGTAGCCCTTCTTTGCCTGTGAAACATGGACGCCACCAACAAAGTAGGTTGCAAGGGCCCTCCTGTTACCCTTGATGCTGTGTATTCTCACAAGGGCCCTCTGACCCTTCAGATCTATTACCTCTCCAATAACCCTTGATCCTGCCCTGATGACGGGTGGTGTGCTGAACTTTGAGATTACCTTTATGCTCTTCTTCTTATCATCCCTTGCAACCTCTCCAACAACAAGGGATTTTATTTCTCCATTGTCGTCGTAGGTCCCCTCTGAGGGGAGCGCCTCTTCACTTACAGCTAAAAAGTCTCCGGGAAAAACGATGTCCCCAGATTTAACTTTCATCCATTCACCTCTTGAAGGTAAAAACAATACCTCAACTTATAGTGAGTTATGATTACTTCCTGATTATATATATGCTTTTTGTATGATAGGTTCAGAATTGATCCGTGCCCAGGACCGTATAGCCATAAGAGGATAACATGGTATTTTTCACGGATCAAGTGAAAGCCGAACATTAAGATCTTCAAGAAAATATTATCTCATCGAGTACATAATCCTCCCATTCCCTTTCACCAAGGGCTATCTCAAGTTCCGAGGGGTTAAGAAGTGGCCTATCATAGATCTGAGAATCGTCAATGGCAATCCTTGGGCAAGCGGTAACCACGAACGCCTCGATCTCCCTGAATGGCAGCAGTGCCTCCGGTGATACATTTTCAAGCAGGAAGATGAATGCATCCCTTCCAGCGGACTCCAGCTTCCTCTTTATCTTAAGAGCCAGTTTGAATCTCCTCTGTCCCTCCTTTGATGAGACTATTATCCCCCACCTACTGGCAGAGGATGCCCTGTTTATCCTTGCGAATCTGATCCTGAGGACTCTATCAGCGAATTCATCCACTCTCCTTACTTCGCCATGGTAGGGGTCAGCCACCACAACATCCCTTCCTGTTAAAAGTTTTATGCCCAGTGGATGGAAGTTTCCGCTTCCAATGAAGAGGTATGCGTCTGCATCGGTATCCCTGATGGCTGAAAAGTTACACCCGAGTACCTGCCCCTCGGCAGTGTTTACCCCTCTCCCCTTAACAACCTCAAAGCCCCTCTCCTCAAGGAAGGACGCTGCCTCATCAAGGAGGTGGAGGTGCTGTGCAGTTGTTGCAAGGCCCACCCTTTCATGGCCATCCAGGAGACGGGCGGCATCCCCAAGGACCCCCATTATATCAACCCCTGAACGGGCCTCAATGAATATGACGGGCACCTCATAGTCAATGGGAAACGGTGTATGACCGTAATGGATTATGAGGTCAACCATGCCCTTCATCTTCCTGTCCGAAACATCACATGCACCAAAGCATGGGTCTGCCGATATAACAGCTGTCGCATCCGTTTCTGATTCTATAATCTCTGCAAGTTCAACAGCCCTTGTTTTAAGTCCCTCAGGAAATTGAAGCCCTACAACATCCGCTTTTAGGCTTTTTATTTCCCTGATAACCCTTCCTGTTTCAAGATCATAGAGTGACATTTAATCATTCAGCCCCCATCCGGGATGTCCTCAACGATGACCCGCCCGTCAACAACATCCACCTTCACAAGGCTCCTTACAGTGAACCCTGTCCTCTCCTTCACCACCCTTGAGCCCTCACCCTTATCTATGACAGTTACAACGTCCACAACATCCACTTCCATCTCCCTGAAGGCCTCAAGGACAGCCAGTAGCGTTCCGCCGGTACTCACGACGTCATCTATTACCATTACACGGTCGTCCCCATCAACACCGTTTATGTAAAGTTCTCCCTCACTGTAACCCGTCATCTGGTGGACCGCGACCTCACCGGGGAGCCCATACCTCCTTTTTCTTACAACTACAAAGGGTATGCGGGTTTTGAGTGATAGCACCGTGGCATGATGTATGCCCATGGCCTCAATGCACACTATCTTATCCACACTGGCCGGATCCGGGTTGAATCTTCTCACTATTTCATCTGCAATTTCCTCAAGGAGTTCGGGCTCTGTGAGTGGTATCCCATCAGTTACAGGGTTAACAAAGTAGTCATACTCCCCCTTCTTTATTACAGGGGAATTTCTGAGGCTTTCCTTTAGTTTATCAAGCATTTTCAATCACCCGTTATGGTATGTGAACAGTGATGATGAGCGGCTGTTTCGATGAATCCACAGCGGCACAGATACGCTTTATAAAGGATCTTAATATATAAGTTGGCCCCAACAATAGTTAATGATTACTGATCACTGCAGGTGAAACTATGCTTGGAAATCTGGGCAGGAGTCTCAGTAAAACTATGAAAAAACTGGCAGGGATGACCATAGTTGATGAGGAGGTCGTGAAGGAAGTCATTAAGGATATACAGAGGGCCCTGATCCAGTCTGACGTTAACATAAAACTTGTATTCAATCTTTCAAAATCAATAGAGGAGCGGGCTCTTAATGAGGAACCCCCAAAGGGGATAACGCCCAAGGAGCACATCATAAGTATAGTCTACGAGGAGATGGTTAAGCTTCTTGGTGAAAGGTCCCATGAATTAAAGATAGAAGAGAAACCCTACCGGATACTCTTCCTGGGGCTCCAGGGGAGCGGTAAAACAACAACCATAGGTAAACTTGCAAGGTACCTGCGTAAGAAGGGTTTCACCGTGGGTGTGGTCTGTACAGACACCTGGAGACCCGCGGCCTTTGAACAGCTGAAGCAGTACACAGAGGGGCAGGATATCAGTGTCTACGGGGACCCTGAAAACAAAGACGCCCTTGACCTTGCAGAGAAGGGGCTTGAAAGGTTTCAGAAAAAGGATGTTATCATCTTCGACACCGCAGGAAGGCACAAGGAGGAGAAGGACCTCCTCAGGGAGATGGAGGAACTCTCGGCCGTCATTAAACCCCATGAGGCTATACTCGTAATCGATGGGACAATCGGCCAGCAGGCAAGGGAACAGGCCCTTGCATTCAGGGAGGCCACAGATATCGGGTCAATAATCGTTACAAAGCTTGATGGGTCAGCCAAGGGTGGAGGTGCACTCTCAGCGGTTGCAGAGATTGGTGCCCCCATCAGGTTCATAGGTACCGGGGAGCGGATAGATGACCTGGAGGTATTCGACCCTGAAAGGTTCATATCAAGGCTTCTTGGAATGGGGGACCTTAAGAGCCTCCTTGAAAAGGTTGAGGAGGTCTCAGATGAGGAACTTGCTGAGGAATCCCTAGACGCCATACTATCCGGGAAGTTCACACTGAAGGATATGAGGGTCCAGTTTGAGATGATGGGCAAGATGGGGCCCCTGCAGCAGGTCATGAATATGCTCCCTGGTGTTGGGAAACTCCCCAAGGACGCCACAAAGATGACTGAGGAGACCATAAGGAAGTACCTTATCATCATGGACTCCATGACAGAGGAGGAACTGGAAAAACCCGACATAATCAAGCAATCCAGGATCAGAAGGATATCAAGGGGATCAGGTACCCGGAACGAGGACGTCAAGGAACTTTTAAAGTACTACAGGGTCACCAGGAAGGCCATGAAGGGCCTTGGCAGAAGGAAGATGGGTGGTCCTCTAGGTCAGCTGATGAGGCAGTTCATGAGATAGATCTGATCTAAAGCAGGAGAATTAAAATGGATGTTCAGGAAAGACTTGATGCCATCTTGGATATCACAGACTCTAAAATATGTCCTCACTGCCTTGGAAGACGTTTTTCTGACGTTATGGAGGGTCCCGGGAACCGCCTGAGGGGTGAAAGGCTTGTTGAAAAATTTTCACTTCATCTGGAAGGCCCCTGCCTGGTATGTGGCGGTATGTTTGAGAGACTCGATGAGGCTGCCCTGATGGCCAGTAAGAAGGTGGATGAACTCAACCTGGAGTACTCCTCAGTACTTGTGGGTACAAGACTCCCTGATGATGTGCTCAGAATTGATGAAGAGATAAACAGACGCCTTGGAATACAGGTGGAGAGTATCAAGAAGGATTTGAACCGTGAAATCGGTAAGAGGGTCATCTCCATCCTCCGCTGTGCTGCGGACTTTGAATCTCCAGACCTTGTAATAACCGTTGATCTGCGGGGGCAAATAAGGGTCCATGTTCAGATAAACCCCATCTTCATTGAGGGACGATACCGTAAACTTGTCCGTGGTATACCCCAGACAAGATGGCCCTGCAGGAGCTGCCGTGGTAGGGGGTGCCGTAGGTGCGATTATACTGGTAAAATGTACCCCACATCAGTGGAGGAACTCATATCAGAACCTGTCCTTGAGGCGACGCAGGGAAGTGACAGTAAGTTCCATGGCTCTGGCAGAGAGGATGTGGATGTGCGGATGCTTGGAACCGGAAGACCCTTCGTACTGGAGATTAAGGAGCCGGCAATCCGCACACCAGATCTAAGGGCACTGGAGGATGAGATAAACAGAAGAGCCGGGGGCATGGTTGAGGTGGCTGATCTGAGGTTCTCCTCCAGGAACAGGAAGGTGGAACTCAAGGAGTTATCAAGGAAAAAATACAAGGTCTACCGTGCCATTGTTGAACTCGAAGGTGCCGTATCTGATGAGGACCTGGTAAAGCTTGAGAAACTTGATCTGATAAGGCAGCGGACACCGCTAAGGGTTTCACATAGAAGGGCTGACAGGATCAGGGAACGCAGGGTCCTTGGCATATCCTGGAAACGCCTTGACGGTCGCCTGGAACTTATAATAAAGGCGGAGGGTGGACTTTACATAAAGGAACTGATCTCAGGGGATTCTGGTCGTACAGAACCCAGTGTGAGCAGCATCCTGGGTGTACCTGCAAGGTGCGCCAGCCTCGATGTCCTTGAGGTCGGGGAGGCCGCATGAAGCTTCATCTGAGCCGCAGACAAGCCTTATGATGGTCTCCCCTTCAACTTAAAAGATTCGCTGACCCTGAGGAAAAATATATATTTATGGAAATGTTAAATACAGAAGTTATAAGTTTAGATGTCTGATTCTTGTAAGGTTTTAATGACTTTTATAAGCCATCACAGGCTTTTATGGAGGTTAAAAAATGAGAAGATCAAGAGGTTTCAGAAGTAAAACAAGACACAAGCTTCAGAAGGTTAAAAGACCTGGAAGATCAAACCCGATAACAAGGAAGATTCAGAGCTTCAGTGAGGGTGACCTTGTACACATAATAATAGATCCAAGCATCCACAGGGGCCAGCCACACCCCCGCTTCCATGGTAAAACAGGCCGTGTTGCCGGTATGATGGGCAGATCATATGTGGTGTCCATAAGGGATGGTAAAAAGGAGAAACAGCTTGTGGTGAGGCCAGAGCACCTTCAGATGCAAGAGTGATTCCCATGATAGGGAAAAAGGTTCTGGAAAGTGAACCTGTTTCAATGGCAGAGGTTAAGGAGATACTTGAAAAATTCGGGGAAGAACATGAGCTCACCTACGAGCAGAACCTTGTCCTTGACCATGTAACCCGCTTTTCAAGGCTTGACCCTGAAACCAGCAGGAGTCTCATTGAGGAACTGATGGGTATCCCCAACATAAAGAGGAGGCATGCTGTCAAGATCGCAGATATTATGCCTGTGGACCTATCGGACCTCCGTTTAATCTTTGCCAAGGAAAGGGTCCCCATAAAGGCAGAGGACCTGCCAGGTATACTCGAGGTAATAGATAAATACCGGGTCGAATAAAAATAATATCTGACCTGAAAAATTAGAGTATGTGATTTCATGGAAGAGTACGCTATCATACTGGATTACCTTCCACTTGGCTACGTGAGTGAAGGTTTCGGTACATTCAAGAAGAGGCCTGTTGCCCAGGCTCTGGGAAAGGATGAGTTCACCCTCCTTGAGTTAACACCCAGGCCAGATGTTGACCTTGAGATTCATGAGGAGGTCTACATAGGTAAGGGTAAAAGGGATAAGATAGCCAGGATCAACAGGAGACTCCGGCACAATGAACTCACGGCCACGGCCAGGGTTGAACTGCCCTACGTCATTGAGGAAATAATAAAGTCCAACGAGGACAGGTTCGTGCGTTTCTTCAATGAGGCGGGCCCCATAAGCACCAGGCTTCATCAGCTTGAACTTCTTCCAGGAATCGGTAAAAAGCATATGTGGGATATCCTGAAGGCCCGTGAGGAAAAGCCCTTTGAGAGTTTTGAGGACATAAAGAACAGGGTCCCGATGCTATCAGACCCTGTTAAACTCATCGTCAGGAGGGTCCTCATGGAACTGGATGTTGAGGGCGCCAAGCGGGGAAAAAGGAAGTACACAATATTCACAAGGCCTCCCCAGAAGAAGAGGGACTGATTTTAACCCAATAACCAATTTATTTTATGACGGGACTCTACAGAGAGACAAGGGATGTTCTGAGGAAGTACGGTGTCAGGCTCAGAAGGAGTCTGGGGCAGAATTACCTTGTTGATGACGGCAAGAGACAGCGCATACTGGGATATGCCGATCTGGGGCCCGATGATCATGTCCTGGAGATAGGGGCCGGCATAGGTACACTGACACTCCCCATGGCAGAACTTGCAGGTCATGTCACTGCAATCGAAAGTGACCCATTCATTGCAGGTATCCTTGCCGATAGAATAAAAGTGGACAACGTGGATATCATCGTTGGTGACGCCCTCAAGGTTGATTTTCCCGACTTCAACAAGGTTGTATCCAACCTGCCCTACCAGATATCCTCCCCTGTAACCTTCAGGCTTCTGAGGCATGAATTCGAGCTGGGGGTCCTCATGTACCAGAAGGAGTTTGCTGCAAGGATGGTTGCAGAGCCAGGTACACGGGATTACTCAAGGCTCTCCGTAATGCTGCACTTCCTTGCAGAGGTTCAGATAGTTGATTACCTCAAACGGGGCTGCTTCTTCCCGAGGCCCCGTGTTGACTCTGCAGTCGTGACTTTAAGGCCCACTGGTTTCAGGCTACCGGCACTTTTTGAGGATGTGTGCCGTGCCCTCTTTCAGCACAGAAAGAAAAAAACCTCCAAGTCACTCAGGGAGTCTTTTCACGAGATAAATGCCGACCTGAACTTCAGTGAAGTTCTGGATGTTCTTCCATCTGAGATACTTGAGAAGAGGGTCTTCCAGCTGAAGCCAGAGGAGATACTTGAGATTGCAGAACGCGTTGAGGAGCTATCATCGCCCTCATGAGCACCAGTACCTCTCTCAAGTGCACCACAATAGAAAAATATAAATATTATGTAAACTATTTTTTACATGGTGGTTGTTTTGATAATAGCAAGACCCGAATGGTTTGGAAGAAGAAAGTATGGTGGCTGGGGAGTTTCAGTTAAAACCTGGCAGGGCGCTGTATACCTGGCATCTGTGCTTCTCATCCTTGTAGCGGTCCAGCTCCTGCCCCTCAACACCATGGCAAGAATATATGTGACGGCCGCATGGCTGGTATTCCTCTTCCTTGACATGTTTGATGTCATGTGGAAGGTCAGGAGGGATGAAAGGGAATACCTCCACGAGGCAGTAGCCGAGAGAAACGCGGCCTGGGCCATGATGCCGGTCCTTGTTGTGGGAATATTCATCCAGCTCATCTCAAGTTCCCTTAAGGGTGACCCCTACGTGGATCCAGTCCCGGTTATTGCACTGGTTGCAGGGGTTATCACCAAATCAGTGACAAACTATCGCCTGGAGAGGGAAAATTGAAAACCCTGATAAAGGAATACAGAAATAAACTTGGACTGACCCAGGAGGAACTGGCAGAGATAGTGGGGGTTACAAGGCAGACCATAATAGCCCTTGAGAGGGGGCGCTACAATCCCTCCCTCATCCTCGCCCACAGGATCACAAGGGCCCTCGGGGGGGAGCACATCGAGGACATATTCCTCCTTGATGAGGATGGTTGAAATGATAAGGTACGGTGATCTGAAAATCGAAACATGCAGGGACGTATATGAACCTGCAGAGGACACCTTCCTCCTTGCAGATAACCTTGATGTTAGAGAGGGCGAAAGGGTCCTTGAAATAGGCACCGGTACTGGGCTGGTTGCCATAAAGGCCTCAGAGAAGGCCGATGTGACTGCAACAGATATAAATCCCGCTGCAGTTGAATGTGCCAGGAAAAACGCTACCCTGAATTGCTCCAGGTTAAGGGTACTCCAGGGGGACCTCTTTGATCCTGTGAGGGGTGATAAATTCGATGTTATACTCTTCAACACCCCCTACCTCCCGATGGGAGAGGAGGATCTCACAGAGGACCCCATAGACCTTGCCTGGAATGGGGGACCCGACGGGAGGAGGGTTATAGACCGCTTCCTTGATGATGTGGCTGAACACCTCAAGCCCGGTGGAAGAGTCCAGCTCGTTCAATCCTCACTCTCAGACACCCGGAGGACACTTGAAAGGCTCAGGAGTCTTGGTTTTGATGCAGAGGTTACCGCGAGTGAAAGGTACTTCTTTGAGGAGATAGTACTCATAAGGGCCATTATGAAAGCTAGGGATCCCTTATGAGTATCCCATCGAACACTAGGACCGCATCGCCCTCCATGTAGGCCCCCAGATCTGTACCCTCCTGGTAGACGTCTATTTTTAGTTCACCTCCAGGTAGATGCACCAGGACGCTGTCATCCAGTTTTTCAAGTTTAACTCCAGCAATAACACTGGCTGTGGCCCCTGTTCCACAGGCCATGGTTGGCCCGGCGCCCCTCTCCCAGGTTACCATGATGATCTCAGATGGATCAACCACCTCAACAAAGTGCACGTTGATCCTCTCAGGGAAGAGGGGGTGGTTTTCTATTGCGGGGCCAAGCCGCTCCAGGTCCACCGATTCGGCATCATCCACGAATATCACCGCATGGGGGTTTCCGACGCTCAGGGCTGTGAGTTTGATATCTTCACCCTCAACTGGGAGGAAACGGTCTATGAACTCGCATTCCCCCACATCCATGGGTATCTGGTCTGTCTTGAATGTTGCTGTGCCCATATCAACCCTTGAGGAGACCACTGAACCATCATCCCCGATCTCAAGCTCCACAGTTTTGATGCCTGCAAGGGTTTCAACGTCAAGTTTTCTCTTTCTCACGATTGCATTCTCATATACAAACTTTGAGAAGCACCTTATCCCGTTACCGCACATCTCTGCCTCGCTTCCATCGGCGTTGAATATCCTGAACCTTATATCCCCCTCACCAGCTGCTGGCTGGACAAATATGACGCCATCGGCCCCAACAGAGAATCCCCTGGTGCAGACTTCCCTGACGAATTCAGGCTTTTTATCCTCGGGTATGCATTCCTGTGTGCTCTCATCTATAACCACATAGTCATTTCCAAGTCCATGCATCTTGGAGAACATTATCATCCTCGTCATTCTATCTACCTCTTAAGGAGTCTTGCAGGTACAATCTGCCCTGCCAGTAGATCAGCGAATGTCTCCCTCCTCCTTACAACCTCAGCGTTACCATCCCTTACAAGCACCTCGGCCGGTCGTGGGCGGGAGTTGTACTGGGAGGCCATTGAGAAGGAGTAGGCACCTGCATTCATGATGGCAAGGATGTCACCCTCACTGACCTCAGGCATGGGCCTGTCCCTTGCAAAGAGGTCCCCTGATTCACAGACATTCCCTGCTATGTCTATCTTTTCTGAGGGCCCGGCAAGGGGCCTGTCTGCAACCAGGATGTGGTGGTAGGATCCATACATGGCAGGCCTCAGCAGTGTGTTGAAGCCCGCGTCAACCCCTGCGAATTTCCTGTAGCTCTCCTTTATTGTGTTAACGCGTGTTAGGAGATATGATGCATCCCCAACTATGTACCTTCCAGGCTCAAGGCACATCACAGGCTTTCCAAGTCCATAATCAGATAGTTTATCCTTAAAGAGGCCAGTTATTCTTGATGCGAATTCATCGATGTCCAGTGGCTCCTCATCTGGAGTGTATGGTATACCCAGACCTCCGCCGAAGTCTATAAATTCAAATTCGACCCCTGTCTCCCCATGGACCCTCCCTGCAATATCCATCAGGGACTCAACTGCCAGCATGAAGGGCTCCGGGTCAAGTATCCCTGACCCTATATGGGCATGTATACCCACCGGTTTAAGACCAAGGTCAAGTGCGAGACTGTAGACCTCCGGGGCCTCGCTTTCCATGATACCGAACTTGCTCATCTCCCCTCCGGTGATGCAGTGCTCATGGTGGCCTGCACCCACAAGGGGGTTGACCCTGAATGATACCTCAAGTCCCTCAGGGGCCATCTCCGCCAGCCTCAGAAGCTGTGACCTTGAATCAATATTGATCCTCACACCAGCTTCGAGTGCAAACTGCAGTTCATCATCCCTTACATTGTTGCCGGTGTAGAGGATCCTTTCAGGGTCGAAGCCTGCCATGAGGGCCATGTAGATCTCCCCAGGGGACACAGCATCGATTCCACTGCCCTCCTCCTCCAGTATCCTCATGACCGCGAGGTTGGTGTTGGCCTTGCAGGCGTAGAATACCTGGAAATCTGAATAGTTCCTGGAGAATGCACTGTGGAGCCTCCTGTAATTGTCCCTTATTCTCATCTCATCGATGACATAGAGTGGGGTGCCGTATTCTTCTGCCAGTTCAACTGCATCGGCACCCCCAATCACAAGGTGTCCATTCTCGTTAACCTCGATATCAGAAAACATATGGATGATCCTCCCAGATTAATTAATGAATCAATCAAATCTTTCATTCAACTGACTAATAAAAGTTCGTGGGATGTGAAGATATGAAACCATTCATACCTGTCGTTAGGGCCCTTATAAGGGGTGATGATGGTGTTCTCATTCTGAAAAGAGCCGGTGATTCGGCAACAAACCCCTCACTATGGGAGCTTCCCGGTGGGAAACCTGATAGTGGTGAAACACTGGATGAAGCGCTATCACGGGAGGTCCATGAGGAGACCGGCCTTAAAATCAGGCCTGTGCATGTTCTGGGTGCATTTGAGCAGGTTTTCCCGGAGAAGGTATCAGTCAACATTATCTTCTCTACTGAATTTAAAGGGGGTGTTCCGAAAATCAGCAGTGAACATGAAGACTGGTGCTGGTTCAGGGGTGGTGAAATGGAATTTTCACCCTGGCTCCGTGAATTTAAAAATAAAAATCCATGGCTTTTTGGGCAAACCAAATCTCGATGAGGAGACCAAGTTAAAAATTACCTACTGAAAATCAGAGATGACATGCCCTAGGACATCAACTGCTGCGTCTATCTCCTCCTTCTTTATGACAAGTGGAGGTGTTATCCTTATTACATTACCAGCGGTGCAGTTTATCAGCACACCCATCTTCCTTGCCTCGTCAACGACCCTGCTGCAGTCACCATCAATTTCTATCCCGATCATGAGGCCCACACCACGGATATCCCTCACCGAATCACAGCCATGCAGGACCTGCCTGAGCCTTGCCATGAAATAGGCGCCCATCCTGGCTGCCCTCTCAGGTAGCTTCTCATCCAGTAAAACCTCAATGGTTGCTATGGCAGCTGCACACCCCAGCGGGTTCCCCCCGAATGTTGATCCATGGTCTCCTGGCTTGAATGCTGATGCAACCCTTTCATCTGCAAGTACGGCGCCTATTGGGTATCCTCCTCCCATGGCCTTTGCAACTGTGGTGATGTCAGGTCGCACATCAAACAGCTCCGATGCAAACATGGCACCGGTCCTTCCAAACCCTGTCTGCACCTCATCGAGTATGAGGAGAACATCGTTCTGCCTTGCAAGTTCCCCCACGTCCCGCAGGTAGCCCTCAGGGGGAACGATAACGCCGCCCTCACCCTGCACGGGTTCAAGTATTATGGCTGCCGTGTCATCGCCTATGGCATCTGCCATTGCCCCCAGGTCACCATAGGGAACATGTTTGAATCCCTCCGGTAGTGGCCTGAATGGCTCGCTGTACTTTTTCTGTCCTGTGGCGGTTACAGTTGCAAGGGTCCTTCCATGGAAGGAGTTCTCCGCCGCTATTATCTCGGATTTTCCTGTGAATTTTCTTGCAAGTTTTATGGCCCCCTCATTTGCCTCAGCACCGCTGTTTGCAAAGAAAACCCTGTCATGGGGGGATATCCCTGTGAGGAGCTTTGCAAGTTCCGCCTGCTCCCTGGTATAGTATATGTTGGATGAGTGGATGAGCCTCTGGGCCTGGTGACAGATTGCAAGGGCAACCTTGGGGTGGGCATGTCCAATGCTGTTAACAGCAACACCAGCAAAGCAGTCAATGTAGGAGTTACCATCAATATCCCATACAGTGGCGCCCTTTCCATGTGATAGTACAATGGGCTGTCGCGTGTAGGTCTGCATGATAAATTTTTTTTCAAGTTCAATTACTTCCTCTGAATCCATGATATCACCGACATGTGGTGGACTTATATTAATCTTGAACTAAAAGGATAATAAATATGTATGTTATGGTGGTTAAATGAAAAGGGCTGTTATTGAAACCGTTAAGGGAGAAATAGAGCTCATCCTCTTCCCCGAGGATGCCCCGAATACAGTTGCCAATTTTGAGAAACTTGCAAATACCGGCTTCTATGATGGACTCACATTCCACCGGGTAATACCTGACTTTGTGATTCAGGTGGCTGCCCGGTGGGTGATGGTACCGGTGGTCCAGGTTACACCATAAAGTGTGAGATAAACCCCAATAAACACGTGAAGGGGGCCCTTTCAATGGCCCATGCAGGGAGGGACACCGGTGGTAGTCAGTTCTTCATAACACTCTCCCCCCAGCCTCACCTTGATGGGGTTCACACCGTCTTGGGACGGGTTGTGAAGGGCATGGATGTTGTTGAATCAATAGAGAGGGGCGACCGGATGCTGAAGGTCAGGGTCTACGACGAATGAGAATTCCCTCTTCGATTTCATTGAGGATCAGGATAAGGACATCCAGGTCAGGGTCTACGAGGAGTGATGTTTTCCCGGTGGTGTGAAATTCTATCTGAGGGGTATCTCGCCACGGTAGAACCTTCTAAGGACCCCTGCATAGGCCTCTGCGATCTCCTCAGCCACCCTGAGGTGACCCTCATTGTAATTTTCAGGGGGATCCGCTGCCACTATCTGCCCTAGGATCCCCTCATCATCCTTCACCGCCACGGATAGGAATTTTGAAACCTTTATGTGTCCCTCAGGTATCCCATGGGCTGCAGGGTGTCCTGCCGGGTTGTTGGTGAAGAATGACTCCCCTGTATCAAGGGAGTACCCTAGGAGGCCCCCGTACCTCCCGCTTTTGGGGAGCCTGAACCTTGCCTCGCCCAGCTCCTCATAGTAACTGCAGTAATCGGTCAGGTGGGAGAACCTTATACCGACACTGTCACCATTTTCAGGGTCAACGTAGGCAACATAGCAGTACCTGCTTCCTGTTCTCATTTTTATTTCATCAAAGACAATATCAGAGGCTTCCTTAACAGACGAAACAGATTCAAGTTTTTCCCTCAGATCATTCATTCTGGCCCTCCAGTGACCTTATATAACTGTAGAGTGGGTGCCCTGGTCGAACCCTGTCAAGGACCCTGCCCCGAACCTCATAAAGGGGGTACCTTCCCCCATCGGTTATGACAGCGGCACCATCCAGCCCCTCAACCCTGAGGATCCTGGAGTCAACCATAACCTCATGGCCCACCCTGAGGCCAGAGGTGCTATCCCTGATAATTATGTATCCACCCTTATCCCTGATTATCTTAATGGTGGGCTTCTCAGTTTTCTCCCTGATCCTTAAGAGTACACCTTCATGATAAGTCTCGCCGAGTCCCTTCACCTGTTCTATGAGTTCCTCCTCAAGGGCCGATCTGAGACGCATCCATGCCTCAACCTCCCTGCAGCCTATCCTGTCCCTTGTTGACCGCTGGGGGCACTTCCAGCAGTATTTTTCATCCAGGACCCTCCTGAGTTCCCTGAAAGATTTTCCTGCAGCCCTCCTGAATTCATCAATAACATCCTTCATCTTAAAGGTCCCGGGCACAGGTTGCCCTTCATCATTAACCCCTGAGTTTTTCAAGTAGCCCTGACCTCCTTGCATGGTTGAAGAGGTAGAGCTGGACGTAACCAGCCATTTCACCGTACTCTCGGGCTGCAAATTCAGCAATTTCCCTGGCACTGAAGTTTCTATCAGGGTACAGGTGGTTCATTATCCTTCTCACCCAAACATCAACCGGGAAGGCCTCGGTCTTCCTGAACCCATAGAGGAGTATGCAGTCAGCCACCTTCGGTCCGACCCCTGGCAGTTCAAGGAGGACCTCCCTGGCATCCTGGTAGTCCATCCTGTGGATTTTGCTGATATCAAGTTCCTCAGAGAGTATCCTTGAGGTCTCCCTTATGTAGGGGGCCCTGTAGCCCACCCCGCATGATCTGAGGTCAGTGAACCTGAAATCATCGGGTAGTTTATCCTCGCGCCTCTGAAGGTCCTCAAGTGATTCCTCCTCAACCCCTGCAAGGGTGGCGGGTGAGGGGAAGGTGTAGAACCTCTCCCCCCTGAATAAGTGGCAGTCACCCCAACCCCTTTTGATATCAGCCACTGCCCTCGTCCATCTTTTAATGGAGCAGTTGGCGGAGGCTATGGATGAGATTATGCACTCAAATGGATCCTTTGCAAGGAATAGTCTCAGACCCCTTGATGATTGAATGGTGTCTGAGAGACCCTTATCCTCAAGAAAACTGTATAAATCTTCAATTTCAAATTTAAGGTCGAATATGTACTCTATCTTCTTCTTTAAAGGTTTTCTGGGGACATCAATGTAGGGGTTCACCCTGAGGACTTCATCCTCAACCCTCACCTCCACAGGGCAGGGCACTCCCCCTATTATGAGGAGCTCCCTGAAGGCGCCTTCAGTCCTTCTCCATGGTGGCTGAGAGGTCTGGCCACTCTCCTGGGTCAGTTCAAGGTCGAATTCCCTTACAGGTATATCCATGTATATTTTAACCCCGTTTTTCCTGTAGCCTGACCGGGATACCCCTTGAATGAAGGTACTCCTTCACAGCGGGGACCGGATACTCGTTGAAGTGGAATATGCTTGCAGCGAGGGCCGCGTCTGCCTTTCCATCTGTGAAGGCCTCGTATATGTGCTGGGGGTTTCCCACCCCCCCTGATGCTATGACAGGTATGTCCAGGTTTTCGCTCATGGTCCTTGTGAGTGGAATGTCATAACCCTCCTTTGTGCCGTCCCGGTCCATGGATGTGAGGAGTATCTCCCCTGCCCCCCTCTCCTGGCACTCCATTGCCCAGTTTATGGCGTCTATCCCTGTGAATTCCCTTCCACCGTATATGCTGCACTCGTACCAGCAGTAGCCGTCGTCAACTTCTATTATGAATCTCTCATCGGATTCCCGGGGGTTTTCAATGTATCTCCTCTTGGCATCTATTGCCACGACACATGCCTGGGACCCCACGAGTTTTGATGCCTCACTGATGAGTTCAGGGTTTTTTATTGCCGCCGTGTTTGTTGAGCACTTATCTGCGCCGGCCTTCAGCATCTTAACGTAGTCCTCTGGTCTCCTTATACCTCCACCCACACATATGGGCACGAAGACGTTCTCGGTGGTTGCCTCTATCACATGGGTCATGGTCTCCCTTCTCTCATGGGAGGCTGTTATGTCAAGGAAGACTATCTCATCTGCACCATCCTCGTAGTAGCGGGTTGCAAGTTCCACAGGGTCCCCCGCATATCTTATCCTCTTGAATTCAACGCCCTTCACGACCCTGCCATGAGGCACCTGGAGGTCGCAGTCAAGACATGGTATTATCCTCTTTGCAAGCATTTCAATCGCCACTGGCCCATAATATTCCTGAAACTTTATGTATATCTAAAGGGTACCCTCTATAAATCTGTGGTGGTGTACGGCTATGAGAAAATATTTAAATGGTTAAGTTTAAATAGAGAAGTGTCTGTAGGGCCCGTAGTCTAGCCTGGAATATGACGTGGGACTTCGGATCCCAAGGTCGGGGGTTCAAATCCCCCCGGGTCCGTATTTCATTTTGTTTTGAATTTATTAAATAAAAGCCTAAAATCATTTATTCTACAGCCCATTCATAGCTATCAAGTAATTACCTAGTTCACAAGTATCATTGCGATGGGTAATATGATGGTGGTTTTAATGAAGTCAGAGAAGAGTTATTTTGTAAGTATGGCTGGAATGGTGATTGTTCTCATATCAACACTACTTCTCATCCTATCCTCAGGGGGCATCCCGGCAAGCGGACTCTTTCAACTCATCTACCACCGATTGAACACAGCCCTGTTTTACATTCTGCTCAATCTGCTCCTCCTAAGTCTCCTGAAGGCATGGTGGGGGGAGAACTGGCAACCATGTCTCCTATCCCTTGCCATCATCAACATCACAGGTATCACCTATTCAACACTCATGGATATCAGTTTAACCAAAGGCACAATAGAGAGCCTATGGTCAGCCATTCTCCCAGCCGGAATAATCAACATCATCCCAGAACCCCTCAAACACAAAAGAACCCAAAAAAAGAGGGGATGAAAAAATAATATCCACCAATTAACAGTATCCCCAAAGCTATAACAAAAAAGGGATATAAAGAGTTCTCGAAGACAAACCATGCGCCCAATAACCCTGATGATCACCAGCTGACAGGAAAGCAACCCGCAGAAGAATCCTTTCCCATCAACGTGAATAATACATTAGAAGTGAACCGTAATATATATATGAGTTTTTCTTATAGATTTATTATCAATTTATGGTGGTGATGATGGATGAGAAAGTTGTGTCTTTGGGGTTTGCTGATCCTCTTCACACTCGCAGTATCCTTTAACGCTGCTGCGGCCGCAGAAACCCCACAGGATAACAGCAGCAACCCCACCGATCCCATGGAACTATCCACAGCAGATAACCCTGAAGTGAACTTCACGGATCCAGCAGAGTTCACCATAGACGATAACATCACAGTCGACACCACAGGAGTGGTTATGCAGACCAGGAACTACACCTGCGGGCCGGCAGCACTCGCCACACTACTCCAGAACCTCGGAATAAACACAACCGAAGATGAGCTCGCAGACCTCGCCGAAACCACAGAAGACGGAACAACAATGCAGGGACTCATCAAAGCAGCAAAGGCCAAAGGCGTGAACCTCATTGGAGTGAAACTCAACATCACTGAACTCCGCGGGAACATGATCGCCTATACAGTGAGTGACGGCGAGGGACACTACACCCTCATCAGGGAAGTCACCAGCAACACCGTTAAACTCGCAGACCCCACACAGGGAAACATAGAAATACCACTGGAAGAATTCCAGAAAATCTACACCGGCTACACCCTCACAACCACCAACCAAACAGAAACAACTGAAAACACAACAGAACCAGAAAACCAGACAAACCCAGAAAACCAAACAGAAACAGAGCCCCATATAAACACAGGAAAAATCCTAAGCACCGAGGAAATGCAGAGGATTAAAGGGCGGTTATGGTGGCTTCCAGTGACTTTATATGGGCTGGGTAATCTAATCATCACAATCAGAGATAAATATGTTCCTCAAAGATACTGGAAATATTGTGCTTATCATCCGCCAAACAAGAAGGTGAAAGCATACGTGGGGCGTGATCACTGCATACATTATGTAGAATACTAACCACCAAACCAATTATTTTTTAAAAGAGGAGGAAAGCTATGAAATATAAAAGGTTTATATTAACGCTGCTGGCGGTTTTTGCCATAACTGCGGCTATAGTTCTATCAGGGTGGCTGCAGGGGGATGAGCTGGCCCCATTCTTCTATGCTGTCTCAGGGGACCCTGTTGATTCAGCAGCCTATATTCTCATTTTAGATGTCATTGCTATACTGTTCATGACTGGTTTGAAGGGGGTTATCAGAGACACTGGTGGATGCTATGACCATGGCTTTACCGGGACACTGCTGATCAGCGCCCTTTTCACACTGGGATTCAACCTCATAGGTTTGACAAACGCCATCCTCACTGAAACACCCATCAACAAAAATGTTGTGGGGGCCACATGCGTCGCTATTACAGTAACCGCCACCGCATATATCGCCTTTACAGTGTTAACCATAATCAAGCCAGTAACTGATTCAAAAGATTGAGAAAAAAGCATTATTAAAATACAGTAAGCAAAAAAATAAAAAATGGCATGGTGAGGAGTTTAACTGGTGGAATGTTTATTACATGGTTTGCCGGGACATTGTAGGGGGATCCTGGTAAAGGATGCTCCCATATCCTCTTTGAACCTGCAGAAGGGCGTTATTATCGTGCACATTGTGGGTGGTGGTATTAAAGTACCGCCATTCCTCCTTATTCAGGAGGTTTTATAAATGTCATTTGATGAAAGAAGGTTTTTAGGCCTATTCACGGTTTTGATGGTAATTTCATTCCTCTATGTGTTTGATGTCCATGGAGCATCAGAGTTCATGTTTTTCTCTTGATGCTTACCATGCTCTCCCTCTAGGTTATAGAACTTCAAACCAGCACAATAGAGGGCATCTTAAAATTTTTGTTGAGACGGTCCTAACAGCACTCCTCCTCTACATCATACTGGTACTTCAACCAACGCTAAACACCTTAAACTGGTATGTTGCCATCATATTACTGACAACACTCCTCCTGATCAACACACCCCAACTGAAAACCCTCCTAAGAACCAGCAGTAAAAACAAAAAGACATAGGGTACCTTTTTGGGATGCTAAGACCCTATTTATATCAATGTTGAGGTAGAAGGGTGGCTTCATTGTGGAGATATTGGGAAAGTAGATTTTCGATGGGTTCCAGGATTACAGTGAAAGCTACATGGGCTGGTACCGTCACGAGGGTTATGGATATGCATCATGATGGGGCCTCCATATTCATTGATAGGTGGTGATTTAGTGCGAAGTGCATATGTACTCATGGCTGGGGTTATATTGCTCCTTTTTCCTGGATGGTGAGCAGAAATTCAGGTTTCCTTCTGGACCTGGCATTCGCCATCTTCACGGGACTCGTTATCGCACGCTTCAGTAAGCCTGCTGAAGAAAAGAGCAACATGATAATATCAGCAGTCCTGTTACACAATCCTTGTCATGCTGCAGGCTCTTAGAGGTTTTCCATTAAATTCGTGGACATTGCTGTTCACAGCAGGGTCATTTTTCCTCTCACTGATCCTCATGCAAAGAGGAAGCATTCTAAACAGCGCCCTCCCCCAGTAAACATTTAATTTCTGGGAAGCCAACCTACAGGTAATCCATTTAACGTTTTTTTATATCTGGATGATCATCTGGTTGAAGTGAATATAACTTGATGATAAAAAATAAAATTTTAACCCCTGAAACATGGGATGCAGACTATTTCACCATTCTTTATTCTTGCCCTGTGCTCTGAAACCGGTTCTCCACATTCAGCACATCTCACCGATCCATAGATCCTCGCCTTCTCTGGAATCTCCTCCACCACATCGGTGACATCAAAGAGTTCATGGGGGTCCATTTCAAGTATCCTTTCTGTCATCTCAGCCCTGTCAGCAACCCCCTTTTCATCCATGAGTTCATCAATGGTCTTTTTAAGGGATATCCTTATTCCCTCACCTGTTTTTCTGTTCAGGAACGTGTAGACATGTTTTCCATGGTCCCTGAATACCAGGTTCCCCTTGCCGAATGTGCACCCTGTCACGAACTGGATGGAGTCTATGCTGCAGCTGTCGTTCTCAACAACAGCGACTATCTCCTCATCCTCTGATCTTCCAAACTTCTCTGCCACGATCTTTCCAACCATGTATCCAAGGGCTGTTCCTGCACAGGAATGACCGTGAAATTTGACTATGTCACTATAATCCATTAAACCACCTTTTAGAGTCTATCATATGAATTATTCATTGACTATGGCCTCCTTGAAGAACTCAGGGAGGAGCGACCTGTAGAGGGGGCTTCTGAAGAGCATCTCTATGTTACCGTCCAGTATGTAGGTGTAGCATGAGTCGTCATGGGCCCTCATCCCACGCCCATATGCCTGCATCAGTGTCATTATGGTCTTGTAGGCGTACCACCGCTGGTCCATTCTCTGCCTCCTGTTCACCTGCTTATCCCCAAGGTATGGGAAGGGTATCTTGTAGATCACCTGGAACCTGCACTTATCATAGGGTAGATCAACACCCTCACTCATTGATGGGCTCACAAGGACCAGTGGTTCAGTGGAGTTCTCAAAGTATCTTAGAACGGCCTCCCTGTTGGATGCCTTGTGGTCGATGAGTCTCCTGTTTGGTATGTTCTCCATTATGAACCTCTGGCAGCGGTAGTTGTGTGTATGTATGAGTCCCTTATCGTTTCTGTGCCTCTCAAGGATTCTGTTCAGTATGGGGATGGTCTCCGGGGCCGTCTGCTTTATCCGGTTCCTTGACATTTTCCCGGCGATCTTCAGTTCTATGGGTCTTCTTGATGCCGGGAATGGGCTGTCGACCCTTACTATGTAGGCCTCATCGGGTTTTATGCCCAGCCACTGGCAGAAGAGCCTCTCATTCAGTATTGTGGCGCTCATGAAAAGGCATGATTCAGAGTAGGAGAAGAGGCGGTCATGTGCATAGTGGTGGACCCTGAGGGGTTTGAATGAAACCGATTCACCGTCGGAATCAATAATCCAGTTTTTTGGTTCATCCTCAAGGCTCATTTTAAGTTCCGAGAGCCTCTTGATGGTCCTCTTTATCCTGTCCCTCCTCTTCCTGGGCAGTGATTCCAGTTCAAGGTCGCTGTAGTGGTCTGCTATGGCTTCAACCTGGAGGATCCACTCGGCGGGGTCATCCTCCTGCATCATGCTGGAGGGTATCGTCCTCTTAATGTCCTTCCTGAGTCGCCTGTTGGATATGGTGACCTCCAGTCGCTTCATGAGTTTATCCTCGATGTTGTGGGCCTCGTCCAGTATCATGAGGTTCCTCCTGTCAAAGTGGCCCACGTAGTTCAGTTCAAGGAATGCATAGTCATAGTTCATGAGGGTTATGGGGCTGTTTATGGCCTCTGCCTTCTGTTCCCAGTAGTGGCAGTGCTCATCTGTCCTGAAGAATACCCTGTTGCCATATGAGTCCTGGAATGCCTCCTCACCCAGGAGTGTTTCGCCCCTCACAACACCGTAGGGGCAGTGGAAGTTCTCTGATGATGGGGTTGTCTGGCAGGTGCCCATGTCACAGGTTGACTCCAGGTCGTCATTGCGGCAGAGGAAGTTGCCCCTCCCCTTCACAACCGGAAACCCGAATTCAGTGGCATACTGGTCCTGGAGCTGTTTTGTCATTGTGAGTATGTATGCCGGCTGGTAGATCCCTGCTAGGGTACATGCTATTGCCGACTTCCCGGTGCCTGTACCTGCCTCGAGTATAACGTAGCGGTAGCCGTCCTCAAGTGCCTGGTAGATGTCGTTTATGATATCAAGCTGTCCTGGTCTTGGCTGGGGAAAGGGAAAGTTCTCTATGATTTCGCCGGGTATGTGGGGATACCTCTTCTGGAGGTCCTCGTTGATGGAATCTGATTTCTCATGGGATTTTATGAGGTTCCTGAAGAATGAAAGGCGCCCCCTGCCCCTGCATGTGCAGTTATCCCTCATCATTCCACAGTCGGGACAGAAAAGTGGGTTTTCCATGGGGTCTATTTAAGGGTGAGGAACTATATAAGTTTAGAGAGTGCCACTGAAAACAAATTCATTATCTGCAGAATGATCATCAGGTGTTTCTAATGAATGGAAAACTCATAGGTGTGGGTGTTGGGCCAGGTGACAGTGAACTTTTAACCATAAGGGCCCTGAAGGTTTTAAGATCAGTTCCAGTTATATGCGCTCCCCGTTCGTCATCTGAAAGAGACAGCATAGCCCTTTCAATTGTGGAAGATGTTTTAAGTGAACGTGACGATGATTACAGGGTGATTGACCCTGTATTCCCCATGACAGATGATAGGGATGAACTTGAAAGGCACTGGGATGAGGCTGCCCGCCTGGTTTCAGGGGAACTTGCCTCAGGGAGGGACGTTGCATTTATAACCCTGGGTGACCCCTCCATCTACAGCACCTTCAGTTATCTTAAGAGGCGGATTGAGGATATGGGCTTCGAGACAGAGATGGTTCCTGGTGTGACATCATTCACAGCGTGTGCTGCAAGTGCAGGTACGGCTATCGTGGAGGGTAATGAGATTCTTGTTGTGGTGCCAAGGGTTGATGAGCGCTTCAGGAGCATAATTGAAAACGTTGATTCCTGCGTTATAATGAAAACCTCACGTCACGGGAGGCGTGCCAGGGAGGTTGTGGAGTCTGACCCCCGGGATAGGTATGTTGTATCTGTGGAGAACTGCAGCATGGACGATGAGGTGGTTGAGAGGGGCTTCCCGTCAAAGGGGAGGTACCTTGCAACGACCATAGTGAGGTTCAGGGGCAGCATCTAATGGTGAAAGCCCTGCTGGGATTCCTGGATAGTCTGACCAAGGAACTAACCCTCATGGGTTTATGATGAATGAGCACCTCTCATCCCCCCTTGCATAGCATTCTGTCTCCTGTATTTCAACATCAGAATGGAAGTATCTGCCAAAAACGGCCTCGAGTATCCCTGAGTCCAAGGCACAGGCAGATTCCCCGATGTCAGGGAGCAGCCCGCATTCAAAGCATTCGTAGGCCCTGATTATAAGTGGATCCGTGCTTTCCACCTTGAGGGTCCCCAGCCGGTTTATCCTCCAGAATCTTCCCAGGTTTTCAAGGAGGTCCTCAAGGTTCTCCGCGCTTAAACTGGGGTATATGACCTCCCCTATCTTCAATCCCACCTCGTGGAGAATGGGGTCTATGTTTATACCCTCCTTTATGAGTTCAACCCGGAGTAGATGGAACATCAGCCTGAAGAACTCAAATGGATCCCCAACTGAGGTCAGGTGCTCTGCAAGAAACTCTGTTTTTTCCTCATCCAGTTCCCGGCGCTTTTTTCTTCTGAGTTTACCCAGATACCTTGAGTTTATTGAGAAGACCTTTATTCTCCTATCTGCCGGGTCCGGCCTTTCAACTATAAGGCCAGCCATTCTGAGATCCGAGAGGTGCTTTGATACCGTGGACTTGGATTTACCGGTTATTCTGACTATATCCTGAAATCTGAGTTCCCTCTTCATGAGTTCCGATAGTATGAGTGATTTAACGGGACTCTCGATTACCTCTATTCCATTATCTGTTGCGAATATTGTGAACTGCTGTCTTTCCCTCATCGAGCAGAGTTATGTTTCACCACCCATAAAATTGTTTCACTACCATAGAACAGAAAAAATTATATATTAGTTCGTAGGTTATAGTACATTCGATGACATACGAACTAAATATCTGGTGATAAGATGAAGGCCGCAGCAAAAAGAATATCCGATGGAGTATACTGGACTGGAGTCCTGGACTGGGATCTTAGAAACTACCATGGATACACCCTGCAGGGCACCACATACAACGCCTACCTTGTCTGTGGAGATGAAGGGGTTGCACTGATAGACAACTCCTACCCCGGCACCTTTGATGAGCTCATTGCAAGGGTTGAGGACGCCCTGCAACAGGAGGGAATGGACGGGATTGACCACATAGTCCAGAACCACGTTGAAAAGGACCACAGCGGGGTCCTTCTGGAACTCCACAGGAGGTTTCCTGAAGCCCCCATCTACTGCACAGAGGTGGCTGTTAAGGGGCTCCTGAAACACTACCCCTCCCTCAGGGGAGCAGAGTTCAGGACCGTGAAAACAGGGGATGTGCTTGATCTTGGCGGGAAGACACTGACATTCCTGGAGGCCCCGCTGCTCCACTGGCCAGACAGCATGTTCACACTCCTTGATGAGGATGGGATACTCTTCTCAAACGACGCCTTCGGGCAGCACCTCTGCTACCCCCAGCGCCTTGACAGGGAGATATCAGAATACGTCCTCATGGATGCCGCCAGGAAGTTCTATGCAAACCTCATAACCCCGCTCTCAAAGCTGGTACTCAAAAAATTCGATGAAGTTAAGGAGCTTGGGCTTCTCGAAAGGATCCATATGATCGCCCCATCCCATGGGCAGATCTGGACAGACCCCATGAAGATCATAGAGGCCTACACAGGCTGGGCCACCGGCATGGTGGATGAGAAGGTCACGGTGATCTACGACACCATGCACGGCTCAACCAGGAAGATGGCACATGCCATAGCAGAGGGAGCCATGAGCGAGGGGGTCGATGTTAGGGTCTACTGCCTCCATGAGGATGACAGGAGCGAGATCGTGAAGGATATACTTGAAAGTGGCGCCATAGCACTTGGAGCCCCCACCATATACGACGAGCCCTACCCAAGCGTCGGAGACCTCCTCATGTACCTCAGGGGCCTCAAATTCAACAGAACCCTCACCAGGAAGGCCCTTGTATTCGGGTCAATGGGTGGAAAGGGTGGTGCCACAGGCACCATGAATGAGCTCCTTGCAGGGGCAGGATTTGATGTCATTGACGAGGATGAAGTGTACTACGTGCCCTCAGGTGAGGAACTCGACGCCTGCTTTGAGGCAGGGAGAAAACTTGCAGCTGAAATAAAGAGGTGAGTAACATGAACGAAAACAGGACAGGCATATGCAGGGATACTGAAATTGAAAAGGTGGTTGATGCCAATTTCAGGGGTGAATGCGCCGAGGTTGGCATGTATCTTGCAATGGCGAGGCAGGCCCAGAGGGAGGGCCTCCCTGAGGTGGCAGAGGCCCTCAGAACAATAGCCCTCGAGGAGGCTGAGCATGCCGCCAGGTTTGCAGAGCTCAATGGCGTGATCAGAGACAATCTCAAGGAGAACATCGAGATGATGCTTGAGGGTGAAGAGGCTGCCAGCAGGGAAAAGGGTGAAGCGGCCCTCAGGGCCGCGGAGTGTGGTGTTGATGAGGCCCGTGATTTCTTCCATGAGAGCTCAAGGGATGAGGGAAGGCATGCCCGTATGCTCAGGGGCATTCTTGAGAGGTACTTCAAGGGGTAGAGATGTACGTCTGCAGGATATGCCAGTACCAGGTCCCTGACAGGGAGTTCAGCGAACTTGGGGATGGCTGGGTCTGCCCCCAGTGTGGTGTGGGAAGAGACCAGTTTGAGCACTCCACCGATTCATCATCCCCTGAGCAGCCATTCATGCTCATGTTCAGGGCCATCACAGAGAGCCTCTGGAAGGTCCTCGGCAATGGTTCCCAGGGAGTCACAAGGGAGATGGGCTTCGTCCTGGCAGAGATCATTGACCCTGAGGATCCCGTAAAATCAACAGCAGAATACTTCCTCAGCCATGGATTCGCAGCATCCATCGAGTGCTCTGAAGGAGAGAAGCATGTGATGGATGTGAAAAACTGCAGGTTCTATGGTTTCTGCCGCTCCCTTGAGGACGATGGGGTCACAGTGTCCACCTGCCCCTATGCAAACACCGCTGCAGCGGCCCTTGAGGCCTCCACAGGATACAGGTACAGGATAAGGAGGTTTCCAGGGGAATACGGCCACATCATCGAACTTTCAGGGGTATCAAAAAAATAGGGGCTGCCAGATTCAAACACCTATCCTCTTAATTGAATTTTTTTCTTATCCCGCCTGCCGGGTAAAACAGAATTTTTATGAATTGAATAAAATCAGAGCCCTGTACTATTTATTATAAAGGTTGGCGTAGGATGGTTCAGACGCTATTTCCCCCACTATCCTCTCTGCAAGTTCAAGTGATCTTTCACTGCCATCAACCAGTATGTAAAATGCCCCCTCGGCACCGCAGACTCCTCCAGCTGCAACAGGCTCTGCAGATCCGCCTGTTAGAAGTTCCAGGGCATCAACCTCGGTGAATACCCTGCCGGGTATTGGAAGCATCCCGGGCCCCTCGGCAGCTGCTGAGTTGAGTTTGAGTGCAGTAGAATCAAGGTCCCCGGGTATTATCTTCTCAAGGCCCACGGGTACTATAAGCCCTGTTTTTCTGCCCACAGCTGCCTGGAGTGCAGCAATTACCGTGCCCCCCATTGGGTGGCCTATGTAGACAGCGGCCCTTCCTGATTGATAGTCGAGGGCGTTGGCACCCTTGAGTATGAGGTCCCCCCTTCCAAGTTCGTCTGCAACATCAAATATTTCAAGACCACGTTCCCATCTGCCGTCTCTGATCACGACGTCGCCTGGAAAATCTGTGCCCATCCGACCCATATCATCCCTGCTGATATTTTCGGGGACTGTTATACCCCTGTGAAAGCCCCTTCGATCAAATCCATCCTCACCGATTCCTGCCAGGATCTCCTCTGCTATGTAGCCATTGGTTGTCCCTGCAATTATAACGAGGGTTCCATCCTCAAGAACCCTCTCCACCTCTGGGTGCTGAAGCATTCCCCTGGCAATCAGGCGTTTACCCGCCGCAGGGGTAATGAGAAACTGCCTCATTTCAATCATCCTGCTTGCTGTTCACCCTTTTGAGTTTTTCACAGGCAGCCTCCGCTGCGAGGATTATGGGGTCGATGACCATTGAAACAGGGGGTGCATACGAAAACTCGGTCCAGGCAAGGTCTGAACATGTGAGTCCCTGTGATATTGCAAGTGACATGGTGTCAACCCTTTCAGCCACCCTCTCCTTTGCAACCATCTGGCACCCGATTATCCTTCCCTTGAGGTCACATATCATTTTCACATCAATTCTCTCGGCGCCGGGATAGTATCTGGCCTTTGTAAGGGCCCTCTTCTTTCCTGAGACCACCTTTATCCCGCTCTGGAGTGCCATGACCTCTGTGAGTCCAACAGCACCGAACTCGAGTTCACCTATCTTTGATACCATGGCGTTGAGGACCGGCCTGAAGGTTGCATCAATACCCACTATGTTCCTTGCAGCCACCCTGGCCTGTCTCACGGCAGTTGATCCCAGTGGTGACTGGGTCCTGAAGCCTGTCACGGCATCGTAGACCTCAACGCAGTCACCGACGGCATAAATGTCAGGTACACTTGTTTGCATTCTCTCATTGACCTTCACTGCCCACTGTCCCAGTTCGCATCCCGCCATCCGCGCAAGTTTTGTCTCTGGCCTCACCCCTGTTGCGAGGACCACCAGGTCGGCCTCAATGCACTCATCTCCCACAGCAACCGCCTCGACCCTTTCGTCTCCGGTTATCCTCTCAAGTGCCTTTCCAAGGACAACCCTTATCCCCTTCTCCTCAAGGTACTCCTGTACTATGGCTGCCATGTCCGGGTCCAGGGAACGTGGGACGATCTGTGGCAGCATCTCTGTCACGGTGACCTCAAGCCCCATTTTCAGGAGCCCATATGCTATCTCAAGACCTATGAGCCCTGCGCCCACCACCACGGCTTTTTTACTTTTGGAGGCCCATTCACTTATCCTCTCACCATCTGTGAGTGTCCTTATGGTGAACACCCCCTCAAGGTCAACCCCCTCCACCGGTGGTATGAATGGAGAGCCCCCTGTTGCAAGGACAAGGACGTCGTAGGGTATTTCCTGGCGTTTACCATCCTTCACATAGGTCACGGTTTTTTCATGGGAGTCAACCTCTTCCACCTCGGTTTCTGTGAGGATATCTATGTTGCGTTCCCTGTAGTCCTCTGGCTGGTGCATCACTATATCATCAAAGCACTCAACCTCCCCGCACATAACGTAGGGTATGGCGCAGGGTGAATATGCCACGTGCTTGTCACGGGTTATAACAGTTATCTCTGCATCCTTATCATATTTTCTTATGTTTGAGGCCGTTGAAAGTCCCCCGGCCCCTCCTCCAACTATAACAACTCTCATTTATTCCTTTCTCCCTCAGAGTTATCACTTATGGTTTTATTTTTTATCTCATAAATAACTCAGATATATTTATAAATTTGAATTTATGAATAGATTTTCAGTGCACTGATTTATGTCCCAGAAACTGTAAAGGGAACCACTTCGATGCATTCAGTGCACCGATTTATGTCCCAGAAACTGTAAAGAGGATCACCATGAAGAAGAGGGTTCTTTTCATATGCAGAAACAACTCAGGAAGATCCCAGATGGCTGAGGCTCTTCTCAGGAACATGTATGGGGAGCACTACCATGTCCAGAGTGCTGGAAGCCAGCCAAGGGAAATCAACCCCCTGACAGTGAGGGTCATGGAGGAGATTGGAATCGATATGAGCTCCCATAAGCCCACCGACCTCAGGGAACTCGAGGGTGAGGAGTTTGATTTGGTTGTGAGTCTCTGTGATGAGGCATGCCCTGTATTCCTGGGGGGTAAGAGGTACATGCATGCGGAGTTTCCAGACCCTGCAGGTGGGGATATAGCCAGATTCAGAAGGATACGTGATGAGATTGCAGAGTGGATAAGGACTGAATTCAAGCCGGAGGATGATTGAATGGTAAGGGTTGCAATAGTGACAGACGGCCCCTACGGTGAAAGGGCCCATGAGAACATAGGTGAGGAGTTTGAAACAGATTTCATTGAACTCAAGGCTCCCTCAGGCATATTCGCAGATGAAGTTGAAATACCAGAGGAAAAGATTGAGCAGATAGTATCAGCGGATATCGTTATAACCTACATCCTCCACCCTGACCTCACACTTGAACTTGTGGACCGCATCCACAATAATGTTGACTGGATAATAGTGGGTGCCTGGAGGGGTGAGGGCTTCAGGAATCAGCTACTGGGCTACGGGAATGTCACAGCACCAGAGAACATGTGCGACCTTGAGGAGAACGGGAATCCGTCCTTTGATGAATTCGTATCAAAATTTGGAAAGCCAGTGGTTGAGGTTGATGTTGAAGAAGACAGAGTAAAGAACATAAGGGTCCTCAGGTGTTCACCCTGCGGTGCAACACGGTTTGTTGCAGAGGAACTTGTTGGGACTGAGGTGAAGGATCTGCCTGTCCGTGCAGGTCTTAAGATACAGCATTACCCCTGCAGAGCCGCCAAGATGAGGTTATTTGCAGATGATGAGTGCAAGAAGGAGCTGGCGGCCAGAATCCACTGTGAGGCCTTTGAGAGGGCACTTGAAAATCAGTGAAAACTATCATTATTATTCATAATAAATTATTTATTTTATGGATACGAAGATAGATCCATGGAGAAAAAACTGCTCACAATAGTCCTCCTGGAGGGGCCCTACCGTCACCAGTATGCTGACATAGCATCAGAACTGGCAGAAAGCGCCATTAAAAACGGGTACGATGTTAACATATTCCTTTACATGGATGGAACACATGTACCGAAAAGGGACCAGGCCCCCCAGTCATTCCCCAATGTTGCAGAAAAATTCCGGGCCCTTGTACGGTCCGGTGTTAATGTGATATCCTGCATAAGGTGCTCCACCGCAAGGGGCTACACCTGTTCAGAGAAGCCCTACATAAAGGGCGTGGAGATAAAAAGTGTTTATGAACTGGCAGAATGGATAAAGAAAAGCCACCGTGTGATAAGTCTGGGTTGTTAAAATGAAATCCTCACTCATAATAATAGACAGGGCCCCCTACGGATCTGAAGATGCATTCAGTGGTTTCTACGTTGTCATAGCATGTCTGAACAGTGGCCTTGACTCTGATGTTCTCCTAATGGAGGACGGTGTCTACGCTGCAGTTGCAGATCAGAAATCAGAGAGCATATACTACCCCAATGTGGAGGAGCTCACATACCTCATATTTCCAGAGGGGAGCATACTGGTACACGAGGGATCCCTCAGGGAGAGGGGGCTTGTGGAGGAGGACCTTGTTGAGGCTGCAGAGATAATAAACGATGAGGAGCTCCATGAGATAATCTCTGCAAAGGGTGAAACCGCAGTTATCAGGATATGAGGTGCCATTATGGAAATGGATGATGTTAAAAGGGAGCTCATCCCTGATGGGCCCCTTGTAAGGGAGGTTACACTTAAACAGGTTAAACCATGCATTGCAAGTGAGGGGAAGATAAGGGTCCTTATGGAGCTTGACTCTGAAATCGGAGACATCATCCCCCTCCTGGCAAATATGTATCCGCCGGGTGCTGTGAATTATGTTAAGAAGAAAAACATTCTCACCCTCACCATCTACGACAGGCTCATAAGCCTCTACCCCTCAGGGAAGGTCAGCATGAACAAAACCCATGACGTGGATGAGGCCTTTGATATCATAAGGAGGATCATGGAAAGGATAAACCAGGCACACGAGGCCTACATGAGGGGTGTGCGTGGAAAGGACGTGGAAAGCATTGGGCCCCTCGATATACAGAGGTGCCTCCCTGGCAGCAACTGTGGAGAATGCGGTGAATCAACATGCATGGCCTTTGCAATGAAGCTCCTGAACGGTGAGCAGAAACTCGATAACTGCCACCCCCTCAAGGAGCCATGGATGCAGGAGAATGTCCATTGCCTTGAGAAACTTCTTGGTGAGCAGCTCATGGAGACACTTGGGTGGAGCGGTTACTGATGGGTTCTGTTGGGTTCCTTGTAACTAAAAGTCCATCTGAACTGGGTTTCAGGACATTCCTTGACCTTGTGGGGATATGGAGGGAGGATGAACTCACCGTATACCTCATATCCAGTGGTGTGTATGCTGCAATGAAAAAAAACAGGTATTCCCACACCATCAGAGAACTGTCAGAGACCGAGGCTGTTTTTGCAAGGAAGGAAGATCTAATGGCAAGGGGCATAACCCGTGACATGCTCATCGATGGTGTGGAAATACTTGAGGGTTTTGACAGGATAGTTGTGGATATCATGGAGAAACACCGGATGGTCTTCACCATCTAATCTTTTGGTTTTACAGGTTTTCTTGCGCCCTTTATACCTCCACGGGAGACCATGATTTCACCTCCATTCTGTGATCATAAACCAGTCAGAGTACCTGCCGTGTAGACAAGGAAGGAAGCAACCCAGGCAACCAGCAGGGAATATGCGGGGGAAAAGAGGGCCCATTTTGTACCGGCCTCCTGTTTTATTACGGCAAGTGTTGCAAGGCAGGGGGTGTAGAGCAGTATGAATACCATGAAGGAGAAGGCCTCCAGTGGCGTGAAAATCCGCTGAATGGTTGCTGCAACATCACCGGTGCCGTATACCGTCCCGAAGGTACTTATTACAAGCTCCTTTGCGGCAAAACCGAATATGATTGCAACCGCAGACTGCCAGTCCCCAAAGCCCAGTGGCTGGAAAATGGGTGCGATCACTGACCCTGTAATCCCCAGGATTGATGATGAAACGTCGCCTGCCGGGAAGTTTGATAGGAACCATATCACCAGAGAACCTGCCAGTATGATGGTCCCTGCCCTCTTTATAAACTGAACACCCCTCAGGTAGGTGTGTATGAGCAGTGCCTTAATTCTCGGCACCCTGTAGGGTGGAAGCTCCATGAGGAACAGTGACCTTTCACCCCCCACGATTCTATCACCAAGTAAGCGGGCGGTCAGTATGGCCACCACTATTCCAAGAATGTAAAGTGAGAATATCACCCAGCCCTGGTAGATAACCGGGAAGAGGGCTGCTGTGAATAGCACATAGACAGGGAGCCTTGCGCTGCATGACATGAAGGGCAGTATTAGTGCCGTTATTATCCTCTCCCTCTCAGAGTCTATCGTCCTTGTGGCCATGACGCCAGGTACGCAGCATCCAAAACCCAGCACCATGGGGATGAATGACCTTCCACTGAGACCCGCCAGGGTGTTCATCACACGATCCATGACAAATGCCGCCCTGGCAAGGTAACCTGAATCCTCAAGGAATGACAGGAGGAAGAAGAGGATGAATATGTTTGGTATGAAGACCAGGACCGACCCTACACCACCTATCACCCCATCAGATAGGAGAGATGCAAGCAGGGAATCACCCATAATACCATGAACCGTAGCTGCAAGGTATGAAAAGGCGGAATCCAGCAGGTCTGTCAGTGGGGCCCCTGCAGTGAATGTCAGCTGAAAAATCAGCCACATCACCCCAAGGAGTACCGGAAGGCCAAGGTACCGGTTGAGCGCAATTCTGTCAATAATCTCTGAGCCTGTAACCCGATCCACTGGGGGCTTTCTGAGTGTACTCTCAAGGAGGGCCTCTATAAGCCCATACCTGGCATCGGATACAATTACGTCGGCCTTCACAGAGTATTCATCCTCAAGGATCCTGCGAATCCTCCTGAATTCATCATGAACTTCCTCCCCGACCATTGAGGCCACCCTCTCATCGCCCTCAAGGAGCTTTATGATGATCCATTGTGGTGGAAATTTGATTTCACTGCCCCTGATGAGTTCATATAGTCTGCTCAGAGATTCATGTCTCAGGAATTCATATCCTGGGGTCCTGGGTTCGTCTTTACTCCATTCGATTACCCGTTCAAGGAGATCATCCTGCTCGCCTTCAGTTGCCTCGATCCTCACAACAGGCACACCAAGGAGTTCCTCAAGCTTCCCATAGTCCAGAATGTAACCCCTCCTCTCGGCCTCGCGGTTGAGGTTCACTGCGATGATGGTGTTAAGGCCAAACTCCATTATCTGGAGGGCAAGGTAAAGGTTTCTTTCGAGATTGGATGCGTCAACAACGTTTATCACAAGATCAGGAGGCTCCTCAAGGAGGTAATCTATAACCACCCCCTCCTCTGGAGAACCGGCTGTGAGGCTGTAGGTTCCGGGGAGATCTATAACCTCAAGGTCACATCCCCTGAACTGGAGGTGGCCCTCCTTCTTTTCAATGGTTTTGCCTGGCCAGTTGCCTACGTGCTGGTTTAGACCGGTGAGGCTGTTGAAGAGGGTGCTTTTACCAACATTGGGGTTTCCTGCAAGGGCTATTTTCAGTGACAAGCTAATCTCTCCTCACCCTTATCCTTGAGGCCTCCTTCCTGCGGATGGATAAGGGGTGGCCCCTGACCCTCACCTTGAGTGGGTCGCCGAGGGGTGCAACCTTTTCAATGGTTACCCTGGAGCCCCTGACGATCCCCATTACCGTGAACCTGTGCTTTATCTTACCGGCAATATCAACTGAGGTGACCGTTACCATCTCTGATTCGGATATTCTATCGAGTGTAGTTTCCATGACACCACCTTTTTAGGTATTCCTAAAATTTAGTTATACCTAAACCCCCATCATATATAAATTTTTAGGTTTTCCTAAAATGGGTTCCATGGGGGTGAAAATAGGACAATAAAAAAATAAAAATTAGGGATTTAATTTCTTCCCTGATAGAAGTATCCTGCTCCAAGGAGGCATACAATTCCTATGATACCAGCAAGAGCATAGAGCGGTGTCTGGGTGCTTGCTGAACCGCTCTGACTTGAAGCAGCAACCTCATAGGCCTTACCTGACTCACCGGCAGGTTCTGACTGTGAAACCTCACTGGCCTCAGATGACTCACCAGAACTGGCAGTCACACTGGGTGCGGAACCTGATCTTCCACCTACTGAACCTGATGACGGTGCACCGGTCTCTCCGGCGCCATTGCCATCGCTATCTGTTCCTGTGGAGATATCAGACCCCGTATCAGATCCAGGCACATCAATGGATTTGCCTGTGGCTGCGGCCATTGCACTTGCAAACTTCCTCAGGGCAGCCTGGTTAAGGGAGGAGAGCTTCACAACCCACTCATTGAAGACGATGTTGGCACAGGTATGGTGACAGCAGACAACACCATACTCATTGACCGCCGAGATATACTCATCTGCAAGCCTCTGAAGCGTTGCTGAATCAGCCCTCCACAGGCCCCTCCTGCTGGCCTCAAGAAGCCATGCCACGGTGGAAGCATACGAGTAGGGCTGAACACTCCTGAACCTGTCCCTCACAGAGGAATCAAGGACATAGGTCTCAGCGACCCTCTGCCACATCCAGTCCTGTACAAGTTCAGGTGTAACTGCGCTCCACCCGAAGAGGTGTCCTATCTCCTTTGAGATCTGATGCCCCCCTGAGAATCCCTGGCTGAGCATTCCCTCAATCCATTTGGGGTTGTAGGTCCTTGTCCTCAGTTCAGCTGCAAGAAAATCTGAGAGTGTCTCAATCCTCGGGGTGAACCTTGTGTTGGCAATGTAGGATGCAACATTCTTACCTGACATTGCCCTTGCAGCCATTGTGAGCCCTCCAAGGTACTGGTAGACATCATCGTTGTCCAGGACCCCGTAAACACTGTCCCTCACCTGCACGGTTGCATCTAGATTTGATAGCTGCTTCATGAAGACATCCTTTGCATCAATGGCGTATAAGTCCTTTCCATAGATGAATCCCATGTGGTTAAGGTAGGTTTCAACGAGCTGTGACTGGTTGTTCCACTTGGCAGTGGACTCCACAACAGCAGGTATCCCTGTACCGTAACTTCCAGGTGCGCTGCCGAATATCCTTGCCCCTGCAAGTGTATCTGCCATTGGCAGGCCCCTGGCGGTGTAATTTGTGAGATCCTGAAGGTAGTGTTTTCTGAGATAGTTCTGGTTCACCGGTTCATCCAGTTTCATCACAAGCCTTATTGCCTCGTCCATCCTGTCTATACTGTAGGCAAAGGTATCCCTAAAGAGCCCGCTGATGGTTACAATGACATCGATCCTTGGCCTTCCCAGGGTTGCAAGGGGGGTCACGTTGATCCCTGTGAACCTTCCTGACTTATCCCATACCGGCTCAGCACCTATCAGTCTCAGCACCATGGCTATTGTCTGTCCATTGGTCCTCATGGTTTCAATGGCCCAGAGAACAACCCCAACGGTTTCAGGGTACCTGCCATTCTTTGCAAGGTAGTCTGCTATGAGATCATCGGCCATCTTCTTACCGATCTCCCATGCAGCCCTATCCGGTGCCAGTCTGGGGTCAAAGGAGTAGGAGTTCTTACCTGTCGGCAGTAGATCAGGTATCCTGATGGGGTCGGCGCCTCTTCCCGGCTCAACGAATCTGCCCTCAAGGGCCCTCAGGAGATTGCTGATCTCACAGTCACTGGCCAGCTTCTCCCTTATGGCGTTCCTGAACTCTGTGGTGTTACGTGTCGCCGGGTCAAAGCTCACAATGGCCTCAACCATTGCATCAAGTAGCTGACCGCTCAGTGGTTCTCCGAATACATGCAGACCGTAGGGTATCAGTGTTGCTGAAAGTTCATCGAGTCTGTGTTCAATCCTGTCAAGGGCCTCCTCAAAGGATGCGTTGAGGTCAAGGTTCAGTTCCCTGTGAAGGTCCAGTTTCACCGTGAGGTTCTTTATCTCCTCTGCAATTATCAGTTTACGCTGGGGATCCTCTGATGAGTGGTAGCTGTTGATCTTGTGCTGGAGTTCAGCCAGGTCACCGTAGAGTTCACCCACAACCATGGGTGGAATGTTGTGGTTGATGAGCACCGCATATCCCCGCCTCTTGGCCTGTGTTCCTTCACCGGGGTTGTTGACGATGTAGGGATAGATGTGGGGAAGATCACCTATCATGACGTCTGGCCAGTCAAGTGAGGAGAGTCCAACGGATTTTCCTGGCAGCCACTCAAGGGTTCCGTGTGTTCCGAGGTGTATAACTGCATTGAAGTTCTTCTGAAGCCAGAGGTAGAATGCCAGGTACTGGTGGTGGGGTGGGAGCGTGGTTGAGTGTATGAGGTCAGCTGCGTCCTCTCCAAAACCGCGCATTGGCTGTGGTCCAAGGAATACGTTTCCAAGCATCACGCCGGGTATCACGATGCTGCCATTGTATACCATCACGTTCCCTGGTGCTGGCCCCCAGGTTGCTGTTATGTTGTTCCTGAGGGCTTCAGGAAGGAGGCTGAACCATGCCAGGTATTCTGATACTGGTATGGTCACTGCACCTGCCTTCACAACCTTTGCAAGTTCCCCTGGGGCCCATGACCCCACATTGAGGCCCGGTCCAAGGAGTATGCTGATTACCTCTGCAGTTGACTTTTCATCCACCGTGTAGCCCGCTGCCTTCATGGCCCTCAGTATCGTGCTTATGCTCTCTGGTACGTTGAGGTAGCTGGCACTTATGCCATCCTTACCACCGCCTATGTTGTAGTAGATGAGGGCTATCTTCTTCTCTGAGTTTGAAAGTTCCCTCAGTTTCACCCAGTTGATCATTCTCTCTGTGAGCCTCTCTATCCTGTCGGGTATGGGTACGTAGTATGTGTATCTCAGGCCTGTCTGAGGGTCAACCATCTCTACGCCGCCACCGATCATGATTGGCTCTATTCTCCCATCAATCTCTGGCAGGGCTATCTGCCAGTAGACCTCGGATGAGAGTCCTGATATGCTCTCGTTCCATGTTTTGAGGTTTGACGCATATACCGCTGAAAGTGCGGGCACATCAAGTTCCCTCAGTATGCTGGTGGAGTTCACCGGATCCCCGTTGTAGAGGTTGAAACCCATACATGTTATGAGGCCGCTTATTCTCGGTGTCCTGTTGCCATCCAGGAAGAACTTCTCTATGACATTCCTCTTTGTTGGTGTGTCCGCTGCAAACCCGAGTATCACATTGTAGCCCTTGCGCTCGAGGCTATCAACTATCGCCGTGTGCATCCTCATGTCGCTTCCACGGTAGTAGGTGTCAAAGGTCAGGATACCTATCCATGGTTTTCCCGGCTTGTAGTGTCCGCTCTGCACATACCAGGAATAGTACTGGTCCCAGCTGGTGAACTGCTGTGCTGAGTCAGGATGGTAGACAAAGGACTTTATGGCTGGAATTGCTGTGAGGTTCTCCCCTGTTCTGAGCTTCATCCCCACATCCCTCAGAAGGAGAAGCATCATCCTCCTGAAATTTTCAGGGCCCCCCTGGTCCCATATATTCTTAACAGTTGCATTGTCCTCGCCTATCTGGGGATAGCTCTTGAAGGTGTTCCCTGTTCCTATGGCTATGATCCTTCTTGCTGATGTGACGTTGAGGATCTGGTTGACCTTTGCAACCGTGTTTGGACTGCTTATCATCTGTATAAGTATCACGTCGGCCCTTCTGCCAGCCTCAATGGCTGCTGCATCGATCTGCGGGTCGTTTCTCAGGAGTTCATCATTGGTGAACATTGAGAGGTTGAATCTGTAGCCGTTCTGGCCTGCCAGTTTATACCCCTCCACTATCGCCTTTGTACTGGATGTTGACCCGGTCAGTATCAGAAGGTTGTAGTGGGATGAGTTCTCTGCAATAACGTCCCCAGTGGTGTTGCTGCTGTTATCCGATGCTGAAACACCTCCTGTAAACATGAGTGCAATGATCAGAATTAATGGAATCACTGATCTTCTCATCTTTTCACCTCCATTTAATTTTATTTTAAATCAAATATTGTTGAATTAAGATTTATATAAAATTTGCTTTAATAATAATAAAGTATATTTTAATATACATCCATGAATTCAAATATATTGAATAACATATAGTCTTATGATACCCCCAAATCCATTGAGAGGTCAGACACAGCTGACCGGAATGTTGTGGATTTATAGGGAGTTTCAATGAACTCATCAAACATCTGGGTGATGGAAATGCCATGGTTTGCTGGATATCCACGTGAAAAAATAGAATGGTACCCCACAATAGACCTTGAAAAATGCGTAAAATGTGGTATGTGCATGAACTGTGGACAGAAGGTCTACAGATGGACAGAAGAAGGACCTGTGGTTGCACATCCCTACAAGTGCGTTGTCGGTTGCAGCACCTGCGCAACCCTCTGCCAGGGAAACGCAATAACATTCCCTGATAGGGAAAAATTGAGGGATCTCTACAGAAAAGAAGGTATCTGGGCCAAGGTTAAAAAAGAACTGCTCAAAGAAGGTAAACTAAACCCTGAAGAGTGATGGATTTCTTTTAAAGCTGGGTCACTGAAAAATCTAATGGGCTTACTGTCTTAAGGCAGTGAGATTGTGCATAAACCCTTCTCAGGTCATTGACCCAAAAAAATACACTGATGAACCAACATATCCTTATCCATGACAAAAAAGATGGTCGGGGTAAGGTGCCAGTGCCATGAGCCCCCTGCCAGGGAGAGCGGCATGAGGACGGTTATGTGTCCCCGCTGTGGTAAGGTCTACAGGACCGATAAGGAAGACGATGTCTGCTTCAGCTGCCAGAGGCGCTGATCAGAACATCGGTCGGCAGCGTATAGCTCAGCTATCAGAACATCATCAGGATACCACGCCCTGTACCCCAGATTATACTCACCGCTATGATGAGTATAACAAATATGGAGACATAGCTGACCGCCGGTTTAACAATCCTCTCCGGTAACCTGTAGCGCAGGAGCTCCTCAAACATGAGGCCTCCATCAAGGGGCTTGGCAGGCAGAAGGTTCACAGTACCCACTGCGAAGTTCAGGAAGAATATCCAGAAGAAGAGCTCCTCCAGGTATGTGAGTGCAAATGGCAGGGTGCCTCCAAAGACAGATGCCACAGACTCCCTCACCTGCAGGTGGTTGCTGGTCCGGATACCCATGTAGGCCCTGCTTGAGTTGTTGGGGTTTCTGCCTGTCTTAAGCCTGAATGTCCCCTGATCAGTGTCTATTGTGATAACCTCGCCCACCCGTATCCTCTTAAGGGCCATTCCATATGTGGTGAGGTTTGTGGTTGGCATTCCATTTATGCTCTCAATAACGAGGCCCGGTTTGAGGACCTCACTTGCAGGACTTCCAGGGACCACACTATCTATCTGAACACCATCGGCCTGAAAGGCCGCGGGCATGGCATATGCTGAAATACCAAAGAAGAGTGCAAAGCATATACCCGCAAGTATGAGATTGGCCACTGACCCGGCGGCATATATCCTCAACTTTGAAATAGGGCTCACCTTCTTGATGTCATCCTCATCAGGTTCAACGAAAGCACCCGGAAGTATTGCCAGAAGAAGGAGGCCAATGGATTTTATGCGGACCCCCTCAACCCTTGCAAGTATCCCATGGGCGAATTCATGCACCACTATTACCGTGGCAAGGCCCACTATACCGTAACCCAGAGGCACATAAACCGGTGACCCTGGTATGTCAACACCCGGCACGATGAGTGATGCCTGTGGAGTCACAAATATGTTCTGAAGGGACATCACCATAAGGTAGAGCATGTAAAACATGAAGAAGAACGCCACAGGGATGCCTGCATTCAGTATCCACCTCCAGAGTCCTGGGTGGCCTGACGCGATGCTGTCGATGAATCCCCTCATCCTCTTTGTTCTCCGCAGGAGGAGGGGTCCCTGTATCTCAATCTTGAACCTGTCCCTGAAAAGAACAGCGAGTGTCCATATCAGGATAAATGCGATGACGTAAAACCACAGTGCATTCATATTACATAACACCTGTTTTAATGGTTGTTGAAGCGCTCATATAAAAGCTACCATTCATATGTGCTGGGATGGTTTCAGAGTGTCATTGAATCAAAGAGGAGGACCTCACACTCCTCACCTTCAGCTATACCCTCAAGGTTCTCATCTATTACTATGTAGGCATTTGACTCCACCATTGACCTTATTATACCCGAACCTCTGCTCTGGACAGGTTTAACTATTCCGTTGTCTGCACTTGCCCGTACGTATTCCGTCCTGCCGGGTCCAGATGCAACCTTGCCAAGACACCGCCCCTTCACTGTCCTGTGACTGTAATCCAGGTGCTGCATCCTGAGAAGATAATACCTTGCAAGGACATCGAACTGCACCATGGCAGCGACAGGATACCCTGAAAGCATGAAAACAGGTTTACCTTCAACAATTCCAAACGCCACAGGTTTTCCTGGTCTAATTGCCACCCCATGGAATAGTACGTCGCCAAGGCTGTCCACAGCATCCACAACCACATCCCCACGGCTCACCGCTGTTCCGCCGGTTGTTATGATCATATCATGTTCCTTCACTGCCCCTCTGATTTCATCCACTATGATATCCATGTCGTCGGGGGCGTGGATAACCTCTGCCTCTCCACCTGCACTCTCTACAAGGGCCTTGAGGGTGTAGAGGTTTGAGTTGGGTATCTTGCCTGGTTCAAGGTCCGCTGAAGGTTCCATGAGTTCATTACCTGTTATTATCACCTTTACCGAGGGCCTTTTATACACCCTCAGCTGGCTGTAACCGGCCGATGCCGCCATGGCAATTTCTGCAGGTCTTAGGAGGGTTCCTTTACTCAGAACTGTATCCCCTGCCCTGAAATCCTCGCCTGCCGGTGCCACGTTCTCTCCAGGAAATACCGGTCTTACAACACTGATCTCAGGTCCTGAACTGACAGTGTATTCCTCCATGACAACAGCGTCCGCTCCGCTGGGTATGGGGGCTCCTGTTGCGATTTTAACAGCCTCCCCCCTACCCACATCCACATCAGATACATCCCCCGCCCCTATGGAGTCGATGACAGTGAATCTTGATGGATTCTCAGGGGAGGAACCGAATGTGTCCTCGGCCCTAACCGCGTATCCATCCATCGCTGACCTGTCAAAGGGTGGGGAGTCAAATCTGGCTTTTAAATCCTCCGCAAGAACCCTTTTATGGGCATATAGCAGATCCAGGGTTTCAGTATCAGTTGATCTCTGATTCTCATCAAGAATCCTGAATGCATCCCTCACTGGTATGAGTTCTGATAGAAACATGTGACCATCACCGCTTAAGTACTGTTTATACTATAATATATAAAAGGGATATAAATTCCCGCTGGAAAAGAATCTTTGATTCGTGGAGGTTTCATGATAGAGGTGGACTCTGTCTCTAAAAGCTTTGGAAGAATAAGGGCCCTTGATAACCTCAGCTTCAGTGTGAGGGAAGGGGAACTCATGGGCATAATCGGCCACAACGGTGCCGGTAAGACCACCGCAATACGGATAATAGCAGGGATACTGCACCCTGACTCTGGAACGGTCCATGTGGGTGGCTATGATGTTACCAGGGACCCCCTCAGGGTTAAAGCAATGATAGGTTATCTTCCAGAGGAACCCAACCTCTATGAGCGTTTCAGGGCTGCGGATCTCCTGAGGTACTTCGGTGAACTCTATGGTGTCCCCGGCGATGTGCTGGATGATAGGATATACGAGTTACTTGAACTTGTGGGTATGAGTGAACGTGCAGAGGACCCCATAAACACATTCTCCAAGGGCATGCGGCAGAGGATCGGGATAGCAAGGGCCCTCATACATGACCCTCCAATCATAATATTCGATGAGCCCACCATGGGCCTTGACCCGGCGACAGCATTCTCAATAAGGGAATTCATAAGGGAGCTGAAGGGCTCAAGGACCATGATACTCTGCACCCACTACATGGAGGAGGCCGACTACCTCTGTGACAGGGTTGCCATAATAAACAGGGGTCATATACTCGACATTGGAACACCTGATGAACTCAAATCCAGGGTCCGGGGGGACCTGATACTTGAAGTTAAGGTCTCAGAGCCCTCACTGGTCAGCAGAGAATCTCTTATGAAGGTAAGTGGTGTTAAATCCATTGAAATCGATGGTAAAATCATCAGGTTATCCCTTGGTAGCCGTGAATCCATAACAGAGGTTATAGAGAATATTCCTGGAACTGTCTTCAGTGTGAACACCCGGGAGGCAACACTGAACGACGTGTTCATACAGAGCCTGAAGGGGTCCTAGATGAATCTCCTAACAGTTACAAAATGGGAACTCAGGGGAACATTCAGAAGCCGTAAATTCCTCTTCATATTCATATTCCAGATATTGGTACTTTCACTCACCATATTCATGTTCAGTGGCTTCATTGAGATGATTGGCGAGGGAAGCACATTCACCCCCTCCCTCAGGGGTTTTGCAGAGCTCAGTGTCACCGACCCCGCAGGTATCATCTCCGGGCAGCTGAACCCCGACGTCCTCTATATACATGGGGGTGCAGAATCCAGGCTCGTGGTCGATAACTTCACCGGCATCCCCCTGAATGCAACACTCTACCTTGACTATTCTGATCCAAGAAGGACCGTTGTGAGGGACGAGGTGGAAGCCGCGGTTGAAAGGGCCTCCACCATTATAACCAGGGAACTCATTGAAACCCCGAAGCCGAGACCTGAGGTCCGTGAGGAGACAAGGGGTGAGGCCCTTCCACTTCAGCTTGTGAGACGGGTCATGGTTTCCATTCTCCTCTTTCTCCCGGTTTTCCTGTTCGGAAACCTCGTGGTGGACAGTATCGTGGGTGAAAAGGAGAGGAAAACAGGTGAAGCCCTTATTGCAATGCCCATAAGGCGTTCTGAGATAATCATCGGGAAGTGCCTCTCTGTTGCCGCGACGGTGGCTTTGCAGGTGGGTGTATGGTTGATCCTCATAATGGCGGCCGGTTTCCAGATAAGCAACCCGGCAGGTGCCTATCTAACCGTTGTGCTCTCATCAACACCCATCATAGGGCTCACGGCACTCATATCGGTCTATGCAAAGAACTACCGTGAGGCAGGGATAGGTATAACCTTTGCCTACATAATCGCAGCAGCATACCTGATTGTGCCGGCCCTCGCCTACATGGCGGGTTCCTCAGGATCCCTCTCACCCATGACCCTCACAATAAAGTTGATATCAGGAGTTAACCTGAATGCAGCTGACCTCATACCGCCCCTCTTCTCAATCCTCATACTCAACATCCTCTTCTATGGCCTTGCAGTCAGATTATTCAGCAGGGATGATGTGGTTTTTGGTCCAAGACCCGGTATTTTAAGGTTGATGGTGAGACCATGAAACTGAAGGCCCTTACAGTTAAGGAAGCACGGGACATATTCTCAAACAGGATCTACATGCTGCTTGTCCTCGTGCAGGTCATAATAATACTGGGTGCCTATGGACTTGCAGTTGTAAGTTCAGTTGCAGCGGATCCAGAGCTCATTGGAAAGTGGGGTGGTTCCAGGTTCCTCAAGGTGGGTGTTGTGGGGGATGAACGTCTGCTCATTGAGGGCCTTGAAAGGGAGGGTCTGGGTGTTACGAGATTCCAGGACCTCACTGATGCCAGGAAAAGTCTGGGTTCAGGGGTGGTAGCCATTGTCTACACCAGCGGTGGGGATGTCCGTATCGAAGCAGACACCGGCAGTGCATTCTACACCATCATGAGCGAAAGGCTTCAGCGTGCCGCCTCCTGGTACGCAGAGCAGAAACAGTTCAGGGAGGCAGGTATTCCAGCATCCACAGTCAAAGCCCTTGAGAATCCCGTTAAACTTAAAATTATCCCCATTAACAGGGAAAGGTATGCTCCCCTTGCAGTTGAAAGCTCCTACTTTGTGGAGATAATGTACGGGTTCATAATACCCTTCGTGGTTTTCCTCCCATTCTTCCTTGGTAGTAACATTGTAACCGACAGCGTGGTTGGCGAGAAGGAAAGAAAAACCTTCGAGGTCCTCCTGATGGTCCCTCTATCCGAGACCAGCATCATTCTAGGTAAGATAACCCCTGCACTCATTTTTTCATTCATTCAGAGCCTCCTGTGGCTCGGGATAGTGATACTCCTTGGGGTGCCGGTTTACAATATCCCCCTAATGTCCATCATAATGTTCCTCACGGGACTGGGGTTCACAGGGACTGGCCTCTTCATATCCATCCTTGCAGACAGCACAAAGGAGGCCAACTCTGCCATCACTGTGGTGCTCTTCTTTGCGACATTCCTGCTCTTCGTGCCCCTCTTCATGGATATGGGGATCCTCAACCCCATAATACGCTTCATACCCAGCATCATAATGGTCAAACTATCATCGAGCCCATATCTAAATCCAGGTCTCATATATGACATGTTACCGGCGGCATTTTTATCTGTAATCCTCTTTGTGGCTTCAGTTGTCTCATTCCGGAGGGAGGGAGTCATAAGACTCTGAGCTTCACAAAAACCATATTCTCTTGTCTCATCAGGTGGATAAAACTCTGACTGTCACCATCAACCTGCCACAAAGCCCTTACTGAGTTGTTTCATCAAGTGATAAGACTCTGAATCCTCACAAAAAATCTGTTCAGTGGACGAGGAGCAGCATCATAGCCCCGGCACCGATGGGAATGGTTATGTTATCCTCAACCGGGGTGTAGGCCTCCACCAGCATGCCTGCAATAGCCCCTGTGAGTGCGGTTATGGGGTCAAGGAAAAAGAGGGCCCCCAGGAACCCTGCTAAAAGGAAGGCTGCTGAACCCTCAATGCTCTTATCAGGGTTAAAGGGGAGGGGATGTGAACCATACTCCCTGCCGATGATTGTGGAGAGTGAGTCACCCAGGGTGAGTATTATAACTGAGGCACTGGCCACTGAAATGTTAAAACCAAAGAGGGTATATGTGAGGGCCATTCCCAGAAAGTAGTAGATGAAGCCCCTCTCGGTATCATCCCTCCGGCAGCTCCTGAGAACATAGGAGAAGAAGGGGAGGGTGAACCTCCTGTCAAGCTGAAATATCAACTCACCCATGAGTGCTGCTACAAGGGAGAGGGCCACCATGGGGAGGGAGCCAAGGTAGCCTGCAAGGATCACGAACACTATGCCTGCTGCATGTATGATCTGCCTGAAGAACTCCCTTCGGTACCTCAAAAAAACACCTATGTGGACATGTATGCCTCAATAACCCCATGGTAGGCATCATAAATTTCAGATACATCCAGTGCCACATCATCAAATTTCAGGGTGCTACCACCAGTGGTTCCTATGACAGCACAGGGCACTTCAATTTCCTGGATTATCTCCTCCACGGATCCCGTCAGGGTTAGGATGTACCTTCCATTTGATTCAGCGAATAGGGCCTCATGGATGTTACTGAAGCTTCCAGGGATCTTCCCTGTGTCTATGGTTGCCCCGATACCAGACTTTATGGTCATCTCAGCGACTGCAACCCCTATACCACCTGCTGAACAGTCATGGACTGCCGTTACCTGATCCCCGAATCTTTCAATCATCTTCCTGACTGAGTTTGCAGCGTCAAATTCTGCCCTGAGATCTGTTTCGGGTGGCTTACCATCAACAATGCCATGAACTGTCCTGAGGTACTCTGAGGCGCCCAGTTCAGGTTTTGTATCCCCGATGACGAGTATCTTCTCGCCCTCGGCCTTGAAGTCCATTGTCTTTATGCTATCAAGTGGTAGCCTCCCTGCGACTCCAACCACGGGGGATGGGTTCACTGTGACCCCCTCGGTTTCATTGTAGAAGCTCACGTTACCGCTTATTACCGGCGTGCTGAAGGTCTCTGCCATGTCAGCCATTCCCCTCACACATTCCCTGAACTGCCAGAAAACCTCCGGTTTCTCCGGGTTTCCGAAGTTGAGGCAGTCCACTATGCAGAGTGGCCAGGCGCCCATTGAAACAACGTTCCTTATTGCCTCCCCAACAGAGGCTGCGCCGCCACCGTATGGGTCCAGCTTTGTGTGGATGCTGTTGCAGTCAACGGTGAGTGCAACTCCAGTCTCATCGTCGATCCTGAGGACCGCTGCATCATCACCAGGTTTCACAACGGTCCTTATCTGAACCTCATGGTCGTACTGGCGGTAAACCCACCTCTTGCTTGCAATGTTAGGTGATGAAAGGAGTTTAAGGAGCGCTTCATTGAGAGGGGGGTGCTTGACCTCCACTTGCCCCTCAGGTAGATCTGGTTTTTTTGCCTCCCTTTCAATTACAGGTGGATCCGCGAGGAGCTTTGCTGGCAGGTCCGCTATAACTTTCCCTTCGCTTTCAACGATCATCCTCCCGGTATCTGTAACCTCCCCTATGACCGCGGCTGGGAGCTCATATTTCCTGCAGATCTCCATTGCCTCATCAACCCTGTCAGGGCTGAGAACAAAGATCATGCGCTCCTGCGACTCTGAGAGCATTATCTCATAGGGTGTCATTCCCTCCTCTCTGAGAGGTATCGCCTCCAGGTTGACCCTTGCACCGTTATCACACTTGGCCACGAGTTCAGAGATGCAGCACGTTAAACCTCCGCCCCCGAGGTCCTTCACGCCTGAAACCTCTATTTTCTCCATTATCTCAAAGCTTGCCTCCATCACCATCTTCTTGGTGAAGGGGTCGCCGACCTGAACCGCTGGTCGGTCCTCCAGTTCAGATGAACTTGTGAGTTCCTCAGATGCGAAGGTTACGCCATGAATTCCATCCCTGCCTGTTCTACCCCCCATGAGGAGAAATACATCGCCTGGCCGCGGGGCTATCCCCCGTTTTATCTCATCCTTGCGCACAAGGCCTGCGCACATAACATTCACCAGGGGGTTCAGCTGGAAGTTATCATCAAATTCAACCTCGCCTGCGACGGTTGGAACCCCCACACGGTTCCCGTAGTCGGATATACCCTTAACCACATGTTCAAAGAGGTACCTTGATTTCTGGTCCTCAAGGTATCCGAATCGAAGTGAGTCAAGGAGGGCTATGGGCATGGCGCCCATTGAGATTATATCCCTCAGAATCCCGCCTATACCGGTACCTGCACCCCCATATGGTTCTATCGCAGATGGGTGGTTGTGGCTCTCAATTCCAATGGCCATGGCCAGCTCATCGGTGACCTCAACCACACCGGCGTCATCACCGGGGCCTATGATTACCCCCTCACCCTCGGTTGGGAAGAGGCCGAGGACCGGGCGGCTGCTCTTGTATGAGCAGTGCTCAGAGAACATCACATCCAGCATCCCGTATTCGAGGGGATTAGGATCCCTCCCAAGTTCTTTTCTTATGAATTCAATCTCTGAATCTGTTAAAACCATTTTCACACCTTATCTGAAGGTTTTATGGATATTATAAGGTTTTCATCTGATATCTTCCATTCCTTGGTGTATTCGAGTTCGGTGTAATCAAAGGAGAGATGGCTGGCCCTGACCTCATTCTCAACGAATTCCCTCTGGGGCTCGGTCAGTTCCCTGAATTCTGGGCTGCATTTCACTGAAACCTCTATCCTGGCCTCAACGTCCAGGTCAAGGTCCTTCCTCATATCCTGGATCCTCCTTACAAGTTCGCGGGCCATTGCCTCACTCATTATCTCAGGTGTGAGTTCCGTGTCAACGAATACACTTCCGCCCTCGAACTGTGCATTCACGATGTTCTCAGGGAGCTCTGTCTCAAATATTATATCATCGGGTTCCAGGACGATTATTCTACCGTCCAGTTCAACCCTGAAGCTTCCCTCTGATTCCAGTGCGGCTTTAACCTCAGCGCCATCCGCCTCCTCAAGTTTTCTCATGACAGGTGGCATGTCCTGCCTGAGCTTTGGACCCAGGGTTGCGGGGTTTGGTCTAGCTATTATCTTCATATCAGGGAATTCGGTTGAAGTCCTGATGGACTTGGCGTTGGCCTGTTCCGCTATAACCCCTTTGAGGGATTCAGCGGCCTCCAGAACCTTCTCATCCTCTGATACCACAACTATCTCCCTTACAGGCCATCTCAGCTTGTACCTTGCAGTGTCCCTTGCCCTTGCACAGGCCTCTATTATCTCGCGGACGATGTCCATCTCCGCCTCGAGTTTGCCGTCCACCGCATCCTCACTCACCATCCAGTCCAGCATGTGTATGCTCTCAGGTGAGTCGGGTTCAGCCCCCCTCACAAGGTTCTGGTAGATGTCCTCGCATATGTGGGGTGCTATGGGTGAGAGTGTCACTATCAGTGTCTTGAGGGCTGTGTAGAGGCTGTGGTAGGCTGCCAGCTTGTCTGGGTCGTCCCTCTCTATCCATGTGCGGCTCCTTATGAGCCTTATGTACCAGCGGCTGAGGTCCTCCACTATGAAGTCGTGAATTTCACGGGTTGCCCTGTGGAAGTGGAGGTTATCTAGGGCCTCTGTCACCTTCAGGGCCACAGAGTTAACCCTTGAGATTATCCATCGATCCTCATCCCTGAAGTGGAGGTCCTCCAGTTCATGGTCACCTGGCTGGAATCTGTCAAGGGACATGTAGGTTGTTGCAAAGACGTAGACATTCCAGAGTATGTTGAACATCTTGTTAACATTCTTAAGTTCGTCCCATACGAATTTAAGGTCCTCCCATGGCTTGTTGGCCCATAGAAGGTAGAACCTCAGGACGTCTGCCCCGTACTTCTCTATGACATCCTCAGGTTCAACCACGTTCCCCAGGGACTTGCTCATCTTCCTGCCCTCTTCATCAAGGGTGAAACCGTGCATGAGCACCCGCCGGTAGGGCGTCTCATCGAGTGCTATCACACCACAGCCAAGCTGTGAGTAGAACCAGCCTCTTGTCTGGTCATGTCCCTCGGTTATGAAGTCGTAGGGGAACCATTCACTGAAGAGTTCCTTCTCTCTGGGGTAGTGCAGGGCTGCCCACCCTGCAACCCCTGAGTCTATCCAGACGTCCAGGACGTCGGGTGTTCTCCTCATCCTGCCCCCGCATCTGCCGCACTCGAGTATTATCCTGTCCACGTGGGGCCTGTGGATGAAGTCCCCCTCAAGCTGACCCTCAACAGCCAGCTCCCTGAGCTCCTCTATTGATCCAACAACGTGTATGCTTTCACAGTCCTCGCAGATCCATATGGGGATGGGTATCCCCCAGTAACGCTGCCTTGAGATGGTCCAGTCCCTCGCATTCTCTATCCAGTTCCTGAACCTGCTCTCCCCTGCCCATGACGGGATCCACTGTACCCTGTCAAGTTCACTGAGCATTTTATCCTTTATCTCTGTTATCTTGAGGAACCACTGCTCTGTGGCAAGGTAGATTATGGGTGTCTTGCATCTCCAGCAGAACCCGTACCTGTGACTGATGGTCTCTGCCCTCAGGAGGAGGTTCTTTGATCTGAGGTCATCTATTATGTCAGAATCAGCGTCCTTAACAAATTTACCATTATATTTCCCTGCTTCCTCAGTGAAGAGTCCTGCCTCGTCCACAGGGCAGAATACGGGGAGGCCATATTCTTTACCTATCTCGAAGTCCTCTGGACCGTGACCGGGGGCTGTGTGCACGCACCCTGTACCCTCTGTGAGTGTCACGTGGTCCCCCAGGATGACCCTGTGCTCCATGTCCCTGTGGCATGGCACCTCCTCATCCAGGGGGTGCCTGTAGGTGAGGCCCTCAAGTTCAGATCCCCTGACGGTCTTTATAATCTCCGCCTCCTCCCCGAGGACCTTCTCAACGAGTGCCTCTGCCATTATGTAGGTTTCCCCATGGAGACGGGCGTAGGCATAGTCAAACTCAGGGTGGACGGCGACGGCCATGTTCGCAGGGAGGGTCCAGGGGGTTGTTGTCCATACCAGTATATATGTGTCCCCTGAGACTGGGAACTTCACGTAGATGGAGGGGTCCTCCTTCTCATGGTAGTCTATCTCTGCAAGTGCCAGGGCTGTTTCACAGCGGGGACACCACGTTATCACCCTGAGATCCCTTAAAAGGAGGTCCTTCTCATGGGCCCTCTTCAGGGTCCACCAGCATGATTCCATGTAGGCGGGGTCAAAGGTCACGTAGGGATCATCCCAGTCCATCCAGACCCCGAGGCGCTGGAACTGGGATGTCATAACAGCCTTGTTTTCCAAAGCAAATTCCCTGCACTTCCTGACAAATTCCTCTATACCGATCTTATCCTCAATGTCCTTTTTGCTCCTGACACCCAGGATCCCCTCAACCTTGTGTTCTATTGGGAGACCATGGGTGTCCCATCCAGGCTGCCTCCTGACATTGAAACCCTTCATTGATTTGAAGCGGAGGTACGAGTCCTTCATTATCTTGTTCCATGCTGTTCCAAGGTGGATTCTTCCGCTGCAGTAGGGTGGGCCGTCCAGGAATGAATACCTTGGACCATTCTCCCTCAGTTCCTTCACGCGTTCATAGATATCCCTTTCTTCCCAGAAACTCTGAACCTTTTCCTCTATCACATGGGGCTTGTAGGATTTTTCGGCTTCCTGGATTGGCATGAATTTCTCCCTCAGATGGATATTAAAATGTCCTGAGCTGGCCCTTGACCAGCATCTCGGTTATGCTTGGTATGTCCTCGAGCCATGCGTCCATTACTTCCGAAACCTTTCCTGTGATATCATCCATGGTGTAGCCGTCCTCAAGGATCACCTGGGCTGTGGCGGCCTTGGGGTGGTCAATTGGCTTTCCTATCTGGCTGAGTATCATTATATGGACCTGTTTAACGCCCTCGATGCTTTCAACTATGTCTGCGGCCATCTGGTTTGAGAGCAGATTGTAGATCTTACCCACATGGTTTATGGGGTTCTTACCTGATGTTGCCTCCATGGACATTGGCCTGTTGGGTGTTATGAGGCCGTTGGCCCTGTTACCCCTTCCCACGGAGCCGTCATCACCCATCTCAGCGGAGGTCCCTGTAACTGTTATGTAAACGGATGGCTCATCGTCCTCGCAGCGGTCGGCTGTATTTACAAAGACCTCAAGGTTTCTCTCTGTGATCCCTGAGGCCAGCTTGAATACCTCATCCTTCACCACATTCTTGATCTCAAGGTATTCCTCGAGGTCTGATACGTATCTGTCCACCATTGCACAGGCAACTGTAAGGGTTATATTGTCGTTTTCCCTGAGACCCATGACCTTTATGTCCTCACCCACTGCGGGGTATTTCTTCTTGAATTCAGGGGAGTTGAGGAGGTTCTCTGTCTCCATCACTATTCTCTCGGTCTCTGAGAATGGTGCGAATCCAACCCCGAATGATGTGTCATTTGATAGGGGTGCTCTTCCCTTCCTTGCAAAGACGTCCCGGAGGTCCCCTGAACCGTGCCCGATCTTGCACTCCACCACGGTGCAGGTTTCAACATCAAGGTTTATTATGCTGTCCCTTAGGTACTCCTTGGCTGCTGATATGGCTATCCTGTCAAGGCCTATCTTCTCCCCATCAACCTCGGCGATGCCCCTTCCTGTGAGGAGTATCTCTATGGGTTTTATGACTTCACCGCCTCCAAACTGTGGTGCGGATTCTCCGGCTGTTATCTGTACCTCGTCGGTGTTATGGTGCATTATGGCACCGAATCTGTCAAGGTAGGCGTTGCAGAGGGCCCTGCTAACTGATTCAGCGATCCCGTCACTTATACTGTCAGGGTGTCCTATGCCCTTCCTTTCAACTATCTCCACCTTCTGGTCCTCGATTGGTGTCTGGTTAAGGGGTTCAACGATAATATTTCTCACACTGATAACCTCCTGATGAATATGCACAGTAATGGTTTATGGTTTTGAGCTGATGATATAAATAAATATAACACAGTGTTTTCAGGAGAATCCATGATGGAGAAAGAGGTGTTCAATAAGACAAGGGGCGTTACTCTTGGTGCTGTGAGGTTTGCAGATACATTCTTTTCACGTTTCAGGGGTTTGATGCTCAGGAGGAACGTTGATACGGGACTTGTACTTGAAATACCCGGGGGACGTGGAAGATACGGTTCAGGGATACACATGTTTTTCATGCTGGTCCCGCTTGACGTTCTATTCGTTGATGAGAATATGAAGGTGGTGGATATGGCTGAACTCAAACCATGGCAGGTCTACAATCCAGTGCAACCTGCAAGGTATGTTATAGAACTTAAAAAGGGAAAAATTGAGGAAACCGGGACCCAAATCGGTGATGTACTGGAATTTAAGGATATCTGAGATTCTGCCTCAGGGAACACTAAAATGTGAAATCCTGGAAGAGCTAGGATCCCCCCCTATTTTTTATCTCGGAGATTGCAACCTCCGCAACCCTCCGAACCATTGGGCTCTCATCCTCAAGGAGGCCCTCAAGGTCCTCGACTGAATCCTCATCACCGAGTATTCCAAGGGCCAGTGCACACGCGTACCTCACACCGGGTTTCTCATCTGAAAGATGTTCCCTGAGGGGTCCGACAGCCCTCTTATCATCAAAGGTTGCAAGGGCGAGTGCGGCCGCCTCCCGGACATGGTAGTCCTCGTCATCCAGTGCCTCTATGAGTGGTTCCACAGCCCGGGGATCTGCAACCTCTGCAAGGAGTTCAACAGCGTCCTCACGCACAACCCAGTCAGGGTTCTTGAGTTCCTCAAGGAGAAAATCTATTCTCTTACCCTCCATTAAAACACCCCCTACCCCTTTATTTCTGTTGCAGATGATAATTAAATTTTATGAAGGAGAAGGTACTGTACTTAAAATGTGCTTTTAGGGGGCTTGGAATGGTCAGAGGGTCTTTAGAATCTCTCCGGGCCCATCAAACACGGTTATACCCTCCATTGAGGAGAGCCTCTCTGTGTTTCTGATGTCCACCTCTCTCATGTGTATGGTTATTATCCTCCCGCCTGAGACGGCGCCATATGGACATGAGCTCTGACACAGACCGCAGCCCCTGCACTTGAGGAGCCTTATCTCAAACCCTGGCACTATGGCGTCCCCGGGACATGCCGCTGCGGCAAGGCACTGCTCGCATCTCCTGCAGATTTCAAGTTCAAGTTTTGATGGGAGGACCGTTTCAACGTCCCCCTCCTCAAGGTCCACCGGGACGCAGTATACCGGCACTCCCCCCTTACCTGCCTGGGCCACGGCGTTTGTCACAAGTGTGTCTGCTATACCATGAACTATCTTGGCCACGGTATTGGATGTTACAGGGGATACCACAAGAAGATCATATCTACCCATGGAAAGTCTGCCTGTTATTGGGAAGCTGTAGCCCTCGTCACTTTCAAGGACAAGTTCCCTGTAGTATCCGCCAGAAAGTTTCCTGACCCTCTCAAAGAGGCCGTACATCCTCAGAACCTCCTCTGCGGCACCTGATAGGAGTATGGTTACCTCGTGGCCCCCTGAAACAATCTCCTCCAGTGCCTCCACACTCTCAAGGAGGAGGTGCCCGGCCCCTGTGAATGCCCAGGCAATTCTCATCTAAAGGATCTCCATGTACTTGTAGGCCTCTGACTCCTCAAAGGCGTAGTGAACCTTTGTATAGGAGGACATGAACTCTGAGACCTCTTCCTTAACGTCCCTACCATCAATAACAACCTTCTTTATGTATTCTGCAACCTCTGACATCTCTGGCTCCTTCATGCCACGCCTTGTTATCTCCTGTGTACCTATCCTTATTCCTGATGGGTCGTCTGAGCTGTTAACATCGTCCCATGGGAGAAGATTCTTGTTGAGTATTATGTTGTTAGCCTCGAGTTTCTTGGATATTTCGGCGGCCCTGCCAATGTCTGATACATCCATCACCACCTGATGGGATTCTGTGAAGTCGAGATGCTCACAGAGTACGTTGAATCCAAGCTCATTGAGGTTCTCTGCGAGTTTCTTTGCGTTTCTGATTGTCTGTGCCGCGTATTGACTTCCAAACTCAAGCATCTCTGCGGTTGCTATTCCAAGTCCAGCAACGTGGTGGAGGTGATGGTTACTCACAAGTCCCGGGAAGACAGCCTCGTCTATGTCATCTGCAAGTTCCTCCCTGCAGAGGATTATGCCACCCTGGGGTCCGGGAAAAGTCTTGTGTGTGCTTCCCACCAGCATATCGGCGCCCTCTCTGAGGGGATCCTGGAAGTAACCGCCCGCGATGAGGCCAAGAACATGGGCGCCGTCGTACATTATCCTCGCACCCACCTCCTCTGCGGCCTCAACAGCCTCCTCCACAGGGTGGGGGAAGAGAAAGAGGCTTCCGCCAAAGAGTATTATCCTTGGTTTGACCTCAAGGATCTTCTTCTTCATTGCATCGGCGTCTATGTTCATGTTTTCAAAGTCAAAGGGGTGGGTGTATATTTTGAATCCCCTGACACCGGCTGCACTGACCTTGGCATGTGATATGTGGCCGCCGTATGGGACCTCCATGGCCATTATGGGGTCGCCAACATCTGCAGTTGCAAAGAAGCAGGCGAGATTAGCCACGACCCCCGATGTTGGCTGGACATTGGCATGCTCTGCCCTGAAGAGTTTCTTTGAGAGTTCAATTGTGATCTCTTCAATCTCATCTATGTACCTGCATCCCTCATATAGCCTCTCACCTGGAAGGCCCTCTGCATAGCGGTGTGAAAGGTCGGAGATGAGGGCCTCCTTGACCCTTGAGCTGGTTATATTTTCACTTGCTATGAGGTTGATGCTTGACTCCATCCAGCTATTATGATCCTTCATGAGATCTCTTATCCTCTCGGTATAATCCTGATTGCTGACCATGAAAATCATCTCCATTAGGAAAATAGTTAAAATTACAATATAAAATTGGTGCCGCTAATACTTGCAGCCACATGAGACCAATGAATCCTGCAAGATGCGAAACAGACGGCTACAGAAATAGCATTGAAACAGAATCAAATCAGAGAGATAAAAGAAAAGGTTTTGATGGGTTTAGCCCATCTATTTTGAAGCGGGTTCGTTGAGTGCAGCTTCGATCTGAGCCATGATCTGCTCTGTTTTGAAGTGCTGCTGGTCCATTGCACCTGATGGACAGGCTGCCACACAGGTACCGCAACCCTTACAGAGGGCCACGTTGACGTTGGCGTGCCCTTCCTCTATGCTTATGGCACCGAATGGACATAGCTCAATGCAGACCTCACAAGCACCGCAGACGTCGGAATCTGCAACTGCGATTATTGGCTCAATTTCCACTTCACCCTTAACCATTGGTATTGCTGCACGTGCAGCTGCACCTGAAGCCTGTGCAACAGCATCAGGGATGTCCTTTGGACCCTGAGCCACACCTGCAAGGTACACACCGTCTGTCAGTGTGTCAACAGGCCTGAGTTTTGGGTGTGCTTCCATGAGGAAGCCGTCTGCAGATTTGGATAGACCGATCGTCTGCCTCAGTGTCTCTGCACCCTCTGGTGGCACGAGACCAACACCAAGGACAACCATGTCGTAGTCGTACTCTGTGACCTTGCCGAGGAGTGTGTCCTCAGATCTCACTGTGAGTGTGAGGTCAGGGTTTTCGATGATTTCAGCAGGTCGTCCCCTTATGAATTTGATTCCGTATTTCTCCTGTGAGCGTTTGTAGAATTCCTCGAATCCTTTACCGAATGCCCTTATGTCCATGTAGTATAGTGTGACCTCTGTGTCAGGCATTTTGTCCTTGATGAGCTGCGCGTTCTTCATGATGTACATACAGCAGACACGGGAACAGTAGGGTTTTCCAATCTGTTCGTCCCTTGAACCGACGCAGTGGATGAATGCAACTCTCTTTGGTTTTTCACCGTCTGATGGTTTGAGGACCTTACCGTCGGTTGGACCTGATGCGTTGATCATCCTTTCGAGTTCAAGACCTGTTATGACGTTGGTGTGTCGGCCGTAACCATATTCGAGTTTCTCTGTGGGGTCGTAGGGGTCGTATCCTGTTGCTACGATTATTGTACCAACTTCGATTTCGATTTCCTCTGGTTCCTGGTCGTGTTTAACGGCTCCCCTTTCACAGACCTCATCACATAGCATGCACTCTATACAGTAGTCCTTGTCGATTGTTGCGCAGAGGGGGACAGCCTGTGGGAATGGTATGTAGACAGCCTTGGTCATACCGATTCCCTCGTCGAAGTAGTTTGGCATTTCAATTGGGCATACCTCTACGCAGGAACCGCATCCGGTACAGAGGTCCTCGTCTATGTACCTTGGTTTCTTCTCGATTTTGACCTTGAAGTTACCTATGTAACCATCAACTTCCTTAACCTCGGCGTAGGTTATGAGTTCAATGTTGTCGTGTTTACCCACATCCACCATTTTTGGTGCAAGGATACACATCGAACAGTCGAGGGTCGGGAAGGTTTTGTCCAGCTGACCCATTCTTCCTGAGATGCTTGGCCTCTTTTCAACCATGTAGGTCTTGAATCCCATGTCGGCCAGGTCAAGGGCAGCCTGTATACCTGCAACCCCTCCACCAATGACCAGGGCTTTATCACCCACACTAACCTTTGATGCCTCGAGTGGCTCCAGGAGCCTTGCCTTGGCAACCGCCATCCTCACAAGGTCCTTGGCCTTTTCTGTTGCGCCCTCAGGGTTGTCCATGTGGACCCATGAGTCATGCTCCCTTATGTTTGCGAATTCGAAGAGGAACTGGTTTAGTCCTGCCTCCTCAACACATCTCCTGAAGGTTGGTTCGTGGAGCCTTGGGGAACATGCAGCCACAACTACCCTGTTTATACCGAGTTCCTTGATGTCCTTCTGTATCTCGAGCTGACCTGGGTCAGAGCAGTAGTACTTGTAGTCCCTTGCAACCACAACGTTGGGTAGTTTCGCAGCGTAGTCCCTCACAGCCTCAACGTCGACCACACCGCCGATGTTCACACCACAGTGGCAGACGTAAACACCGATTCTTGGTTCTTCCATTGTTTCTTTTTTTTCTTCTGCCATTAGATCACCTTGCATAGAGATATCTAGCAATGAAATTTATTTGATGTAAGGTATAGCACAGTACTAAATAAATATTTCTATCAAAAACTTTAAGTAAGATTTATATAGTATTATATTTATTTTATAAAAGGGCTAAAATTTAAAAAAAATTTTCATTATATTCCGAATCCAAAATAAATTTTTTTAGAGTATGATGGACCATAATGGCAGTGACACGAGACACAGTATTGTGCTCATGAATATGCACGATGATACAAGGTCTACGTCAAGGTCATTCTCAATTGCAAGTACCGCTGCAAGCATGGCCGAGGGCATTGATGCCTCAAGGACCGTTACAGAGAAGTCCAGACCCTTAAATGATAAGAGGTAAACGATAAATGCGGCAATAAGAGGGGATACTATGAGCCTCAGGGCACTCACAAATGTAGCCTCAGCCAGCGAATCCTTCAGGAACCTGAAGTTCAGTGAAAGACCAAGTGAAATCATTATGAGGGGAACCGCTGCACCGGCTAGATAGCCAAGAACCGTACCTGCAATTCCCACAGGTAATCCCATCATGTTGAAGGTAACCCCCAGTATGAATGCCCAGAGGGGTGGGAAGGTGGCTGCCCTTTTAACGACTGCAGTCCCCTCAGCCCCTGAAATAACTGACAGTATGAGTCCAAGGGATGTGAACATAACTGTTGTACCTGTATCATAGAATATTGCCCTCAAAAGACCCTGAGATCCGAATATTCCCTCAGTTACAGGGTAACCCAGGAAACCTGAATTCATCATCGCCGCGGCAACAATTATCCCCCAGGTTTTCCTGGAATCCAGACCCCTCCTTTCTGCCCACAGGGACGCTATGGCTCCAGATAATGCCCCGGTGGTTATACAGACCAGTGGTATCAGAAAGAGGTCCGCTATTCCACTCAAGTCGGCCCTGTAGAGTGACGTGAATATCAGTGAGGGTATTGCAAGGTTTATGACAATCCTGTTGAGGGGTGATGCATCCTCCTCCCGCAGTATGCCCTTCACTTTAAATACATGGCCTGTGAGTACAAGTATCAGTATGGATAGAACCGTTTCAAACGAGCCCATAAAAATCAATAAATTAATGGGGGTTAATCGACTATACCTGCTTCTGTTATCTTGAAGACACACTCACCCTCCGGGAGGTGGGGGCTGTCAACAAGCCTCGCTATCCTCTTACCTGCAAGTCCCTTCTTGAGCCACAGGCGGTAGGTCGCTGCATGGCCCAGGACGTGTCCGCCTATCGCCTTTGTGGGGCTTCCGAAGAAGGCGTCGGGTCTTGCCTGAACCTGGTTTGTTACGAAGACAGCTGCATTGTAGGTGTTTGCTATGTTCTGGAGGGTGTGAAGGTGCTGGTTGAGCTTCTGCTGCCTTGTTGCCAGGGCCTCCCTTCCAACATACTCCGCCCTGAAGTGGGCTGTGAGGGAATCTACGATGACGAGGCGTATGTTCTTGCCCTCCTGTATGAGCTCATTCACCTTCTCTGCCATGAGTATCTGGTGACTTGAGTTGAATGCCCTTGCAATGTGTATCCTGTTGAGAACCTCCTCAAGGTCCAGTTCAAAGGCGTTGGCTATCTGCTCTATCCTTTCCGGGCGGAAGGTGTTCTCTGTATCTATGAAAACTGCCTCTGCATCCAGGCCGCCCCTTTCCTCTGGTAGTTGCACAGTCACCGCTAGCTCATGGGATAGCTGGCTCTTACCTGACCCGAACTCTCCGAAAACCTCTGTTATTGCCTGTGTTTCAATCCCGCCACCTATGAGTTCATCCAGAGCCTTGCTCCCTGTTGTTATTCGGCCCACTTCCTTTCGGCGTTCCATCACATCAAAAGCGGTTTCAAAGTCTATTTTTTCAGCCCTTCTGGCAGCCTCTATCACCTTCTCAGCCACGCCCTCACCAATTTCCGCCTTCACAGAGAGTTCCTTGGCGGTGGCTGTGGCAAGACGCATCATGTCCCCGAATCCTGCGTCCCTTAATTTCTGTGCCGTTTTGGCCCCCACGTTTGGTAGATCTTCCAGTTCAACCATTTTAATCTCCCTTAAATTTCATTCTAAAATTCAATATTCACAACCTTTCTGGGTATAAATCTCGGTTCCTCATTGTATTCATCAAAATCCGCGTTTCCAATAACCTCCACAGTAACGCCGTTAAGGTCCTCAACCCTCTCCTCAAGGGCTGATTCATCTGCAGACTGGTTTATTATATCAACAACCTCCCTTGTGGACATCCCCAGGAGTTTCTCGGCCTCCCTTCCAAAGAATGTTATGAGTACCTCACCGGTATCATCCATGATCCTCCCTGGGATCATAAGGAGGTATCGGGGCTCATCCACAAGGGCGCCGCAGAAGTTACAGATGTTCTCGTCAGAGAGTTCAAGCCTCTCATTGCATGATGGGCACTTTATGGATAGAATTCTCCTCCCTGACATTTCTGTGAGTTCACCCTTTATCATGACATTTCTTGAATCCTCCTGAAGGTCCTCAATATTCACATGTGGGTAGAGGATCTCCTGGAGCTCCTCGAATGAGGGTAAACCCCTTATATCCCTCTCAGTTGCCGGTTCAATCCTTGAATTTCTTCCTATGCTGAGTTCAAGTCTCTCTCCACCCATATCATCCCTGTAGATTACACGGGGGTTTTCTATTCTCACCGCATCTCCAATGCTCAGTGGTTTCTCGGCAGCATCATCCCAGAGGCTTGCCCTTATGTATCCTGTGTCATCAGCAAATTCAACAGTTCTCACAAGGCCAGGTGTCCCGTCTTCCCTCTGGAACTCCCTGGGATCAAAGAGATCAACCACCCTTGCAATTATCCTTATGTTCCTGTCATCCTCCTCAAGTTCATCGATCTTCTTTGTGGTGTAGAGCATCTCCTCAAGCTCCTCAAAGGAGGGCAGGTTTTCAATATCCTCTGGTAGGGGCTCCACTATTCGTGTTGTCCTTCCTGTATTGAGTTCCACACTGTAAAGACCTAGCCTTATGCGTGCATTCTCTATTCTCACTGCATCCCCAACATTAAGGGGTTTTTCTGCCTTCTCGTCCCAGAGGCTGACCCTTATCTTGCCTGTCTCATCTGCAAGTTCCATTGACCTCACAATCCCGGTTCCGTCCTGCCTCTCAAATTCCCTCGGGTCGCTGAGGCTGAATATCCTACCTACAACATCCACCTCTTCACCCTCATCCTCCATTTCAAGTATCTCGGCTATCTTGAGGGGTCTCAGATGCTCCCTGTACTCCTCAAGGACCTTAAGGAGCGAACCATCAGATTCAGGGTTGACGGTGATGCGGGTGTTGAAGTTTGTGTTTATGCGGTATGACTGGTTGAACTCATCAAATTCAACCCTTGCACCGGATATCCTTACAATGTCCCCCTTGTTGATCCTCATGCGGGTGTCATCATCCCAGAGTGTCACCCTTGCAGAGCCTGTATCATCTGTAATCTCAATGGATCTTACAGAGCCCGTTGTTCCATCGTTCCTTTCAAATTCCACAGGGTCATGAACCCTTGTTACAAGGCCCATCACAGTTGCGCTCTCCATCTCATGGAGGTCCCCTATCTTAACCACCTTCTCACTGTACTCCGGGACATCATATTCCCCTGGCACAATCCTAGTGAGGCTGGTGTGTGTGAGTGTTACACTATCATCCCTTCTCCTTGTCTGGGCCCCCAGTATTTTAACCGCGTCTCCCTCCTTAAGACCAAGCTCCTCCACAAGGCTGACATCGTTGTTCCATATTGTGTATGTGGTTGAACCGGTTTCGTCCATTATGTTAAGGGAAATGAACCTTCCCTCACGACCATCCCTCTCAAAGGTCCTCACCCGGGATATGCCTGTTATTCTTGCGATGACATTGACCTGCTGATCCTCGGCAAGGTCAGAGATGGGGGTTATCTCCTCCCTGTATTCTGGAAAGTCCGGGAAATCCGCAGGGTCAAGGACCTCAACCCTTGACCTTGGCATCAAATGGGCTTCCTTTCTACCCCCAAATCCGCCCCTTATTCTAACATCCCTTATCCTGATTACATCGCCTTCATTGAATTTCTTGAGGAGTTTCATGTTCTCTGTCCAGAAAACTGTTCGAAGTTCACCTGTATTATCTGCGATGATAACATTGGCGAGTTTTCCCTCTCTCCCCTTCCTTGTTGTGAACGTCCTGGGACTTGATATCTTCATGACCCTTCCTGTCACCGGGGCCTCTGCACCCTCCTCAAGTTTGGATATGGTGTCCATCCTGTGCTCTTCCTTCTCCGATAGCATCGTATTTTCATCTCTGAGGATCTCATCAACCACCGTCGTTGCAATTGCAACATCATCCATGAATCCTACGTCCCCATATTCCTCTTTCCTTTTCTCTATTAGCTCCTGAAATTCCTCAAGGGACATTCTGTCCTTAATTCTCTCATATTCCCTCTTAAGTTCTTCCTTCATTTGGGTCCCTCACTTGATTAATAATATTATGCACCGTCTATAAAAGACTTGGTGAGGTCCTGGGAACTAATATTCCTGGAACTGTTACTACTGGTTGGTATTACATAATATTTAAATTTTATTATCAAAGTATTTATTAATAGTGGGTGAAAATATAACTGTAAAATTCAGTCGAGTTTTTCAGTATGAAGGTGGAATGCAGATATCCAGTGAACAGATGGGGACATTTGAACTTTAAGGATGCTCTAATTTTCACAGCCAGCCCCATGGATCCATTGCTGGAAATTTTATGATGCCTTCATCATATTCTGCTAAAGGAGGATAGAAGATGTCTATGACTGTTTCTGAGAAAATACTTGCCAGGGCTTCAGGTAAAGATCGTGTGGAGGCCGGTGAAATAGTTATGGCCAGTATAGATGTAGCCATGACCCATGACCTCACAGGGCCCCTGTCGGTTGAATCCTTTGAGAGGATAGGAAAAGACAGGGTCTGGGACCCTGAAAAAATCGTTGTGATATTCGACCACCAGGTACCTGCAGATTCCCTGGATGCGGCCCAGAACCACATGATAATGAGGGAATTCGTAAGGGAACAGGGCATAAAGAACTTCTATGATGTCAGGGAGGGTGTATGCCACCAGGTGCTACCTGAAAAGGGACACGTGGTGCCTGGAGAGGTTATCGTGGGGACAGACTCCCACACCTGCACCCACGGCGCCCTTGGGGCCTTCGCCACAGGTATAGGGTCAACTGACATGGCAATGGTCTTTGCCACCGGAAAACTGTGGTTCAGGGTACCTGAAACGATACGCTTCGAAATAAGCGGCTCACTCAGAAAACATGTGTATGCAAAGGACGTCATACTGAACATCATAGGAAAGGTGGGGGCAGACGGTGCCACCTACATGGCCTGTGAATTTGCAGGTGAAACCGTCGCAGATATGAGTGTATCAGACCGTATGGTGCTCTCCAACATGGCAATAGAGATGGGTGGTAAAACCGGGATAGTGGAGCCGGATGAAAAAACCATAAGGTACGTGGAAAGGAGATCAGATAAACCCTACAGGGTTTTCAGGACGGACCCCGATGCCCCCTCCCTCAGTGTCATGGAGGTTGATGTTTCCGACCTTGAACCCCAGGTGGCATGTCCCCACAACGTTGACAATGTGAAGCCCGTCAGTGAGGTGGATGTTGAGATAGACCAGGTTTTCCTTGGCTCATGTACAAACGGCCGCCTCAGTGACCTCCGGGATGCCGCTGCAATACTGAAAAACAGGGAGGTTGCAGACAGAGTCAGGATGCTCGTGATACCCGCCTCGAGGGAGGTCTACCGCAGGGCCCTTTCAGAGGGTCTCATTGAGATATTCGTGGACGCAGGCGCCCTGGTGTGCAACCCCTGCTGCGGGCCATGTCTCGGTGGCCATGTGGGTCTTGTGGGTCCAGGAGAGGTCAGCCTTTCAACATCAAACAGGAACTTCAGGGGCCGGCAGGGAAGCCCTGAGGCACAGGTATACCTATCATCCGCGGCGGTTGCAGCTGCCTCTGCAGTAACAGGCAGAATCACCCACCCTGCTGAACTTGAATAGTGGAGGTGCTTATATATGAAAGGAAGAGTCTGGAAATTTCCTGACAACGTGGACACCGACATAATCATACCCGGCAGGTACCTTGTGATGCGGGACCCTGAAAAACTCAGGGAACACGTCATGGAGGGCCTCGACCCTGAATTCCCCTCAAAGGTCAGACCAGGGGACTTCATAGTTGCCGGGAAGAACTTTGGATGTGGATCATCAAGGGAACACGCCCCCCTCGCCCTCAAGGGTGCTGGAATAGCCGCTGTTATTGCAGAGTCCTTTGCCAGGATATTCTACAGGAACGCCATAAATGTGGGTATACCACTCCTTGAGGCGCCAGGAATAACAGATAAACTCAATGAGGGTGATGAGATAGAGGTGGACCTGGAAAGGGGCGTTATAATACGGGGAGATGAGGAATTCCCCTTCAATAGACTCCCTGATTTCATGGTGGAAATACTTGAAAGCGGGGGTCTCATACCTTACCTCAGGAAAAAGGGAAAATTTGACGGGTGAATACCATGAAGATAGCCGTTATACCAGGGGATGGTATCGGTAAGGAGGTCATGGAGGCCGCCCTCCACGTTCTCAAAGGACTGGAACTTGAATTGGAATTTGTGTATGCAGATGCAGGGGATGAGTGCCTTGAGAGGACAGGAACGGCCCTTCCAGATGAAACAATTGAAATCATCGGTGAGGCAGACGCCACCCTCTTTGGTGCCGCAGGTGAAAGTGCAGCAGATGTTATAGTTAAATTAAGGCGTGAATTTGATCTTTTTGCGAATTTGAGGCCTGTGAAGTCCCTACCGGGTGTCCCGTGCCTCTACCCTGACCTTGACTTTGTCATAGTGAGGGAGAACACAGAGGACCTCTATGTGGGTGATGAAGAATTCAC
>NZ_JASFYG010000005.1 GCF_030055435.1 Methanothermobacter sp.
GAGAGGAACGAACCGTCGGCGCCTCTGGTTTACCGGTTATCCGAGTGGGTATTGCCGGGCAGCTACGCGCTATGATTATAAAGGCTGAAAGCATCTAAGCCTGAGGTTTTCCCTGAAAATAGGCGGCTTGTGGACTGCGGGTAGAAGACCTGTTTGTTGGGGCGGAGGTGTGAGCTTCGAGGCCTGTTTTTGGGTCGAGTTGTTTAGCCTGCCGCTTCCAAGGTTTTTTGTCCCTTTTGGGGTTTGGTTGTGTTTTGTGGCTGTTTTCTGGTTGGGTGTTAGTGGTTTTTTGGGTTTTCCTGTGGGGGTTTCCTCTTTTATGTGTGGTTTTTATCTGTTTTGTGGTTTTGGCGGTCATGGCGCAGGGGTTTATACCTGATCTCGTTTCGATCTCAGTAGTTAAGTCCTGCTGCGTGGTGGGTGTGTACTGCGGTGTTTGCTGTGGGAAGCCCACTTCACTGCCAGACCACACATCATACTCATTCTCTTAACAGGAATTTATCCATTTAAGCTGCATATGATTTATTAAACTAAATGCAGCTGTGAAAAATGGAACTGTATTATTATATGGCCTTTATTAACCATTCTCACGATTCCTTTTCTGTTCTATCGTCGGTCAGCACTTGATTCTGAAAATTTTGTTGAAATACTTCTCCTTTCAATCCTCAGATTACAAGTGGTGCGGGTTCTATCTGAGCATTCGCTGGACACACATTCATATCATACAATCGACATGGAATGGCCAACTGGAAACCCATTTCGATGGATGGCATTTGCGAACCTATCATTTGGTGTACTTGGTCTCTTATTCTGGAAATTTCGCGGTGAATTCTGGACTGCAACTAGAAGGTTTTTAGCATACCTTGGAGCTGCTTATGGACACATCATCGCTGCGCTTATGAAAGGAAACTAATCTCCAGCCAACGGCGAACCACTTACATTGATACCATTATACCTCTGATACTGACTCTCTGATTTAGTGGAAGAGAACTCTTTTAGAGAATTAATGAAATTATACTGGTTTTTGATTTGCCAGAAAAGATCTAAAAATTAATATTTCACCAGTCGGTGCATCTTGTTTTCTCACCTACAGGGCATACATGGACATTGACAATTTTTATCATATCAACGTCAGCTATGATTTTTCCCTCAACATCGTGTGCTATTCTATGGGCTTCACGGAGTACCAGGTCCCCATCAACCTCGATGTGGATATCAGCTGCAGCATAGGGTCCAAAATAGTTTATACGGACATCATGTATGCCCTTAACCCCCTCAACAGATAGGGCTGCTGTCTCAATGTCCCTCATGAGGGAGGGTGATGGGACCGCTCCAAGTATATTGTTGACATTCTCACGGCCAACATCAAAGGCTGTTTTAAGAACAAGCATGGCTATTATCACGGCAACCAGGGGATCGAGGAACTTGAAACCCAGGTTAGACCCTGCAACACCCACTATTATGGCTATACATGAGAAGATGTCAACCTGCTGGTGCTGGGCATCCGCCATTATTGCGGGGCTGTTTATCCTCTCCCCAATTCTCCTTATATATAGCGTCATGGAAATGTTTGCGACTATACCCCCAGCAGCCATAAGGGCGGCGGTGTAATCTGGAGGGGCCACTTCAATGAAAAGTTTACGGTATGCCTCAGAAACTATCTCATAGGATATGATACCAAGGAATAAAACAACAAGAAGGCCAACAAGAGCCTCCGCCCGTCCATGTCCGTAGGGATGCTCCCTGTCAGGTGGCCGTTGCCCTATTCTGAATCCTATGTATGTGATTATTGATGTCATAACGTCTGATAGGGTGTGGGCGGCTTCAGCAACAAGGGCAACACTACCAGAGGACACCCCCACAATGAAATTCAGGGTCGTTAAAAGTATGTTACCACCTATACCTGCAAGTGCTGCACGCCTTCCGAGGCGTACCCTCTCAACATCATCCACATCAAACACCACACATGCCTTTCAAGCGTTCCATGGCTTCCTCTATAAGCTCATAGGATGTTGCATATGACATTCTAACATAATATGAACCTGCCTCTCCAAATGCAGTTCCCGGGACAACTGCAACACCGGCATCCAGTGCCCTTTCTGTAAAACCCCTGGAGTCACCCACGTAGGGGAACATGTAGAATGCACCGCCTGGAAGAGTACACTCGAGCCCCATCTCAGTGAGGGACCTGAACATGAGGTCACGCCTTCTTTTGAACTCATCTAACATCTCTTTCACACAGTCCTGGGGACCCCTGAGGGCTGCAAGGGCAGCAACCTGAGACACAGATGGTGCGCAGGCGGTATTGTACTGGTGAACCTTGAGAAGCTCCTCAATTATATCCTCACGGCCGGCAACGTAACCTATCCTGAGTCCGGTCATGGCATAGGTCTTTGAGAACCCGTTGATGACCAGGGCGTTATCTGTGAAACGGGCGGGGCTGTAATGTTTTCCATCATATATGATCTTTTCATAGATTTCATCTGAGATTATGATTAGATCCCTGTCCTCTGCTATTTCAGCGACCCCCTTAATGTCATCCTTACCCATGACGCTACCTGTTGGATTGGATGGTGAATTCATTATTATGACCCTTGTATCGTCTGTGATCAGTGATTCAACCCTTTCAGGGGTCATGGAGAATCCGTCCTCCATACTGAGGGGTACAGGGACACTTATGGCCTCTGCAAGCTTCACACATGCATCGTATGATAGGAAACCCGGGTCGGGTATAAGTGCATGGTCCCCCCTGTCAAGAAGGGCCTGTGTGCACATGAATATAGCTTCACTGGCACCAACGGTTACTATTATTGACTCAGGCTCCACATGAACCCGATTCTCTGTTCTGAGTTTCTCTGAGATGGCCTCCCTGAGTTCATCCATACCCCTGTTTGATGTGTAGTGTGTCATTCCCTCCTCCACAGCTTTCTTGATGGCTTCCCCCACATGTTCAGGTACATTGAAATCAGGTTCACCTATCCCGAGGTTTATTGTGTCCTCACCGGCCACTTCAAACATTTTCCTTATCTCTGAGAGCCTTATGTCCCTTATTCTTGAAGCAAATTCTGTCATCTTAATCGCCCTTCCTCCTGCCATGAACAGTGATCCATGCATCCATGGCATCCTGACTCCTCACACCATGGTGTTAGTTTCTCCTCCTCCATCCTAATGTATTCTTTCATGAGGAAGTCCTCCCTTAGTCCAACGTTGATGTTATCCCATGGGAGATCATCGCCGGGGTTTCTCCTGCTGCAGTGGAGCTCCCATTCCCTGAGGGGTACCTTTGAGAATGAGGCCCTCTCAATGAGTTCTCCAGTTTCGGGTCCACCTGTGGAGAGCACATACTGTATGAGTCCACCGCGGGGACTTCCAAATTTAACAGGAATCCCCCCTGTGAGTTTCCTCAGAAGTTTGATCTTCCTTTTCATTTCCCTCATGTCATATTCCATCCACTGGAGGGGTGTGTGTGGCTTGGGAATGAGGGGGTTGATGCTGAAGCTCACCATTCCCCTTCTTATTTCATGGAGTTCATGCATGAGGCGTGCCAGGTCCTTTAAGTCTTCATCAGACTCCCCGGGGACTCCTGTAAGGAAGTACATTTTAACACGAAAACCCCTTTTTATAGCCTCCTCTGTTTTTTTAAACACCATGCTATCGCTTATGGGCTTGTTAAGTTTTCTTCGCAATTTAAGGGTTGATTCTGGTGCCACTGTAACTGTTTTAAGTCCCCCTCCAAGCAGTGTATTCATGAGGTGGGCTGACAGTGATTCTATTCTGAGTGACGGCATTGAAACCATGAAGTCCATATCCACGAGTCTGGAGGAGAGTTCATCTATACGTGAATAGTCAGAGGCAGCAGCACCTATAAGTGAGACCTTACTGTAACCTGTGGCATGACGGCCCCTCTCTGCAACATCAAGGAGCTTGGGGAGTGATGTCTCACGTTTGGGGCGGTATAGGTAGCCGGACATGCAGAAACGGCAGCCCCGTGAACAGCCCCTTGAAACACCCAGAAGGAATGACCTCCCCAGTGAGGGGACCATCTTTTTATCCTCGGTGACTGGAACTATCTGTCTTACAGGATGACATGCCCCGTCCATATCCTCAACAATCATCCTCTCTGCAGGGTTGTCTGGAATGTAAACACCCTTTATGTCCATGAATTCATCAATCTCACGGCGGGGATCGTCCAGCTCAAGGTACCGATCGATTAACCTGTTGAGCACAGGTTCAGCCTCACCTATTATGAAGAGGTCAATGAAATCTGAGAGTGGAAGGGGATTGGATGTTATGCAGGGCCCCCCTGCGATTACAAGGGGACCGTCACGTTCATCCCTCCTCGGCGAAACACCACCATCCCTTAGCATCTGGGGAATCCTGAAATAGTCCTCCTCGTAGTGCACCGTGAAGCTGATTATATCAAAGTCCCTCAGCGGACTTCCAGATTCAAGGCTTCGTTTGTAGGGGTGTATCACCCGCTCACACCATGCATCATCCCTTGAATTTATAAGATGGTAGATTATATGGTAACCGAGTGAGGACATGGCGGTCCTGTAGGGCCCCGGGTAACAGGATGCAACTCTGACATCAACCATCCGGGGGTTCTTGATGATGACATTGTATTCCCGAAGCTGCATGATCTATAATTTATAAAGTCATCGCACTTAAAGTGGCCATAAGGAGAGGCTTTCCACATAATATAAATTTAACTCCAACATAATTAGGGTATTGGCTTCTGAAGATGATAGGATGAAGGTAAAGAAGTACTCACTTGTTGCTGTTGGAGGCACCTTTGACAGATTTCATAAGGGCCATAGAAAACTCCTTGATGAGGCATTCCGTGTCGGGAATACTGTGATGATTGGTGTAACATCAGATGAATTTGCATCTGCAAAGGGAGACGATATAGAGCCCTGCAGTGTCAGAATGAAGAACCTTGAGGAGTATCTTTCAGATAAGGATACAGAGTACCATATAATGAGGCTGGAGGACCCCTACGGCACCACGGTTACAGATGAACGTTTCGATGCCATAGTGGTGAGCAGGGAGACCGAGCCTGTTGCCCATGAGATAAATAAAATAAGAAAAAGAAAGGGGTTCAGGGAACTTGATATCATAACCATTGACATGGTGCCCGCAGATGATGGTATCCCCATCTCGTCCACAAGGATAAGAAGGGGAGAAATAGACAGGATGGGACATCTGCTTGATAGGATACGCCATACAATAAAAAGAAAGAGAAATCGGTGAAACGAAGGTGCTTCCATGAGGGTTAATGTGGGATCAACAAATCCGGTTAAGGTTAAGGCCACAGCGAATGTCCTTGGGAAGATATTCGATGAAATTGAGGTCAGGGGTGTTGAGGTTGACTCAGGAGTATCTGATCAGCCGGTAGGTCTTGAGGAGACTGTTAAGGGGGCCATCAACCGTGCAAGGGGGGCTTTCAGCAACTGTGAACTGAGTGTTGGCATCGAGTCAGGTCTCCACAGGGTGCCGGGGACGATCACGGGATTTGTGGACCTCCAGTGGTGCGCCATATATGATGGTGATCATGTAACACTTGGTGTGAGCGCAGGCTTTGAATACCCTCCCCTGGTGGTTGAGGAGGTCCTCTCAGGAAGGGAGGTGGGGGAAGTCATGGATGAGCTCACAGGTGTGGATGAACTGGGCAGGAAGAGGGGTGCTGTGAGTTTCCTCTCCCATGGAATGCTTGATCGTGTTGGAAATACAGAGCAGTGCGTCCTCATGGCCATGATACCCCGCATGAACCCCTCACTCTATGATCTTGAATAGGTGGTGTTTTTCCTGGAAGTCAATGAAAATGTGAAGATCTTCCTTCTGATGGTACTCATATTCTTCACGGGCTTCATCCTTAGAGCTGAAACGGTTCATCTTGGAGACGTCAATGGGACCGAGAGGGCATATCTCATAGATGATCAGGGCCTCCCCTACATGTACGAACTGGACTCCTACTACAACTACCGCATCACAGAGAACTACCTGAAAAACGGTCATCCGGGGGATACACTGAAATCAGGGATTCCATGGGACTCCTATTCTTATTACCCCCCTGGAAGACCCGCTGTCTATCCACCAGTAATATCATGGGTTTCGATAATTCTCTACAGGCTTCTTGACCCCTTCACAGATATGAGCCTCTACGAGCTCTGTTTCTGGTTGCCGGCTATTGTGGCACCCTTTGCTGGTACCGTGATGTTCTTCCTCATCAGAAAGTATGCCGGTGCCGCTGGAGGGTTCGCCGGGGGCATCCTGATGGTCACAGCACCCCTCTACTTTGCAAGAACCATCCCTGGCTTTTTTGATACAGACATGTTCAACTGTCTGATGCCAGCTTTAATTGTGCTTTTCTACACGGGTGTGGTGGAATCCAGGGATAAATATGGATACATCACTTCTGGAATACTCTTTGCAGTTTCCATGCTGTTTTTCTCCCTTTCATGGACAGGATGGCCGTTCATGCTCTATGTTACCCTTGCATCTGCCTTTATTTATTCGATCATATCATGGAGAATGGAAACGCCTGATTTATCGTGCATCAAGAGGCTCTTCATTCCAGTTTTACTGGCAATTCTTCTGATAGGATTATTCAATGGCCCCCAACAGCTTTCAGGGATCAACCCTCTCTCCATCCTTCAGTCAAAATCATCGACGGGATCATGGCCAGATATTTATGAGTCGGTCTCAGAACTTGACCACCCCTCAGTCGAGGTGTTCTTCTCTGCTGCAGGACCCCTCAACCTGGGATTCGGTGTCTTCGGGGCTCTTGTGATTATCAGTATCTTCATAAGGGGAGATATGAGGAGGAAACATCTCCCATCATTCAACCCCTTCATCCTCACCATTTCACTGGTATGGATGCTTGCAGGGCTTACCGCATATTATATCAGTGTTCGTTTCGGTATTCTCGCAATAACCCCCCTCACATTCATATCTGGCATATTCCTTGGCGTTGTCTTCTCATATATGCGGGCCATCAGCGGTAGATGGGACTTCAGGGCGGATATTCCTGTGGTTCTCCTACTGGCCCTCATAATCTCAGTGGCCACCATCGAGGCTGCTGAGATTGGCAGGGTTCCCTTTATAAATGATGATTTCTCGGATGCAGCGAATTTCCTGAAGGATGGAACAAAAGAGGGCACCGTTGTTGTGACTGAATGGAGCTATGGCCACTACATCACAGCCGCCGCGGAACGCCCAGTTCTTTTTGATGGGGGATCACAGAATACCCCCCGGGCCTACTGGATTTTCAGGGCATTCGAGACAGACAATGAAAGTTTATCAGCAGGGATATTAACGATGCTCACATCTTCGGGGGACTCAGCAGTTTCACTTCTAGAGAACAGGACAGGAAACACGTCAATAACGGTTCAGATACTCAACGATATCCTTGGCGTTAACAGAGGATCTGCAGAGGAGATCCTCACCACAAAGTATGGCCTTGACAGGGATTTTGTAAATAAACTCCTTGGATACACCCATCCAGAGAGGAGGAACTATGTTATTCTAACAACGGAGGGTATGCGGTATATAGGGTACTGGTACCTTTACTATGGATCATGGAACTTTACCTCACCCACCCCCAGACCCCTCTATGAGGTTGTGGATACCGGGAGGTCTGAAATGCTGAAATCGGTTGATGAGGGCTCATGGAGAGGTAGGAGACCCTACCGTTTCATAATAAAAGACGAAAACTCTGTGAAAAGCGTCGAAGTGAATGAATCCAGCAATTTTTCTGTTATACTCCTCCCAGATGAACGGGAGACCATAATTATAGATAGAAGATTTGATGATTCCCTCTTCGTAAGACTGGTGCTCCTTGGGGAGGAAAGCGAACACTTCAGAAGGATATACAGAAATGGTCAGGTAACCATCTGGGGGTTGAGGTGATGTGTGGGAGGGATCTGAGGATTTCCATTATCCTCATTGCGGTTATATTCTTTCTGGGATTCTTTCTGAGGATGGAAAATGCTTTCTTTGATGATCCACTCTATACCGATGAAAACGGACTGCAGTATTTTCAGGAGAGTGACTCCTATTACAATTACCGCCTCACAGAGAACATCGTATCCGGGGGACACATGGGTGATGCTGTGATTGATGGGATGCCATGGGATCTCCACTCATATTATCCTCCAGGTGTTCCTCTGGACTACCCCCCACTACTCCCCATCATGGCCTCAACTTTATATGCGCTGATCAGCGCAGTTGCACCGGTGAGCCTCCGTGGGATCTGCCTTCTTATGCCGGCCTTTACAGCTCCACTAGCGGGAGTAGTATGTTTTATCATTGTGAGAAAATTTTATGGGAATTTCCCTGGATTCGTGGCAGGTATTCTCGTTGTTTCAGCCCCCTTCTATCTTATTAAAACCGTTTATGGGTTCTATGATACTGACATGCTTATTATCACAATCCCCCTAACCGCACTCCTATTTCTTGTTGGGGCAGATTGCAGTGAAAAAAACAGGATTCTAGTATCATCATGTGCGGGATTATTCCTTTTTCTCTTCTCAATCACATGGAGCGGCTGGCAGATAATGTTTTACATACTTTTTGCATCATTTTTAGTTTGTATGGTAGTGTTTAGAAACAGTGAAAACATGAAGGATATGTTGGAGGTCTTCATTCCAGCATTTGCTGTTCTTTTTGTTCTTCTGATAGTTCTGAATCGGCTTGAACTCATTAAGCTTTTCGTGGGACCTCTAAGATTACCTGACCTCATGAATCACTCATTATGGTACCCATGGCCTGATTCCTATGCCACTGTTGCGGAGCTTCAGCCAGCATCTCCTGATAAAATCCTGAGGTACATATCCCCGTTGCTGATTATTATGGGCGGCTTGGGAATTCCGCTTTACTTTATTCGTGGACGTGACAGTGCACCGGAAATTCTGATTATCATAATTTCTCTCTGGGTCTTCACAGGTGTTCTGATGCTCATGAAGGGCGTAAGGTTCATCATGTTCCTTATACCACCACTTTCGATATCCGCAGGGATACTAACGGGTATTGTGACAGAATATTCCTCCACTACTTTTAAAAAGATTAAAATGGTTGCCTCTTCTATCATCATAGCGCTGGTTCTGGTTCAGGTTTTCGTATCATGGGGTATGCTTGGAGATCTGAAACCTGGCTATGATGACTACTTTGAGGAATCGGCAAAGTGGATAGCTGAAAATACTTCCACTGATTCAGTTATAGTAACTGAATGGAGCTATGGCCACTTCTACACTTCTCAAGCAGATAGGCCTGTTCTCTATGACGGCAGACTGGCCTACATTGAGACCTTACCCGCCAGGATACTCTGGTATGGACCATCCATTGACCCGAGAATACCATCAACTGCTAGGGACTACTGGATCAGCAGGGCCCTCTCCTCTAACGACACCACACTATCTGTAAATGTTCTGAGGATGCTCTCCAGCTCAGGTGATGAGGCATACCTTTTCCTTGAAAATTATACAGGCGACAGTGTCAGATCCCTCAGAATAATGGAGGAGATCCTTTCCCTAAATAAATCTCAGGCTAGGGAGGTACTGGCGAAAAAATACGGTTTTCGTGATGAAGATGCACTCAGGGTAATCAGCAGAACCCACCCCCTCAATTCACGCGAAGTAGTCATTGTGATTCCGGATCAGATGATCAGCAGCATGGCTGTCAGAGTGGATAGAAATTACACTGTTTCAGAGGATATATACTCCAGGATATGGGTTAGAGGAAACCACATTGAGGAGGAGGTCATCGATCCTTCAGGAAAGAGTTCACTGGTGGAGATGGATGGTAGAATGTACCTCATGAACAAAAAATACAGGAACTCACTGCTCTTAAGACTTTTGCTGGGAGTTCCTGATGATCGGTTTCTGCTGGTTTATGAAAATCCAGAGATAAAGGTTTATATACTTCAGAATTTTTGAAAAAGTTAATCAGTTGATCGTGGTTTCACAGGCGGTGTTTATTGAATATCAATTTCAGCGCTTATCTGGGCCTCTTCCTCGATCAACAATTTAATCCTGCTCTTAGATTCCTGCGCCTGTGTTGACGTTTGTCCTTACGTTGTTTATGTCCTGTGCTGCGTTGAGGTTTGATTTGCTGAAGTATGCTCTGTAGATTAGTAGTGCGACGATTGCTATTACGATTACACCACCGAAGAGCAGTATGTATTCAGCTGCGCCCTGTCCGGCTTCATCTTTCAGGAACTTCATAACTTCACACATCCATATGCGCATTTTAATGCAACTATTTTCTATTATGTACTTTAGTATTAATAATAGTTGCTATGGATGTACTCATATACAAGCATCTTCAATCATAAATCAGCTGCACCGTTCGCACCTGAGTAAAGATGTATTTATCCGCTGGATCGCGCTTTTAAGGAATACTTTTTGTAGTTCTTGCTTTTTACCTGTCAGACCGAATCAGTATTCCTAACTACAAAAATCGAGATGTAGATAGTTCATCTTATCGGTCAAGTGAGAGACCAAAAAGATATAATAATGCGAAAATAAGTAGAACCTAAAAAAACATCATCTAATTAGAGTTTGTTGATCGTGGTGTCACGGGCGGTGTTGATTACTTCGCTGATGTTTCCGGCTATTGAGCCGGAGATGTTAAAAATGTAGGAGCCTACGGCTATGACTATTACCAGCAGTGCTCCTACGATCAGTATCATTTCAGCGCTTATCTGGGCCTCTTCCTCGATCAACAATTTAATCCTGCTCTTAGATTCCTGCGCCTGTGTTGACGTTTGTCCTTACGTTGTTTATGTCCTGTGCTGCGTTGAGGTTTGATTTGCTGAAGTATGCTCTGTAGATTAGTAGTGCGACGATTGCTATTACGATTACACCACCGAAGAGCAGTATGTATTCAGCTGCGCCCTGTCCGGCTTCATCTTTCAGGAACTTCATAACTTCACACCTCCATTAATTCACCAGTTCTGGCTTGTTTCATCTTATGTTGTTAACCACTTATAAATTTAGCGGATAACATTTCCAGTTTAACCATTCATTTCACATCGATATAAATATATTTAAATGGTTTTGTTCATAATATCACAAAGGTGATGTGATGCCGCGGAAGTACAACATTGACAGAGTAATACTTGAAATTCTGCAGGAGGGTGATCTGAGCAGGGCAGAGCTGGGTGATAGAATAAGGTCCAGGATCAAGTTCAGCGTTACCGATAAGACAATAAATGAGGCCATCTTCAAGCTTCTAAAGTCCAGCAGAATAACTGTCACGGGCTATGACCTTGGCATATACAATGGCGTTGATAGGGTGCAGTCCCTTAAACCTGACGGCATAATATTTGGTCTTGTACAGAGGGATCCCCTTGAGATGAACCTCTTAATAAGAAAACTTGAATCTGAAAACCTGCATGAGTCAGAATCGGCTCTTAATAAACTCAGAAAGATCTTCAGGGCTAAAACGGCCGAGATTGGAGTTGACGCTGAGGACATATTTGGAATGATAGTAAATGAAATACTGTCCCTGGACCCTGACCAGAAGCGCATCATGACACAGAAACTTGCCTATGCCCTGAGTGACGAGGATGATGCCCCTGAGCAGCTTAGACACCTTATAACATACTTTGAGATCAGAGCAGGGAACATGTGATTACCCGCTTTTTACGCTTTCCCTTACACTGTTGAGGTCTGTGGCTACATTAAGAGGATTCGTTGTTTTTATGTACTCTGTATAGATCAAAAGGGTTGCTATAGCAATAAAAATTACTCCACCAAAAAGAAGTATATACTCAGCGGCTCCTTGGCCACATTCATCTAAAACTATTATCACTGAAATACACCCCAATTAATTTATACGGCATTTTATAAAAACCAAATTATATAAATTTTCACCCTAAAAAACCTTTTATAAATGAATGCAGATAATAAAATATTAATTTAAACCCTAGTAGTTCCGGGAGCGGGAGGCATTCAATGATATACTTGCTGGTTACATTTGCTGGAATTTTAATGATAATTGCTGGCCTTTATTTCATGTCACTTGGTTTTGCGACACCACCGGATATTTTCATGTTCTTTCTGGGACTCATTCTCTTTGTACCTGGTCTCATAATCACCCTTCTATTTGCAGGAAGAATAGATCTGGAATCCATTAAATCTGTAGCAGAGAAAAAAACCCCTAAAAAGAAGGTTAAACCTGCTAAAAGGGCTCCTGTTAAAAAACAGCCTACATTTAAGGCTCCTGAGGCTGTTGAGGGGGCTTCTGAAAAGAGTGTTGGTGGTGCTGGGCGGTCGGCTTTGAAGGCTCCTGAGGCTGTTGAGGGGGCTTCTGAAAAGAGTGTTGGTGGTGCTGGGCGGTCGGCTTTGAAGGCTCCTGAGGCTGTTGAGGGGGCTCCTAAGAGGAGGGTTCCTTCTGTACTTAAAGGAAAACCAGGAAAAGGATCTGAAGGTCTGAAAGAAGGCATTTCCGAGTCAACTGAAGCCAAAAAGGTCAAACCCAAAACTCCCACGAAGGAATTAAAGGATATAAAATCCTCTACTGAGGAGGTATTGGCATCAGAATCTAATGCTGCAGAGCCATCCAGAATGACCCCTATCAGGAAAATCACTCCTGAAAAAGCTATAAAACCCGCTTTCAAAAATAAATCTCCTGATATGGCTCTAAAAGGAGCTTCTAAAACTGAAACCACTGAGTCTACCCTTAAAAGACTGTTTAGCCTTCCAAAACTCAGAAAGGGTAAAGAGGATGCATCTGAAAAGGACAAGGTGTCCCCTAAAAAGAAAACAGAGAAACCAGTGAAATCCGCCCCCGTCAGAAGAACACTACCAAGGACAGACAACAGTTACGTGACAGAGAGGCTAAAGAAGCTCAAACAGGAGTACATCGAGAATGTGGATGATGTTGAGGACCTTCTAGAGGAGAGGCTGGATTCATTCAAGGGGGCCATAAACAGAATAAGGGCCGAAACAAGGGAGCCAAGCATAATATGGTCATTCGATGCATCAGATGTGCAGGATGCAATGCGGGAGACCATAACAACTGCTGAAGAAAGCGTTGTCCTCATGTACCCATGGATAAGGAATATAGATGTCTCGGTGCTCAAGAAATTCATGGATACAAAGAGCCGTCTCATAATACAGGAGGCCAGTCTGGATGATGAGGCCTCAGTGGAACTCATAAAGGTCTTAATGGACAATAATGTTGAGATAAGGACCATGCCCCATATACATACCGTTGCAGCGGTTGCAGATGATAAGAATGGCCTCATAATATCGACTGACCCTATATATGAGAGTTTTGAGGTTGGTGTTATCTACAAGGACAAGAAATCTATATCTGAAATTAAAAAACTCTTTGAGGAAGCATGGAATCTTTCAGATGAAATCAAGTTGGAGGGAGTTTAGTGAAAATTCAGTGGTTTGGACACTCTGCATTTGAGATAACATCAGATGATACAAAAATACTCATAGATCCGTTCATAAGCAACAACCCTCTCTGCAATACTGCAGTGGAGGAATTTGACCCTGACATCATCTGTGTAACCCATGGCCATGCAGATCACCTGGGCGATGCCATGGAAATAGCCGACAGGTCAGGGGCCATCTTGATAGCTAACCACGAGCTCTCGGTTTTCTTTGGAAGGCAGGGGCTTGAAAGTAACGGTATGAACATTGGCGGAACTGTTTCTGTTGATGGAATCACCATAAGGATGGTGGATGCCAAGCACTCCTCAGATATAGATTTCACAGAGGAGGTCACATCAGGGGGAAGCGCATGCGGTTACATCATTGAAACCCCTGAGGGGAAGGTGTACCATGCAGGTGACACAGGACTGTTCGCGGATATGAGGGATGTTATAGGTGCCATTTATCGCCCCGAAATTGCACTTCTACCCATAGGGGACCGCTACACAATGGGGCCAGAGGACGCGTCCATCGCCGTGGAATGGATAAAACCAGAAAGGGTGTTTCCCATGCACTACAACACCTTTCCAGTAATTGAACAGGACCCGGAGATCTTTGCTGAAATGGTAGGGAGAACCTCCCCCGACACAGAGGTCGTTGTCCTTGATGTTGGGGGAGTCTATGAAGATTAATCATAAGAAGTGATAAGGATGGCAAATTTTTTCACCAATTTCCTTGATAAACTGCGCGGAAGAAACAAGAAACTGAAGATAGGACTCTACGGTCACCCAAATTCCGGTAAAACAACTCTTGCGAACAGGATGTGTGAGGACTGGCTTGGAAAACCCCTGGGGTTGACCTCAGAGATACCACACGAAACGAGAACTGTGTATAAACAGGAGAAAATCACCATAAAGAAAGATGGAGTGGAACTTGACTTTGACATCATTGACACACCGGGAATAGCAACAAAGGTTGACTACAAGAACTTCCTTGAATTTGGCTTGTCCGAGCAGGAGGCCAAGGAACGAGCCAAGGAGGCCACCAAGGGGATAATTGAGGCAATAAAATGGCTTGATGATGTTACCGGCGTACTTCTTGTCATGGATTCATCACAGGACCCTCTGACACAGGCTAATATAACAATAATAGGGAACCTTGAGGCGAGGAAGATACCCTTCCTCATAGTTGCAAACAAGATAGACCTCCCTGAGTCATCTCCGGAGAGGATCATATCGGTTTTCCCCCAGCACACGGTCGTCCCTATCTCAGCATTGCACGGTGAAAACACAGAGGACCTTTACATGCAGATGGTTAAAAAATTCAGGTGAGGGGTTAAAATGGATGGCTTGAAAATGGATTTTCTTTCATCAGAGGCTCTTGAGGATAAAAGCAGCATGGAAAAGATCTCAATGATCATAGACCGTGTAAAGGATGGGGATATACTGGTCCTGGAGGGAAGTCTTTCACCCTCAGAGGAGGCTGAACTCATAGAAACCACCATGAGAGAGATTGACATTGAAAACTTTGTGGGAATAGACATATATACACTTGAAAAGGATGAGAAGGCATTTCTGGGACTCTCAAAGAGAAGGACAGTTGGACTCACCATAATAGGACCTGCCAATGTCATGCGAACAGTCAAGAGGAAGTCGAACTTCCTCTCAATGATTGCAGAGATCGGTGATTCAGGTGCATCAGTGCATTAAGTGCGGGGAGAAGTTCAGGTCTTCAGATGAACTTAAGAGTGGATGTCCAAAATGTGGAAGCAGGTACTTTAGGTATGTGGCCGACAGAAGGGACCCTGAACCGGCCGGAGATCCCATTGAGACCATAATGGTCAGGAAGAACGGCATATATGAGGTTAACCTGACATCCCTGCTTGAGGATGACTCAATAATCGTATCTGATGAGGAGGGCAAATACTTCATTGACCTGAACTTCTTGCTCAAGAAGAATCTTAAGAGAAGGGTTAAATAATCTATCCTGTAACAATGTCGCCCTTTCCAGGTGGAAGGATTCTTATAAAGTCTTCAAGGGGGAATAGATTCTCAGGATCAACTTTCGCCTTTATTGACTTTGCAAGGGCCTCTTTTTTGGTGTAACCTGGTTTTACCACGACAAAATTATCTGTTCTTTTTTTCACCGCCGATGGGGGACCGCACATCACCCTCTCCCCATCCTGGTCCACCACACCAACAGCCACCTTGAGGGGAACACCCCTCATGTAATTTCTGGGACCCCTTATGATGAAGGCACCCCTAGCAACAAATTCTCCAGCCCTGGGAGTCTTCGAAACCTGCTCCGGGTGAACCCAGTAGACATCCAGGGACGTGAAACCCCTGCTCCATGCACTTGAAAATGACGCTGCAAAAACCGCGGCTTCCTGAATGGTTGTTTCTGGTACCTCCCGGCCCTCACTTTTTATAACCACCGATGGAGCCCCATGAATATCTGAGTGGAGGTATATGTCCCTTGGCTCCATGTGCCTCTTCACCACCATCTCATTTGTGCCGGCGTCCCTTCCACCAATCACAAGGAAGTCGTCTGATGAGATGAACCAGCGGAATTTTTCAAACCAGCGGAGTTTTCTCCTAACCCTTTTCTGGGGGACCATGATGTTTCTGAGGGCATCGTCCCTTCTCTTCTTAACCCTCTCAATTTCTTTCTCTGTTTTCTCGATCGCCTGGAGCACACCCTTTATTTTCCTCTTGGCTTTCTTGGCCTTTTCATAGTAGACCTCTGCGTTCTCTGGAACCCCCAGCTTCGGATCAATTCTTATCCTTTCACCGTCAATAAGGAGGGTCATGTTTCCCATCCCATCAATTTCCTGGATCATCTGGGCCTCCACCATTCCCTTACTGCGGGCGTCAGATATTATTTTCCGTATTTCCTTCCAGGAGTATTTTTCACGGGCATCCCTTATTGTTCTAAGGACATCCTCAACGGCTGAGTAGTGCGCATAGAGGAGGTCACCCTTTCTTGTTGAGGTATCTATTGTGTCCTGGAATTTCTGGAGGGTCTCCCTCTGTATCCTGAGTCTTTTCCTGAATTTCTCGACCTCTTTCTCCCACTCGGCCTCATGGACCTTCCTGAGTTCCTCCCTGAATATTGAACTGAAGAACTCGTCTGCCGCCTCGTTGAAGGTTTCAAAGTACTCCCTCTCCCTATCACGATACACCATGAGCTCAATGGGAAGCACGTCACCCTCACCATTCTTTATGATGTGGGGTTTGAATTTGAGGTCCTTGAGAGGCTTGAAGAGTTCATTTATTGCAGAGTCAATTTTTTCTATCTCATCTCTGCTCAGGGTGCTGGCTGCTCTGTTCTTGTCGATACCGGACCTCAGAACGATTTCCTCTGCATAGAGGCCCCCAAAGCCGTTTCTTGCAAGGGTCCTTATGAGGTCAGTGTCTGAGTTTTTCAGCATCTCCTCAAGCTCACCCATCTCATATCTGAGGGGGTGGAGGCCCCTTGATGGGGGGTACTCATACCTTTCACGGGGCGCTATTCGACGGTCACTCCAGGTTTTCTGTTTAAGAGGCAGTATTATCTCACCCTCCTGGTTCAGGAGTATTATGTTCCCCTTTGAGAATAGTTCCACTACGAGGGTGTATTTCTGCTCCTTCTCGATTTCTATCTCCACTATCCTGTCAAAGCTGTGCTGCCGGACCTCCCTTACGATTCCACCCCTGAGGTGCTTTCGGAGGAGCATGGGGAATGATGGGGGGATCTTTGGATTTTCAGGGGGATACTCTGTTCTATGTATCCTTACACCTGCCTGCATAACCACATCCACCCTCCCCTCTCCTGGTACATGGAATCTGATTATCACAGTGTCCCTGAGGGGTTGATAGGCCTTATCCACCCTAGCACCCCTTAGAATCTCATTGAGTTCCCTGGTAACTGCAAAAATATCAACGTTTGACATTGTCTTCATAATTTAACACCTCGCAAGAAACAGAAGTCCGACGGCTTTAAGTATTTAATGATGGTATAATAATATCTTTCCATGGTTCGATGGAAAAGTTTTAAGACCATCAATATACTAAAAACTCTCTGGAGGTTTTAATATGGATACTGATGCTAAAATGACTGCTCTTCACGTTCCTGCAGGTATAGTGGCTGCTGTGGTGTCATTTTACCTTTCAAATGGTTCAATACCAGTTATTGGAAAAAATCAGGCGCTCGGCACCTTCGCGGGCCTCGTGATATTATTGATTGTCGGAAATATTGCGGAAAGGTTATTCAGTAAGGAAGAAGTTGGGGGATTCAGGGGGTGGCTCTGGAGTGGTATAGTGCCATTTATCTTTATCTGGTTCGTTGTATGGGCAATACTCATAACTTCAACCACAATAACCCCATAGATTCCTCTTTTTTCAGGCCCAGTAGAATATCCAGGCAAAGACGAATATAAGTGCAAGTACGAATATGAGGGGGGCTATCACACGGCTCACAGCAACGATTGAACTTATGGTTGATACGAGTTCCGTTGAATTGGTGGGGCCGAGGGTATGCAGACCCCTTATTCTAACGACCCGGCACCCTGCCTTTACCTCCTCAAGATCATCAACCGCCTCTGAAACCGCCTTTCTGATCTCTTCTATGATCTCCTCCCTTTTGTGTTTCCCGATGGGATTGTGGCCCCCTGAAAGGGTGTTCACAAAGTGGGTGTCGGTTGTCATCACTTCGGCTTCATCTATGTCCAGCTTCAAGAGTTCCTCCAGTATCTCATCCCTGAAGCCCATGACCATGTTATTGGCGTCAAGGAGTACATAGGCTGTCCTCTGTTCTCCGGCCTCAACCACCATGACCATAACTCCGCTCTGGCCAATACCGTTCTCCTTTGAGAGTCCATCCATTTTCCTCTGGGCACAGCCAACTCTAAGTTTATGGAGGCGTGGAGGGCACTCGATGGAGTCCACAGCATCAAGAAGGTCGAACATTTCAGGGTTACCCGCAAGTATCCGGCCTGTTTCACCCTGGAAGGAGTTGTGACAGTCCACAACAACCACATTTTTTAATCCGCAGCGGCCCCCTGCAAGGTTCATCATTGAAAGCCCTACACCAAATTCTATGTCATCGAATCCATTAGGGGCCATTGTTGCAAGGATCAGCATGCCATCGCCAAAGAACTGGACTCCGATGGTGGCGCTGTTTCTGGTGTATCTCCTGAATTTACTGGCGCCCTCATGGTACTCAATACCATCAAGCGCCTCCCTGACGGCATCCTCAACCTTTTCCAGTTCCCTCACTGATACCGGGTTGAAGTCATGGGTTGAGGGGCCATGGGCCACCATGGTGAATGTGTCAAATCTCTCAGAGAGTATGGTGGGCATGTTGGCACCGCCTATGGTACCTATTGGACCCGGGTGTACCGAGGGGCTTATGAAGAGGGCCTTTATATTGGAGCCCCTCTGGAATGCCACCACACCTGCAAGTGTATCTACGGGTTCACCGATCTCACTGAAGATGCTTTCAAGTTCAGGGGAATCCTCGGTTATATGTGAGAGAAAGAGGCTCAGGAATTCCAGTGAGCCGACCCCCAGGTTCTTTCTCATTGGTGACTCGACCACCATGACAAATGAGTAGATGGCGAGTATGAGCATTGCTGAGGCGACAAGTATCTTCAGTAAAAATCCTATCACACTGAAGTAGCCAATGTTTGTGGCTAGACTCAGAAATGCCACAACGATGTTCATGCTCACTATTAGAACTGGTTGCACAGAGGATATCAGGGTTGAATTTGTGAAGCTTATGTTTGAGGTTCCCCAGATCACCAGCAGACGGAAGGCGAATATAACAGCGGAGGCGAGTATTATGGAGTTGAGTATGAGGTCGCTCTGCAGTATGGATGATGCCAGGCACCCCCCCAGGTAGATGAGGGAGAAGATCATCATGGAGAAGAATGCCAGGAACATTGACTGTTTCATCTTCATCCTTCTACCACCCAGCGAGTTGACCCAGGGCTGGGTGATGGCACCGGCCATTATTGATGAAAATCCAAGGACAAGCACACCATTGGTTCCCCCATAGAGTATGTCATGGAGAACACTTATCCCTGGGACCGTATCGATGATAAACCCCACAGCACCCACAACGAAGCTTATAAATATCATTGATAGGAGTGATATTTCGGTTTTCGGGAGGGTCATGATGTACTTTGAAAGATCAGTCACATTCTTTGTGCTTGACATATTCTACCTCAACTAGTTCTGGGATCCACTGGAGAAAGATATTTAAAAATTTGATCCATATTAAATTTATTCAGCAGCATCACTCTTGGATGCTCTGGAGTTTAAATCTAACTGATAACCAGTGTCATTCTTCAGTACACATTTAACTCTATACAGGAAGGGAGAACATGGAGATAAAACTTAAAACACCACTTTCAGATGAGGTAACCCAACTTAAAGCTGGTGACATCGTTTACATTACAGGAAAAATATTCACGGCCCGTGACAGGGCCCATAGAAGGATAATTGAAAGGGGAGCCCCCTTTGATATTGAGGGCTCTGTGATATTCCATGCGGGACCCATAATAAGATTTGAAGGGGAACCTGATACCAGCAGTGAGTCAATAACTAAACCCCCAGCGCGGCTTGTGGTCGTGGGGCCCACCACAAGCGGGAGAATGAACCCCTTCCAGCCGGAGGTTATAGAGATGGGTGTGAGGGCGGTTATAGGTAAGGGTGGAATGGATGATAGAACCAGGAATGCCCTGAGAAAAAAAGGCGCTGTTTACCTTGCAGCCGTGGGGGGCTGCGCGGCACTCTATGGCTCGGCAGTTAAGGGTATAGCGGCGGTGCACTGGCTGGACCTGGGTGTGCCTGAGGCTGTATGGGAGCTTGAGGTCGAGGACTTCGGACCCCTCATAGTTGCCATGGACTCCGCTGGCAGAAGCCTCTATGAAACCTCAGATGATGAATACGACCTTGAGGTCCAGAGGATACTCGACTGAGTGTGTGAGCGGAATGTTTGACTTCAGCCTCTCGGAGCACATTAAACTTGAGGGACTTGTGGACACCCATATCCACACAGCCCCCGATGTGAGGGATAGATTCATGAATGACATTGAACTTGCTTCCGCCGCACTCAGGGAGGGTATGGAGGCTGTTGTGATAAAGAGCCACACTGAACCCACCTCAGGGAGGGCTGCACTGGCCTCTGAGGTTACAGGGATGAGGGTCATTGGGGGCGTTACACTGAACACGTCGGTGGGGGGTCTCAACCCGGATGCGGTCCATGCCGCCGCCATGATGGGCGGAAGGTTCGTCTGGTTACCCACGGTCTCGGTGGGGAGGGCTGCGGGTGACCTTGATGGTGTTATTTCTGCTGTTGCTGAACATGACATGGTCCTGGGAACTGGGCACCTGAAGCCCCCTGAGATATTCCATGTGCTCGACCTTGCTGCAGATTATGGGGCCGGTAAAATTATCATCAACCATCCACTGACGGGTGTTGTGGGTGCCACCCTGGAGGAGCAGAGGGAGATGTCAAGGCGGGCTTACCTTGAGCACTGCCTTGTGGCCTGCATGCCCCGCCATGATGGGCTTGACTTTGAACGCATAGTTGAATCTGTGAGGTATGTTGGCGCGGAAAGGTGCATAATGGCAACGGACTTCGGGCAGGGCCACAATCCATCCCCCATTGCAGGCATGAAGCAGTTCATATACCTGATGAAGAAACATGGATTTTCTCACTCAGATATAACGATGATGTGCCGGGATAACCCCCTTGAACTGATATCCTGACGTTTTTAAGAAAATCAGCTTTATTAACGTTATCTTTCTGCTATCAAAAATTATATATGAGAAATTGGATTAAGGGTGAAATCAACCTTTATAACTGCGCGAGTGATATGATGTCTGATAAAAAGATTGAAAAGGAGCTTAAAAAGAGAATAAATCAATTTAAAAAACTTTTGAAGAATGATGATGAACGTGAGAACTTCTATAACAACATATGTGGTTCCGAAATCCTTGTGAGGATTGAGATATTTCTCCCATCAGGCAACCCTGAAAGGTACTATGACGGGCTTTTCCTTTACCTCAATGATGAGGGCAGAATAGTGAACGCAGAGTACTACTACAATGAGGGCGGTGAGGGTGCCATCACACAGCTCGACGATAAATCCCTTGAGGTTGTAAGGGAACTCTTTGAGGATGAGCTATCCCTTGAGATCGAATGATCCTGGGATTTTTTTGGGGGACTACACCAGACTTAAGAAACTTTAACTTTATTTATAATAACATCAATAACTATTATGATTAAATTTTTTTAGTGGAGGATTCAATACCATGCGAAGTTTTGAAAAACTGACTTCCCTTAAGGAATACATTCCCATCAAGAAAAAGGAGGGCGGTGAAAAGAACATTGGCCTTCTTGTGGATGGGCCGAACATGCTCAGAAAGGAATTCAGTCTGAACCTGGACCTTGTAAGAAAGATAATGTCTGAATACGGGAATATGCGTGTTGGAAAGGTTCTTCTGAACCAGTACGCCTCTGATAAACTGATAGAGGCCATTGTGAACCAGGGCTTTACACCAATTGTCGTGGCTGGAGATACAGATGTCTACATGGCTGTTGAGGCCATGGAACTGATATACAACCCTAATATTGATATAATAGCCCTTATGACACGCGACGCTGATTTTCTACCAATAATAAACAAGGCAAAGGAAAATGGTAAGGATACAATTGTGATAGGTGCCGAGCCAGGTTTCAGTGCTGCACTTCAGAATTCTGCGGACCATGCCATAATCCTTAAACCAGAGAATGGCAGGCCAAGGAAGGGGCATGTTGCAGGGGAAAACTGATTGAATTGGTGATTTGATGTTCCAGGATCACCTCAATGAGGTTAAGCGCAGGGAACACGCCCTCCAGATGATAGGGGAGCGTATTTCCAGCGAGGGCCGTGAGGGAATATATGACCTCACGGGTCTTTCAGGGGGCTTTCCCCTTGAGGTAGAGGATATTGGTCTCCTTGAGACGTACGTGGGGCCGGCGGTATTCGAGGAGAGACTCCAGATAGCTGGCAGAGAGCACATGGGCGGTGAGATGGTGGCTGCCTTTAACAGGACAAGCAGCGCAATACTTGCATCCATACTGGAACTTGCAGAGCCTGATTCAATGGTTGTGCACTACCTCCCGGAGCTCCCATCCCACCCATCCATCCCGGCAAGCACCGAACTTGCAGCAGCCAGGTACCATGAGACAGATGACTTCACTGAGGATATACCAGAAAACACATCTCTCGTGGTCGTAACAGGTTCGACAATGGACCACAGGGTTGTTGATGAATCTGAACTCCAGCAGGTAATTGAAAGGGCCCACTTTGTTGGGGTCCCGGTACTTGTGGATGATGCATCAGGCGCCAGGCTGAGGACGGTTCTATTTAACCAGAAGAGGGCATGTGACCTGGGAGCAGACCTTGCAGTTACAAGCACAGATAAACTGATGCACGGGCCAAGGGGGGGTCTTCTCGCAGGAAGATCCGACCTTGTGGAGAGGGTTAAATCAAGGGCCTACCGGTTCGGACTTGAGGCCCAGCCCCCAGTCATCGCTGCAATGGTGAGGGCACTGGAGAGCTTTGACCCATCTGAAATTCTCAACGCCCTTGAAAAGAAGGGATACCTTCTTGAGGCTCTGAAGGACCTTAAGGTGGAGGAGACACCCACAGGGATAATGATAAAACAGGATTCACTGGAGAAACTCTATGATTCCACATACACTGGTGATGAAATTGGCGTGGCCCTTTCAATGCTGCTCCTCTCTGACCATGGAATAATAACCATACCCGCTGTGGGTATGCCAGGGGCATCAAAGACACTGAGGTTTGACCTGGCATCAAGGGACGCAGAGAGGCTTGAACCTGAACTTCTGAGGGAGGCAATTGAGGACGCAGTGGATAAACTTTCAGGCATCATCAGGGACAGAAAAATGATGGAAAAACTTATCTTCGGTTCATGAGGTTTTTGCGGGACTTCATGCGCTGAATGGTTTCTCAATGCCAGGAATAAATTTTTTATTCAAATGAAATTCTTACAGTAGCACAAAAACTGAAAATGGTCACATCTGAACGATTCTGAGTTTATTATGGAGGTGTCAGGCTGATAGTTATTGATGGATCAGAGGGCGAAGGTGGGGGAGCCGTTGTAAGGGCTTCCACGGCCCTTGCAGTCCTAAAATCACGCAGAATAAGGATATACAATATCAGGGCCCGCAGGCCAAGGAAGGGACTCTCACACCAGCACCTCACTGCTGTGAGGGCAATTGCAGAGATAAGCAATGGCAGACTGAGGGGGGATGAGCTCGGGTCAATGGAGCTTGAATTTTCACCGGGACGTGTTAGTGGCGGGAAATTTGAATTTGACATAAAAACCGCTGGAAGCACGGGACTTGTCCTCCAGGCCATAATGATAGCCTCCACAGCCTCCACTGGTGAACTGGATGTAACCGTGAGGGGTGGCACCGATGTCCTCTGGGCACCCACAGCAGACTACCTCAGGGAGGTGACGCTCCCCATCCTTGGTATGATGGGTTACACCGCAAAACTTGAGTTAATTGAGAGAGGCTACTATCCTGAGGGTGGGGGTGTGGTCCATGCAACCATGGAGCCATCCACCCTCAGACCCCTCGTACTTGAAAAGGCGGAAATTCACTGTATAAGGGGTGTTTCCCACTCCAGGAACCTTCCGATACATGTTGCTGAGAGACAGGCTGAATCAGCAAGGAGGACCCTCAAGAGAACCGGCCTGGATGTTGATATACGTGTTGAGGACGCCTCCGGTTCACTGGGGAGGGGCTCGGGTATCACACTCTGGGCTGAGGGCAACACAAGGCTAGGTGCCACTTCACTGGGGAAACCAGGTAAAAGGGCAGAACTGGTTGGTTCAGAGGCTGCAGAGGAACTCCTGGGTTTCATAGAATCTGGCAGACCCCTTGACAGGTACATGGGCGATCAGATCATCCCCTACATGGCCATCACAGGAAATTCGAGAGTGGCCACCTCTGAACTTACACTGCATGCGGAGACCAATATAATGCTTGCAGAAAAGATAACAGGAAGGAAATTCAGGGTTGATGGTGAACGCGGGGGGCCAGCCGTAATCGAGGCCCTCTGATGGGTATTCAAAAAATGAGGTTAACAGTGGCAGCTGAAGGGCCACCACTATCAGAGGTGTATGCACTCACCGGATATTATTTTGCGGAGAGTTCCATCATCCAGTTCCAGTATGAGGGCACCCTCACTGTTGATGCCGATGGCCTCACCATGGACAACTTCACCAAGTTGCTTCCTTATTTCAACACGTCTGCCGATGGTCTTTGACATCCTCCTCCATTCTCTTAGAATTTCATCCATTCTACCCTCCTTGAAGGAATCATAGACTTCCTCAAACTTTTTAAGGAATCTTGATATCAGTTCACTGGATTTTATGTCCCTCTGGAGTTCATTCTTAATGGAGGTTGCCCCCTTCCTGAGGTCCTCTGGGAAACGGCTGATGTCCACGTTGGTGTCGATTCCAACACCTACAATCACATATTCAAGGTTGTTGAACCTTGCGTGGGCCTCTGTTAGTATTCCGCATACCTTTTTATCTCCGATGAGTATGTCATTGGGCCACTTTATTCCCACGTCCAGGCCACATTCTTCCTTCAGTGTCCTGGCAACTGCAACACCGGTTACCAGTGTTAGGAGTGGAGCCGTTGATGGGTGAACCTCTGGTCTGAGTATTATGGACATCCATATGCCGCCCTGGGGTGATATCCAGGGTTTACCCCTCCTACCCCTTCCACGGGACTGGGTCCTTGCAATAACAACTGTACCCTCCGGGGCGCCATCCTCTGCCATCCTCTTGGCCACGTTGTTGGTGGAGTCCACCTCATCGAAGCATTTCACTTCATGCCCTATGTACCTGGTTTTTACCTCAACTTCGCATGGATCATTATAATCTTCCATACCATCACCCCCTTCTTGAGTGCATGTATGCTCCTATGGCTGCAGATATTGCTGCAACCTTCTTTGATGGTAGAAATGTTGAGTGGAGGCGTTCAACCATCTCATGGTCCTCTTTGACGATCTTCTGCATCTCAGCATCTATACCCCGCCTGTATTCATCCACGAAGTGTGTGTGAAGTTCCCCCCTCTGGAATGCCTCATTTTTCATTATTGCCTTGTGGAAGGGTATTGTGGTTCTGACGCCCAGTATAATGTACTCACTGAGGGCACGTTGCATCCTGCTTATTGCCTCTTGACGGTCCATTCCCCATACTATGAGTTTGGATATCATGGAGTCATAGAATGGTGGTATCTCATAGTTCATGTAAACCCCGCTGTCAACCCTGACACCTATTCCACCGGGGGACCTGTAACCTGTGATCTTACCCGGGTTTGGGGCGAAATCTGATAGTGGGTCCTCTGCGTTTATCCTGCACTCAATTGCATGGCCCCTTATTGTTATGTCCTCCTGTCTGCAGGAGAGTTCCTCCCCTGAGGCGACCCTTATCTGTTCCTTAACAAGGTCCACGCCGGTGATCACCTCGGTTATTGGGTGTTCAACCTGTATCCTGGTGTTCATCTCGAGGAAGTAGAAGTCCCCGTTTGAATAGAGGAACTCAACAGTACCTGCGTTCTCATAACCTATATATTCGGCGGCCTTAACTGCGGCGGAACCCATTCTTTCCCTCAGTTCTGGGGTCATGATGGGTGATGGCGCCTCCTCTACCAGTTTCTGGTGCCGCCTCTGTATTGAGCATTCCCTGTCTGCAAGGTGTATGATGTTTCCATGTTCATCTGCCATCACCTGGAATTCAATGTGACGGGGCTTTTCAAGGTACTTCTCTATATACACCGTTGGGTCCCCGAATGCTGATGCCGCCACAGACTGGGTGGATTCCATGGCCCTTATGAGTTCGTCCTCCTCGTAGACGGTCCTCATGCCTATTCCACCGCCACCTGCTGACGCCTTTATGATGACAGGGTAGCCTATCGAGTCAGCTATCTCAGCGGCCTCGTCGGGGTCACTCACACCCTTATCGGTTCCAGGGATGACAGGGACCCCGGCCTTCTTCATGAGCTTCTTTGATCTTATTTTATCCCCCATGGCCTCGATGACTGAACTTTTGGGACCTATAAGTTTGATTCCGTGTTTCTCACACTCCTCCCCAAGCTTAGGGTTCTCTGCTAGGAAACCGTAGCCTGGATGGATGGCCTCGGCACCGCTTTTCTCAGCCACATCGATTATCCTGTCTATTCTCAGGTAGCTCTGGGATGGGGATGGTTTACCTATTTCGTATGCCTCATCGGCGTACCTTGTAAAGAGCGCATTCTTATCGGCTTCGGAGTAAACAGCCACGCTTTTTATCCCGAGCTCTCTGCATGCGCGCATAACTCTTATTGCTATTTCACCACGGTTTGCAACGAGGATTTTGCTGAACATCTGACTGCACCCTGAAATTTATAACATATATATATTATATTGGGGCAACTCTTTTTAAGTCTACCACCTTCAGTTATGGTACCATGAGGAGAAAGAGACACCTTGAGATGCTTCTTGAGCGCATCCCTCCCCATCCCCACCCTGACCCTGGCCTTGAACAGTACCTCACCCCGGCACATGTGGCCGCGGAGGTCCTCTGGGTAGCCAGGTCCCTAGGGGATATTGAGGGAAGAACCGTCGCGGACCTTGGATGCGGTACGGGTATCCTGGGTATTGGGGCGGCGCTTCTTGGCGCAGAGAGGGTTTACTGTGTGGACGTTGATAAAGGGGCACTTGAAGTTGCAGAGGGTGCTGCAGAGGATCTGGGACTGAGAAACATCCACTTCATTGAGGCCGATATCTGTGATCATGGGGATCTGGTTAAGGTCACAGGTGGGGTTGATACTGTAATCCAGAACCCCCCCTTTGGTTCACAGGAAAGGGCTGATAGGGGCGCCGACAGAGTTTTCATGGAGGCGGCATCAGCCATGGGGAGGGTTGTGTACTCATTCCACATGGCAGGCTCTGAGGACTTTGTGAGGCGCTACTATGAGGGCCTGGGGGGTAGGGTGACCCACAGAATGATGGCTGAATTCCCGATACGTCGAACCTACAGTTTCCACAGAATGGAGGTCTTCAGTGTGGATGTTGTTATAGTGAGGGTTGTTTTTGGGTGATCTCCTCGTGGGGTTTGGTGGTTGATGTTGGGATGTTGTGATGAGTAGGCTTTTTCAGATGATACTTTGATTTCCATGAATTGCTGACTGATGGAGTGACCCTGGAGATTCCTTCAGGGTTTATCTTGCTCACCCGCGGACCTCCAGCGGAAACTTTAAATATGGTTACTGTACAATTTTTAGTACCTATTGCAATCTGCGGGGGATCCGCTCACATTGTATAACGGGATATACGATGTGGCCTGTGGTTTTAATTGCCCAGTCTGCATTGTGGAAATATTTATAAAAGAGTAGGACAAAGAATAATAAATGAATAGAGTAGATTTGTCCATATTTATCCCGGATTCGCTGACGGCAGAGACAATGGATCTTAAAATAAAGACCTACAAGGTGGGTCTTATTGGAAGGGCTGCAGCGATATTTGGGGTTAAACGCATAGTGATCTATCACGATGATGCAGACGGAGAGGCAAGATTTATCAGGGATATCCTGAAGTATATGGATACCCCGCAGTACCTTCGCAGGAAGGTTTTCCCGATAATGAAGGAGTTTAAACATGTGGGTATACTCCCACCTCTGAGAACTCCTCATCACCCAACTGGAAAACCCGTGGCTGGAGAATACAGACAGGGATTAACAGTCAAAAGGGTAAAAAAAGGAACTCTTGTGGATATTGGCGCAGATAAACTTGCACTGTGCAGGGAAAAACTCACTGTAAATAGGGTAATGAGTTTCAGGGTTATCCGGCTGGGTAAGGAAATACTGATAGAGCCAGATGAACCAGAGGATAGATACTGGGGATATGAGGTTCTGAGCACCGAACAGGGCCTCTCAAAGAGCCTGAAAATAGTGGATGCCGATGTTGTGGTGGCAACATCAAGGTATGCTTCGCCCATTACTTCTATTCTGAATGAAGTAAAGTCAAAGGTGGAGGGCGCCTCCAGGGTGGCCATCCTGTTTGGAGGTCCTTACAAGGGATTACCAGAAATCGAGGCAGATGTGTGGGTTAACACCATTCCTGGACAGTGTACAGAAACTGTAAGGACCGAAGAGGCTGTTTTAGCTACTCTCTCAGTATTCAACATGCTAACTCAGATTGATGAAAAATGAATATGAATGATGTAAGGAGGTAAACTTAAATGGCTAGACATCATCAACCAAGAAAAGGATCAGTTGCATTCAGTCCAAGGAAAAGGGCGGCAAGGGAAACCCCCAGGGTCAAGTCATGGCCCCAGGTGGATGAACCGGGACTTCTTGCCCTGGCAGGTTACAAGGCAGGGATGACCCATGTAATGATGGTTGATAATCAGAAAAATTCCCCTACAGAGGGGATGGAGGTTTCAACTCCAGTCACAATACTTGAGGTCCCACCCCTAACCGTGATGGCTGTCAGGGCCTATGAAAAGACAAGCAGGGGCCTTAAGACCCTTGGAGAGGTCCTGGCCACCGAGACAAAGGAGGACCTCAGAAGGAAGCTCACCCCACCTGCAGAGGACTACGACCAGGAGGCTGCAATAGAAAAGATAAGGTCAAACATGGAATACGTTGCAGATGTCAGGGTTATTGTACACACAAACCCCAGACTTGCAAGCGTACCCAAAAAGAAACCTGAGGTCTTTGAGTGCGGCCTTGGAGGTAAGAACCCCGAGGAGAAATTCGAATACGCACTGGGAATCCTCGGCAAGGATGTGAGGGCATCAGAGATATTCTCCGAGGGGGCCTTCGTTGATGCCATAGCCGTCACTAAGGGTAAGGGATTCCAGGGTCCCGTTAAGAGATGGGGTATAAGGATACAGTACGGTAAGGCTGCGAGAAGCAGTAAGGGAAGACACATAGGGTCACTGGGTCCATGGACACCATCAAGGACCATGTGGACAGTCCCACAGGCAGGGCAGATGGGTTACCACAGGAGGACCGAGTACAACAAGCAGATACTCAAGATCGGTGACGCCAGCGAGGCAGACCAGGTAAACCCCCGCGGTGGATTCGTAAGGTATGGTCTTATCAGGAACGATTATGTAATGGTTAAAGGGTCAGTTCCAGGCCCAACAAAGAGGCTTGTGGTGCTCAGGAAGGCCATAAGGGCTGTGGGTAAACAGGAAGAGGCACCCCAGATAACCTACATCAGCACATCATCAAAACAAGGAGTATAAGAGTGGTTCAAAATGAAGATCAAAGTTTATTCCCTAGAAGGTGAAGCTATAGATGAAATGGAACTTCCTGAAATTTTCAATGAGGAGTTCAGGCCCGATGTGATAAAAAGAGCTGTTCTATCAGCACAGACCGCAAGGGTACAGCCATGGGGTCCAGACCCAATGGCAGGTAAAAGGACCTCTGCCAAGTCCTATGGTGCCGGGCGCGGTGTTGCAATGGTTCCACGTATAAAGAATGGTTCAAGGGCAGCCTTCGTTCCCCAGGCAGTTGGCGGTAGAAGGGCACATCCACCGAGGCCACAGAAGAACTACCATGAAAGGATAAACAGAAAGGAAAGGAGGCTCGCAATAAGGTCCGCCATTGCAGCAACAGCCCGGAGGGACCTTGTGGAGGCAAGGGGTCACCGGATAGAGAATGTACCCCAGGTGCCCCTTGTGGTTGACGACGAACTCTCCACAATCAAAAGGACAGCGGATACAAGGGAAGTCTTCAGGAAACTTGGAATCATGGAAGACATTGTGAGGGCAAAGGAAGGCAAAAAGATAAGAGCTGGAAAGGGAAAGATGAGGGGGAGGAAGTACAGGACACCCAAAGGTCCGCTCATAGTTGTGGGCGAGGATAAAGGTATTGCGCTGGGTGCAAGAAACCACCCTGGTGTGGATGTTGTTACAGTGGAAAACCTAAACGCGGAACTCCTCGCACCTGGAACCCACCCGGGAAGACTGACCGTCTTTACAAGATCAGCAATAGAAAAACTTGAGGGACTCTTCCAGTAAAAATTAAGGTGACGGTGTAATTATGGATCCATATGCTGTTATCATGAAACCACATGTCACAGAAAAGAGCATGAACCTTATAGACCAGAACAACGAGCTGGCATTTGTGGTTATGAGAAAAAGCACAAAGAAGGATGTTAGAAGGGCATTCGAGGAACTCTTTGCAGTTAAGGTTGAAAGGGTTAACACCCAGGTAACCCCAAGGGGCCAGAAGATTGCCTACATAAAACTGGCAAAGGAACACAGTGCAGAGGATATAGCTGTTAAACTGGGAGTATTCTAGAATAATGAGGAGGATATTCAGATGGGAAAAAGGTTAATATCACAGAGGAGAGGAAGGGGAACTCCCACTTACAGAAGTGCGTCCCACCGTTTCAAGGGCAAAATAAAATACCGTGCATACGACTCCCTTGAAAGTGACGGATGTCTCAGGGGAAAGGTCGTTGACATAATGCACGACCCTGGAAGGACAGCCCCTGTGGCCCTCGTGAAATTTGAAAACGGTGAAAAGAACCTCATCCTCGCACCTGAGTCTTTAATGCTTGACGAAGAGATCGAGTGCGGGGCAAAGGCAAAGGTCAAACCCGGAAACTCACTCCCACTCAGTGAAATCCCAGAGGGGACACCCATATACAATATTGAAAACAGACCCGGAGACGGGGGCAAACTGGTGAGGTCCTCCGGTACCTATGCTTCTCTGATCACCCATGATGCTGACAAGGCGGTTGTTGAACTCCCATCAGGTGAACTCAAGGCACTCAACCCACAGTGCCGGGCAACCGTTGGTGTCGTTGCTGGAGGAGGAAGAAGGGAGAAACCATTCCTCAAGGCAGGTAAGAAGTACCATGCCCTCAGGGCCAAGGGTAAGAAGTCAGTTAAAGTTAGGGGTGTTGCAATGAATGCAGTCGACCACCCACATGGTGGTGGAAACAGACAGCACCCAGGCAGACCAACAACTGTCTCAAGGCATGCTCCTCCAGGAAGGAAGGTTGGTTCAATAGCCGCCAGAAGAACAGGGAAAAGGAGATAAAAAAAGGAGGTGACCTATTGGCACGTAAAGAATTTAGGTATCGCGGCTACACCTTGGAAGAACTGCAGAAGATGCCACTTGACGATGTAATCAAGTTGTTCCCATCAAGGCAGAGAAGATCCCTCAAGAGGGGATTCCTACCAAGGCAGAAGAAGGTACTTGAGAAGATAAGAAAGATAAAAAAAGAGGGAAAGACTGAGGGAAAACCACCGGTAATCAGGACACACTGCAGGGACATGATAGTGCTGCCTGAGATGGTTGGGATGACCTTCGGCATCCACAACGGAAACGAATTTGTGGAGGTCACAATCCAGCCAGAAATGATCGGCTGCTACTTCGGTGAATTTGCACCTACAAGGAAGAAGGTTGAGCACGGAGATCCCGGTATGGGAGCTACAAGATCCTCAATGTTCGTGCCTCTTAAATAAGGAGACTAGACAATGGCTAAGGTTAAATACGCTTATAAAGAGGAAGATAGGTCAAAAACAGCTAGGGCTTCAGGGACTCACCTCAAAATTTCACCAAAGCACGCTGTGGAGATATGCAGGGAGATCAGGGGAATGGAACTGGAGAAGGCCAAAAGATACCTTAAAGAGGTTAGCAGGATGGAGAGGCCGGTGGCATTCAAGAGATACAACCGGAAGGTCGCTCACAGGAGAGGCCTCAATGGATGGGCCAGCGGCCGTTACCCTGTGAAGGCAGCAAGTCAGATACTGAAGGTACTTGAAAATGCCGAGGCCAATGCAGAGTACAAGGGACTCGACACCGAGAAACTCAGGATAATCCACATATCCAGTCACCGAGGTCCAGTTATAAGGGGCTGGATTCCCAGGGCCTTTGGAAGGGCTACACCATTCAACACACCAACAACACACGTTCAGATAGTTCTGGGGGAGGCATAAATCTTGATAGAGAAAGATTTTGTCATTGAAGGGCTCAGAAGGACGAGGATAGACGAATACCTTGAAAAGGAACTTGAAAGGGCAGGCTACGGTGGCATGGACGTTCAGGTCACACCTATGGGTACAATGGTTGTCGTCTACGCTGAAAGGCCAGGTATGGTAATTGGACGTGGCGGTAAGACGGTGAGGGCCATTACCCAGAAACTCAAAACCAAGTTCAACCTTGAAAACCCCCAGGTTGAGGTCAAGGAGGTCGATGTGCCTGAACTCAACCCCCGCATAATGGCCCACAAAATAGCTGCAATGCTACAGAGGGGAATGCACTTCAGAAGGGTTGCATACACCACCATGAGGAGGATCATGGCTGCAGGTGCCCAGGGTGTTGAAGTTACCATCTCAGGTAAGATAAGGGGTGCCCGTTCAGCCACAGCCAAATTCACAGACGGTTACATAAAGAAGTGCGGTGAACCCTCAACCAAATACGTTAAGGAAGGCTTCGCAACAGTGCAGCTCAAGCCAGGTGTTCTTGGAGTGTACGTCCGCATAATGCCTCCCGAGGTTGTACTTCCAGACAAGGTTGAAATAGAGGCTCCTAAAATAACTGAAACTCCCTCAGAAGAAGCTGAAGAACAGGTTGAAGCCGTGGAGGAGATCGAGGATCTTGAAGAGATTGAGGATCTCGAGGAAATAGAAGAGATCGAGGATCTTGAAGAGATTGAGGATCTCGAGGAAGGCCTTGAAGCAGCGGAAGAAGCGGGAAAAGAGGACACAGATGGTGAAGAATCTGAAAAGTAATATATATGGACAGATTTATATCAGTGAATAGAAGGGATCGAAATGGCGATACTTAGGAGCGAAGAGATAAGGGAAATGGATAGGGAGGAACTCCAGAAGAAGCTGGATGAGCTCAAGGCAGAATACGCCAGATATGTTTCCAAGAGCGCTGCTGCCGGGATCCATGAAAATCCCGGAAAGATGAGAGAAATCCGAAGAACAATAGCCCGTGTTCTCACCATCATGAATGAAAAATAGAAGGAGAAATAAATGAAAATCTGCGATGTTTGCGGTCTTCCGGAGGAACTTTGCGTCTGCGAGGAAATAGCACGCGAAGTTCAGACATTAAAGGTATACACAGTGAGGCGAAGATTTGGTAAAGTGATGACCATCATAGAGGGCATCGATGAACACGATATAGACATAAAGGAGCTCACAAAGATACTGAAGGCAAAATGTGCCTGTGGAGGTACTGCCAAGAAAGGCCAGATAGAACTTCAGGGGGACCATAAGAAGAAGGTCAAGGAAGTTCTAGCGGATATGGGCTTTTCATCAGACACAATAGAGATAAGGTAGGGGTTTGTATTGATAACCCCCCATAACATTTTCAGACATGAGCTTATTGGCCTTTCTGTGAGAATAGCCAGGAGTGTTCACAGGGACATTCAGGGGTTAGCGGGAAGAGTCGTGGATGAAACCAGGAACACCCTTAAAATTGAACTGGAGGATGGCAGGGAAGTAATGATCCCAAAGGAAATAGCCGTCTTCCATTTCAGAACACCAGAGGGTGAAGTGGTTGAGATTGATGGTGGAGCTCTGATAGCTCGTCCTGAGGAGAGAATAAAGAAGAAATTTAGAAAACCATAGTGGTGATAGAATGGTCGGCATTGATGTTCCAGAACCTAAATCTAAATGTAGTGATCCTAACTGTCCTTTCCACGGGAACCTCCCATTGAGGGGTCAGATACTGGAAGGAACTGTCGTCAGTGACAAGGCAGAAAGGACAGTAACCGTTGAAAGGAGTTTCTACAAATTTATACGCAAATATGAGAGATACGAAAAGAGAAAATCCAAGATAAAGGCTCACAAACCTGACTGCATAGATGTCAGGGTAGGGGACACAGTGAAAATTGCTGAATGCAGACCCCTCAGCAAGACTAAGAACTTTGTAGTTGTCGAGGTGAAGGGGGAAGACTAAGATGAAAGCAATAGCATCCAAGGTTACAAGGGCTTTACCTGTAGGGGCCAGACTCCAGTGTGTTGACAACACAGGCGCAAGGGAAGTTGAGATAATCTCTGTCAGAGGATACAAGGGTGTTCGAAGGAGACTCGCAGCAGCCGGTGTTGGCGACATGGTAGTGGTCTCTGTGAAGAAGGGAACAGTTGACATGAGGAGGGAAGTCCTCAACGCTGTTGTTGTGAGACAGAAAAAGGAATACAGAAGACCTGACGGATTGAGGGTGAAATTCGAGGACAACGCTGCAGTTATAGTGAGCCCAGAGGGAGTCCTCAAGGGTTCAGAGATAAGGGGTCCTGTTGCAAAGGAAGCAGCTGACAGGTGGCCCAGCGTGGGAAGTGCAGCCAGCATAATAGTATAAGGGTGATAGAATGTCAAAACAACCCAGAAAGCAGAGGAAATACATTTATGAAGCACCATTACACGTTCGTCGCAAAATGATGAGCGCACCTCTAAGCAGGGAACTCAGGGAGGAGTACGGTAGAAGGTCCCTCCCAGTGAGAAAGGGAGATAAGGTTGAAGTTCTCCGCGGGGACTTCAAGGGACACGAGGGTAAGGTGGAGAAGGTGGACCTCAAAAGGTACAGGGTCTACGTTGAGGGCGCCACAATACAGAAGGTGGATGGAACCTCAGTTTACTTTCCAATACACCCCTCAAACCTCAGAATAATTGACCTAAACCTTGACGATGAGAAGAGAATGAAAATATTAGAACGGAAGGGATAACATGGCGATAATGGCATCAAGAAAGCACCTTAAACGTTTCAAATCACCAAGTCACTGGCCCATTCATCCCAAGGAATACAAGTGGACTGTAAAACCATCCCCAGGTCCCCACCCAATTGAGGCATCATTGCCCCTGATGATCATTGTGAGGGACATCCTCGGTGTTGCAGATAATGCAAGGGAAGCCAGGAGAATCATAAATAGTGGTGAGATCCTGGTGGACGGAAGGCCAAGGAAGAACTACAAATTCCCTGTGGGGTTCATGGACGTTGTGAGCATACCCCGCACAGGTGAGGTCTACAGGGTGCTCCCTGATGAGAGGGGAAGGCTGGTCTTACATCCCATTGGTGAGGAGAATGCGGGCTTCAAGCTCTGCAAGATAGTTAACAAGACAACCATTAGGGGTGGAAAAACCCAGCTCAACCTCCACGACGGCCGCAACTACCTCTCAGAGGACGAGTTCCGTGTGGGAGATGTTGTAAAGCTGGCTGTGCCTGAACAGGAAATCCTTGAGAGAATACCCTTTGAGAAGGGCAGCCTTGGCCTTGTAACAGGGGGCCGTCATACAGGTGAGATTGGAAGAATCAAGAAGATAAACATAACCAGGTCATCAATGCCAAACACGGCAGTCATTGAGACCGAGGCAAGGAAGACATTCCTAACACTCAAGGATTACGTGTTTGTCATTGGAAAGGACGAGTCAGTGATATCACTTCCGGGAGGTAAATAGATGAACCCCATGGAGGAAGTAAGGATATTCAAGGTCACCCTTAACATAGGTGTCGGTGAAGGGGGTGAAAGGCTTGCGAGGGCTGAAAGGCTTCTTAAGGAGATGACAGGCCAGAAGCCTGTGAGGACCCACTCAAAGGTCACAAACCCTGAGTTTGGTATAAGGAAGAAGCAGCCCATAGCATGCAAGGTAACCCTTCGCGGTGAAAGGGCCGAAAAGGTACTCAGAATGTTCCTTGAGGGAATAGGGAACAGGTTGAAGGCCAGCCAGTTCGATGAATATGGTAATGTTTCAATGGGTATAGAGGAACACATCGACATACCTGGAATGAAGTACGACCCTGAGATAGGGATATTCGGCATGAACCTTTCTGTAACCTTTGAGAAACCAGGTCACAGGATAAGCAGACGAAGGATACAGCGCAAAAAGGTTCCTGAAAAGCACAGGGTCAGCCGTGAAGAGGCAATCGACTTTATGAAGGAAAAATTCCAGGTTAAAATAGTCTGAAGGTGATTGTTTTGCCAAGGAAATATGGAAAGGCATCAAGGAAATGCTCAAGATGCGGGGATCACTCTGCACTTGTCAGAAGATATGGATTAATGCTCTGCAGACAGTGCTTCAGGGAACTTGCACCTAAAATCGGGTTTAAAAAGTACAACTGAAAGAGGTGTTTACTGTGACTCTTATGGATCCTCTCGCAAACGCCCTGACCAACATAAGGAACAATGAGATAAGGGGTAATGTAAAGTGCAGGATAAGTCCTGCATCAAAACTCATAGGGCGTGTGCTGAGAACAATGCAAAAGGAAGGCTATATCGGGGAATTCGAATACGTTGACGACGGCAGGGCTGGAAAATTCATCGTTGAACTAGAGGGAAACATAAACCAGTGCGGGGTTATAAAACCCAGACACGCTGTTAAAAAGGACGAATTCGAGAAATTTGAGAAAAGATATCTGCCAGCTAAGAACTTTGGGATAATAATCGTGTCAACCCCTGAGGGAATAATGACCCATAAAGAGGCCAAGGACAGGGGTATCGGCGGTAGACTGCTGGCTTACGTCTACTAGGTGATAAAATGGTTCTAGCAGCTATTATCCGGGAAGAAATACCCATCCCTGAGGATGTTAACGTCACCATCGATGGTGAAGTTAAGGTTAAGGGTCCAAAGGGTGAACTCTCCCGAAAATTTAATCACTCAGAGATATCAATGGACGTTGAAGACGATAAGGTGGTCCTTGAGGTCAAATTCCCAAAGAAAAAGGACAAGGCAATGATAGGGACAGTTAAGGCCCATATAAACAACATGATAAGGGGCGTCACCGAGGGCTTCACTTACCGCATGAAGATAGTGTATGCCCACTTTCCGATGAGTGTGAAGGTGGCAGGGGATAAGGTTTTAATAGAGAACTTCCTCGGGGAACGCCACCCAAGGACCGCAAAGATCGTTGGAGATACAAAGGTTCAGGTAAAGGGCGACGAGGTTGAAGTAACAGGTATCAACAAGGAACACGTGGGACAGACAATGGCGAATCTTGAACAGGCCACCAAGATTAAGGGAAGGGACCCAAGGGTTTTCCAGGACGGCATATACCTTGTGAGCAAGGAGTAGGGATGGTGATTCGATGAGGAAAAAATTTAAGCGACAGGAATACGCCCGATATAAAAAACTGGGAGAAAAGTGGAGGAGGCCCAGGGGTAGAACAAGTAAAATGAGAAGATACGAAAAGGGCAAACCTGCAATGCCTGCGATTGGCTACAGGAAGCCAAGGGACCAGAGGGGTCTCCACCCATCAGGATATGAGGACATACTTGTTTCCAATATGAGGGAACTTGAGGACCTGGACCCTGAAACACAGGCTGCAAGGATAGCATCAACTGTGGGTGCCAGGAAGAAGACGCTCATGCTTGAAAAGGCAAAGGAACTTGGCATAAAGGTTCTGAATCCATAATATGGACTGGAAGGGGTCTTATTTTCCAGTCCAGGAAAACATTTTAAGGGGATGCCCGATTTTTCGGGTCTATCAGCAATTGCTGGACACAAGGAGGTTTCTTGAATGAATCTTACTACTCAGAAAAGATTAGCTGCAGACATACTGAAAGTAGGGGTTAACAGGATATGGATTGACCCTGAGAGGATCGACGAGGTCTCAAGGGCAATAACCAGGGACGGTGTAAAGCAGCTAATAAAGGACGGCGCAATAAAGGCTAAACCAAAAAAGGGCATAAGCAGTTACAGGTCAAAAAAGATAGCCCAACAGAAAAAGAAAGGAAGAAGAAGAGGGCCTGGAAGCATAAAAGGTGCTAAGGGCGCCAGAAAACCAAGGAAAGAGGAATGGATGACCACAATAAGGGCTCTAAGGAAGGACCTACGGAAGATGAGGGACAACCGTGAAATAAACAAGAGCACCTATCGTAAACTCTACAAGATGGCAAAGGGCGGAGCCTTCAAGAGCAAATCTTACATGAAAACCTATGCCCGGGACCACGACATGCTAAGATAGGAGGGATCTGATTGGCACATGGACCAAGATACAAGATGGCATTTAGAAGACGAAGGGAAGGTAAAACTGATTACCGGGCCCGCTATAAGATGGTGGAAAGAGGCAAATCCCGGCTTGTTGTCAGAATAACCACATATCATGTTATTGCACAGATAATCAATGTGGGAATGAATGGAGACGAAACACTGGTCTCAGCCCACTCAAAGCAGCTCCAGAAAATGGGATGGCTTGGAGGCACAAGCAATACAGCAGCAGCATACCTGACAGGATACCTCTGCGGTAAAAGGGCTCTGAAAGCAGGTATAGAGGAAGCAGTCCTTGACATAGGACTCAGACCTGCCATAAGGGGCTCAAAGGTATTCGCAGCACTTAAAGGGGCTGTTGACGCAGGACTCAAAGTACCACACGGTGAATCAGTAATTCCCGACGAATCAAGGATAAGGGGCGAACACATAAAGGAATATGCAGAATCCCTTGACGAGGAAGAACGCAAGAAGAGGTTTTCAAGGTACCTTGAAAGGGGTCTTTCCCCTGAGGACCTGCCTGAACACTTTGAAGAAATAAAAAACAGGATAGATGAAGAGGTATGATTATGAACTTCAACATGGAGGAATGGGAGCCAAGGACCAACCTTGGACGCCTTGTGAAGGAGGGTGTCATAACAAGTATCGATGAGATCTTTGAAGAGGGACACCCAATAATGGAACTTGAGATAATCGATGCACTGCTTCCTGACCTCGAGGAGGAGGTCATTGACGTTAACCTTGTCCAGAGGATGCACAAATCAGGAAGGAAGGTCAACTTCAGGGTCATAGTTGCAGTGGGCAACAGGGATGGATACGTTGGACTCGGACAGGGCAAGGCCAGAGAGGTTGGACCTGCAATCAGGAAGGCAGTTGACGATGCAAAATTCAACCTTATAAAGGTCAGAAGAGGCTGCGGTGACTGGGGATGTGTCTGCGGAAGGGAACACACGGTACCCTTCAAGGTCTCAGGTAAGAGTGGAAGTGTCCGCGTAACCCTCATACCAGCACCGGGTGGCGTTGGACTTGCAATAGGTGACGTTGGCAAGACCATAATGAGGCTTGCAGGTATAGATGATGTCTGGTCACATACACGTGGACAGACACAGACCACAGTCAACTTTGCCAGGGCAACCTTCGATGCCCTCAAACAGCTGAGCAAGGTAAAGGCAAGCGAAAAGGACCTTAAAAATCTGGGTGTTTGCAGTACCTGAAGGTGATTCCAGATGTTAGCAGTAGTAAGGGTAAGGGGATCAGCGGGTGTCCGAAGGGACATAGCTGACACCATGGAGATGTTAAGACTCAACAGGATAAACCACGCAGTACTGGTTGAGGACACACCCAGCTACCTTGGCATGCTCCAGAAGGCCAAGGACTACATAACCTGGGGTGAAATTGACCAGGAAACCCTGACAGCCATGATAGCCAAGAGGGCAAGAATCATCGGAGGGGAAAGGTTAACCGATGAATACATAAAGGAAAAAACAGAGTATGATTCAGTGGAAGAATTTGCAGGGGCTGTATTCAGGGGTGAGGTTAAACTTGAGGATGCAGGAATAAAACCTGTGTTCAGGTTACACCCACCACGAAAGGGATATGAGGCCATAAAAAAGTCCTTCAATGAGGGCGGAAGCCTCGGATACCGTGGAGAGAAGATAAATGACCTCTTGAAGAGGATGATCTAAGCGGAGGAATTACTCATGATCCGAAAAAGACGAAAGATCACAAGGATGAGGGGCTCACGCACCGTGGGTGGAGGATGCTCCAAGAAGAGAAGGGGAGCAGGTCACCGCGGAGGCAGAGGACAGGCAGGTGGACACAAACACCACTGGACATGGATCGTCAAGTACGACCCGAAACACTTTGGAAAGTACGGCTTCAAAAGGCCCCAGAAACTCATAAAGAGGCTGGAAACAGTCAACCTTGCCTACATAGACGAAAGGATTCCTGACCTCCTTGAGAAGGGAATCGCATCTGAAGAGGACGGGATGGTGGTGCTGGATGTAAGGGACCTTGGATTTGAAAAGGTCCTTGGAAGCGGAAGGATCACACGACCCGTCCATATCAAGGCCCTTGAGTTCTCTGAGAATGCCGTTGAGAAGATCACAGAGGCCGGGGGAAAGGCTGAAGTGATAGAGTAAACAGCATTGACAAGGAGTGGAGCAGTTGAAGGAAAAATTTGAGCCCATATTCTCAGTCCTGCCACAGGTAAAATCACCTGACTACAGGGTACCCTTCAGGGAAAAACTCAAATGGACAGGCATAATCCTTGTCCTATACTTCTTCCTCGCCCAGATACCACTCTACGGTTTAAGTCCGAGGGCTGTGGATCAGTTTGCCCAGCTGAGGGCTGTTCTTGCAGGAAACTTTGGTTCAATACTCACACTGGGTATAGGACCCATTGTGTCAGCATCAATCATACTTCAGCTCCTGGTTGGAGGTAAGATACTGAAACTGGACCTCTCGAAGCATGAGGATAGGGCCTTTTTCCAGGGACTGCAGAAGCTCCTTGCCATAGTATTCACATTCTTTGAGGCACTGATCTTTGTACTGACAGGGTCACTGGCACCCTCAGCCCCCCAGTTTGTCTGGATACTCATACTGCAGCTCACCATTGGAGGAATACTCATAATATTCCTCGATGAGGTTGTATCCAAATGGGGTTTTGGTAGCGGTGTTGGACTTTTCATTGCAGCAGGCGTATCACAGGAGATAATTGTAGGTGCCTTCAACCCCCTCTCTGCACCCACCCAGCCAGGGGTACCCGCCGGTAGAATAACAGGTTTCCTCTACCTCCTCTTCACAGGGCAGAGCCCTGACTTCCAGTACTACGTCCTCCCTGTACTGGCCCTCATTGGGGTTTTCCTCGTCGTGGTCTATGCTGAGAGTATGAGGGTGGAAATACCCATATCCATGGGAGGGGGTAAAAGGCTCTCAAGGGGTGCTGTTGGAAAGTACCCCCTGCGTTTCATATACGCCAGTAACATGCCCGTTATATTGACAAGCGCGCTCCTCCTGAATGTTCAGCTAATGGCAAACGTGTTCCAGAAACTTGGATACCCCATACTCGGTACTGTAAGCAATGGGCAGGCGGTTGATGGGCTCGCATATCTTCTCACAGCTCCACGCTCAATCGACGCCCTCATACTGGACCCATTCAAGGTACTGTTCTATGCGGTTGTATTCATAGGGCTCTGCGTCCTCTTTGCCTGGCTATGGGTTGAGATAAGTAACATAGGTCCAAAGCATGTTGCAAAACAGCTTTACCAGATGGGTATGCAGATTCCTGGTTTCAGGAGCAGCAGGGGGCAGTTCGAGAAGATACTGAAACGCTACATACCCACAATAACGATCCTGGGAGGGGCATTTGTCGGGCTCCTCGCATTTGTGGCTGACCTGACGGGTTCTCTTGGTGGAGGTACAGGTGTCCTTCTAACGGTGGGTATAGTTTACAGGCTCTATGAGGAGATTGCCCAGGAGCAGCTGATGGATATGCACCCCATACTCAGAAGCTTCCTGGGAGATTAGGATAATTTTAATCCATGGGAGTGGTACAATGAAGGTTGTTGTAGTTGCAGGTATACCTGGTTCAGGAAGCACGACGGTCCTTGAGAACACCCTCAGGGAGCTTGACTACCTCAATGTGAATTACGGCGATGTCATGCTTGAAATAGCCCGTGAAAAGGGACTTGTTGAAAACAGGGACCAGATGAGAACCCTTGAACCTGGAGTCCAGAAGGAGATACAGAGGGCGGCTGCGAAAAGTATAAGAGAAAGGTCACTGGAAAATAATATAATCGTCGACACACACTGCACCATAAAGACGCCTGCTGGTTTTCTGCCAGGTCTTCCAGTATGGGTTCTTGAGGAACTGGAACCTGACATGTTTGTGCTTGTGGAGGCTGATCCAGAGGAGATCTTCACAAGAAGGATTAGTGATACTTCCAGAAACAGGGATATGGAATCCCTGCAGGAGATCGACCTCCATCAGCAGATGAACAGGGCAGCTGCAATGGCCTACGCCACACTCACAGGCGCAACTGTTAAGATTGTTAAGAACCACAACAACCAGCTTGAGTCTGCAGTCAGTGAGATGAAGAACATTCTGGAGTAAGATAAAGAGGAAACAAAAATGGTGCTTGAAGTCGTATACGGGGCACTGAACGCTGTATTCGGTCCATTTATTGCAATGGACCCGAATCCACAGAACCCCATCCTCACGGTATTCCTGATATCAGCAATAGTGGCCTTTATCATAACACTGGCAAACAAATTGCTTGTGGACCAGGAAAGGCTCGAAGAACTTAAAGCTGAAATGCAGGAGTTCCAGCAGGAGATGATGGAGGCAAGAAAGAAGAATGACATGCAGGCGCTTGAGGAGATCCAGAAAAAACAGATGGAGTTCATGGACAAACAGCGCGAAATGATGACCATGTCATTCAAGCCAATGATAGTCACATTCGTACCCATAATCCTTGTCTTCTACTGGATGGGACAGGAACCGCACATAGTCAATACACTGGTGATATTGCCCCAGGTTGCATACTATGTCCTCCTTGTCCCCCTGTGGCACATGTTCTATGGCATGCCACCAAACGCCCCATCCTATGCCATAGGATGGCTTGGCTGGTACATCTTATGCTCCTTTGCAATGTCCCAGATATTCAGAAAGTTCATGGGACTTAAAGGTGGAATGTAACGTTATGGAGAGATTGAAATGCCAGAGTTAAGATACAGATCCAGATCATATAAGAGAATCTTCAAGAGAACTCCTGGAGGAAGGACGGTTATACATTACCGCAGAAAGAAACCATCAAAGCATGTATGTGCTGGCTGCGGAAAGCCACTCCATGGTGTTCCAAGAGGAAGACCCTACGAGATAAGAAAACTCTCAAAATCCAAGAAGAGACCCAACAGACCATACGGTGGTTACTACTGTTCAAGCTGCGCACGCAAAGTCTTTAAGAAAGAGGCAAGGTCATAATGATCATAACCATCGGTGGTCTGGCCGGCACTGGCACAACAACCGTTGCCAGGATTCTGTCTGAGAGGACCGGGATACCCTGTGTATCTGCAGGTGATGTCTTCAGGCAGATGGCTGCTGAGAGGAAACTTGACATACTGGAGTTCAGCAAACTCGCAGAGGAGAATCCAGAGATAGACATAGAGATCGACAGGAGACAGGCCAGACTTGCAGATGAACATGAGGACCTCATACTTGAGGGAAGACTCTCTGCACACTTTGCAAGGGCGGATCTGAAGGTCCTGCTGATGGCACCCTTTGATGTGAGGGCACAGCGAATAAGTATCCGGGAATCCAAGGACCTGGAGACGGTCAAGAATGAGATCCGGATACGTGAGGCCAGTGAAGCCCACAGGTACAGGGAGATTCACGGTATAGATGTGGATGACCTTGAGGTATACGACATTGTGATAAACACCAGCCATTTTGACGCTGAAGGCGTGGCTGAAATCATACTAAAAGTTACCGAGGTGATTTAATGGCAGCAATAGAAGTTGGAAGAGTATGTGTGAAAACCGCAGGTAGAGAAGCCGGTGAAAAATGCGTGATACTTGATATCATCGACAAAAACTTCGTTGAAGTTGTGGGTGTCAATGTTAAGAACAGGAGGTGTAACATAGGACACCTTGAACCAACAGAGAAAAAAATAGAGATCAAATCCGATGATATCGATGAAATAAAGAAGGAACTTGAAGCCCTTGAATAAACCCACCTCTTATTTTTGCAGGTATCCCTCATGGCAGAATTCATAGAGTTAAAGGAGTCAAGTACAGACCCTGCATATGGGTGCCCGCCCCATGAGAGGGACATTGAAACCCATATATCCTATGGCGTTGTTAACCTTGATAAACCATCTGGTCCCACCTCCCATCAGGTGGATGTATGGGTCCGGGACATTCTCCACGCAGAGAAGGTGGGGCATGGGGGCACACTGGACCCCAAGGTTACAGGTGTTCTTCCCCTGGGCATAAACAGGGCAACAAGGGTCATGCAGCTCCTCCTTGAGGCCCCCAAGGAATACGTATGCCTCATGAGGGTTCACAGGGAGGTGGATGAGGACAGGATAAAGGAGGTACTTGGGGAGTTTCAGGGAAAGATCTTCCAGATACCCCCCCTCAAGTCAGCTGTTAAAAGGGAGCTCCGTGTAAGGACCATCTATGATGTTAATATACTTGAGATTGATGGCCAGGATGTTCTCTTCAGGATAGCTTGTGAGGCAGGGACCTACGTAAGGAAGTACTGTCATGATGTGGGAGAGGCCCTTGGTACAGGGGCCCATATGGCTGAACTCAGACGGACACGTGTGGGTCCCTTCACAGAGGAGGGCCTGGTAACACTCCATGACCTCAAGGACGCCTACCAGTTCTGGGTTGAGGATGGGGATGAAAGATTCCTGAGGGAATGCATTCTACCAATGGAATTTGCAGTATCCCATCTCCCCCGTGCCGTCATCCTTGACTCTGCAGTTGATGCAATATGCCATGGTGCTGACCTTGCACGTGGGGGCATAGCAGGGCTGGATGATAACATAAAGAAGGGCGACACAGTTGCGGTGATGACCCTTAAGGGGGAACTTGTGGCTGTTGGTGAGGCACTGCTGCCATCCCTTGACATTGTGGCCGCAGAGAGCGGCCTTGTTATTGAAACACATAAGGTTTTCATGAAGCCTGGAACCTATCCCCGGATGTGGCGCCGGTCCCCCTAGAGATATGGATTTGGTACAGTCTCCTGGAGTACTCTGGATGTGGTGTTATTCCACACATAGCAATACTTAAATAGGCTTCAATCCATACACTTAAAATGATACATCATATGCCGGGATAGCCTAGCCAGGTAAGGCGCAAGACTGGAAATCTTGTGGAGCTTTGCTCCTCCTGGGTTCAAATCCCAGTCCCGGCGTCGGTTAAAGCAACAATGTTGCACCTACGACTGTTATCTGGAATTCGCAACCCCGTCCCGCGAATTCACTCTTACTGGAGGTTAATGAATGGAAGAAGAATTCAAACATATGGTTCGTATTGCCAGAAAGGACATTGATGGTAATAAGACCCTGGAAAATGCTCTTACAAGTATAAAGGGCGTTGGAAAGGCTCTTTCAAGGGCAATAATCATGTCAGCAGGATATGATCTTAACCAGAGGATAGGTTACCTTTCAGATGAGGAAATAGAGAGGCTTGAAGAGGCCATAAAGAACCCTGCAAAGTACAATATCCCATCATGGATGCTAAACAGGCGTAACGATTATGAGACCGGTGAGGACAAGCACCTCATAGAATCAGACCTTGACATGTGCCTCAGAGAGGACCTCAACCGTATGAAGAAAACAAGAAGCTACAAGGGAAGAAGACACGAACTTGGATTACCTGTCAGGGGACAGAGGACAAAGTCCACGTTCAGGAAGGGCTCCTCAGTTGGTGTGAGAAGGAAGAAAAGGTAGATAAGGAGAGGTTAAAATGGGACACCCACGTAAGGCAAGAAAAAAGTATGATACTCCACCTCACCCATGGAACGCTGAAAGAATAAAGGAAGAAAACAGGCTTGTGGCAAAGTACGGCCTCAAGAACAAGAAGGAAGTCTGGAAAGCAGAAACAATGGTGAGGAGATACAGGAGGGATGCAAGGTACCTCCTGGGTATATCAGGTGAACACACAAAGAGAGAGAGGGAACAGCTCCTGGGACACCTCGTGAGGGCAGGGATACTCAACGAAGGCGCAAACCTTGAGGACGTCCTTGACCTCACAGTGGAAGATGTGCTTAGGAGAAGACTCCAGACACTGGTTCACAAAAAGGGACTTGCGAGAACAGTGAAAGAAGCCAGACAGATGGTGGTTCACGGCCACATAGCCCTCGACGGCAGAAAAATAGATGCCCCAGGATACATAGTTAAAAGGGGAGAAGAGGACAAAATAGGATTTTACCCATCATCCCCAATGAAAAAACAGATCGAAGCAACCCAGGATGCTGAATAAATTCCGGGAGAGATAAAAATGGCTGAAAAGGAAAAATGGGGAATCGCAAATATTTACTCATCATTCAACAACACAATAATCACCATTACAGACATAACAGGCGCAGAGACCATCACACAGTGGTCCGGCGGTAAGGTTGTTAGGGCTGACCGTCAGGAGTCCTCACCCTTTGCTGCAATGGAAGCCGCAACAAGGGCGGCTGATGATGCAAAGGAGAAGGGTATCGTCGGTCTTCACATTAGGGTGAGGGCACCAGGTGGAAACGGCCCGAGAACACCAGGACCCGGTGCACAGGCAGCCATAAGGGCCCTTGCAAGGGCAGGAATGAAGATAGGCAAAATTGAGGATGTAACTCCCATACCTCATGATGGCACAGGAAGACCTGGAGGTAAGAGGGGAAGAAGGGTCTAAAATGGATATTGCTCTTAAGGAAAAAACTGATACCGAAATGGTCTTTGTGGTCAGTGGCGTAACCGTTCCATTCATAAACGCCATAAGGAGGATCTGCATGATGGAGGTCCCCACACTGGCGATCGAGTACGTTAACATGTACAGGAACGACGCCAGGATGTTTGATGAGGTACTCGCCCACAGGCTTGGACTGGTACCCCTCAAAGCTGACCCTGAATTCATTGAGGGCCTGCAAATGCCTGAGGAGTGTGACTGTGAGGAATACTGCTCCGAATGCAGTGTATCATTCACACTCAAAAAGAAGGGTCCCGGTGTCGTCTACTCCAGGGATCTTCTATCAGAGACACCTGCAGTCAAACCGGTATATCCCGATATACCCCTGGTGAAGCTGGGGGATGAGGATGAGGTTGAACTGGAGGCTGTGGCACAGCTCGGGGTGGGGATGGAGCATGCCAAGTGGCAGCCCACAGCAGCATGCGCATACAAGTACTACCCCAGGATAACATTCACAGAGGAATGCGATGAGTGCCTGGAATGTGTGGAGGCTTGTCCAAGGGGAGTTCTTGGAGGAGAATCAGGGAAACCTGAGGTACTTGACGTTGAAAACTGTTCAATGTGCAAGAGCTGTGTGAGGGCATGTGATAAAGGAGCAATAATTGTGGGATATGAGGAAGGCAAGTTCATATTCAGGATAGAGACCGACGGATCAGTTGACCCCAGGGATGTCCTTCTTAAGGCATGTGACATCCTCAGAGACAAGGCAGAAGGGGTAATAACATTTTGTGAAGGAGGCTAAGTCATGGCTAGGAAGATTACCAAGACAAATCCTAATCTCATAAAACTCATACGCAACCTCAGAAAGAAATCATCCCAGGAGGGCGCGGCGATCTGGAAGGACGTTGCAAGGAGGCTCGAAAGACCCACAAGGAACAGGGCCGCCGTTAACATTTCCAAGATAAACAGGTACACAGATGAAAATGAAACTGTAATCGTACCTGGAAAGGTCCTTGGAAGCGGTAGCCTTGACCATAAGGTTCAGGTGGTCGCCCTATCGTTTTCACAGACAGCCAGGGATAAGATAGAGGGCGCTGGTGGAGAGTGCTTGACACTCGGAAAGATCGTTGAAGAGAATCCTACCATAAAGAACATCAGGATAATAGAATAAGGTGTTGCTCATGATCATCAATGGAGAAGGACATATTCTCGGTAGACTGGCAAGTGTGGTCAGCCAGAAACTCCTGGAAGGGGAGGAAGTGGTTGTCCTCAATGCTGAGAAAATCATAATCACAGGCTCAAAGCAGTGGGCATACAGAAAGTACAAGCAGAGGATTGACAGGGCCAGCATATCAAACCCCCGCAGAATGGGTCCAAAGTACCCTAGAAGACCCGATGACATATTCAGAAGAACCGTGAGGGGAATGCTTCCCTACAGGAAATCAAGGGGCAGAGAGGCTTTCAAGGGACTTAAGGCATATGTTGGTGTTCCAAGGGAATTCAAGGATGAAGAAATGATTGAAATACCTGAAGCAAGGGCAGGTAACATAAAGAAGGGAATGGAGCTTGGAGAACTCTCAGAACTTCTGGGTGCTAAATTCTAATTTAGGGAGTGTAATCATGAGGAAGGTTGTTCATACAAGTGGCAAAAGGAAGACTGCCATTGCAAGGGGAACCATCAGTGAAGGTAAGGGTAGAGTGAGAATCAATAAGGTGCCTGTGGAGCTCTACACACCTGAACTTGCAAGGCTCAAGATCATGGAACCACTGAAGCTGGCCGGTGATATCGTTAATGATGTGGACATAAACATCAAGGTCGTTGGAGGAGGAGTCGTAGGTCAGGCAGAGGCTGCAAGGATGGTCATAGCCAGGGGTCTTGTGGAATGGACAGGTGACATGGACCTCAAAGAGAAGTTTGTCAGGTACGACAGGACAATGCTTGTAGGGGACCCCAGGCGTTCAGAGCCCAAGAAGTACGGTGGACGCGGCGCCCGTGCAAGGAGACAGAAGAGTTACAGGTAGATCAGGCGATAACTTTATATATTTTTATTTTATAAAATAGAGAGTAGAATGATTCAGTATGATTCCAGTAAGATGTTTAAGCTGCGGAAAACCGGTATCAGCCTATTTCGATGAGTATCAGAAAAGAGTGGCTGATGGAGAGGACCCAAAGGATGTCCTTGATGACCTGGGTCTTAAGAGGTACTGCTGCAGACGAATGCTAATTTCACATGTTGATACATGGTAGGGGACCGTAGGGTAGCCTGGTCCATCCTCCCAGCCATTGAAGAAGTTTCAGTGCTTTTCAACTGGAACGGGGATGGTCAGCACCGGAACGCTGGAGACCCGAGTTCAAATCTCGGCGGTCCCATCAAAACAATCCAAGAACCTCTATTTTAAGTTTTTCTTGGAGGCAATGGAATGGCGTCAAAAAAACTCACACGTTTTGAAAGGGCTAGGTTGATAGGTGCCAGGGCACTCCAGATATCAATGGGTGCAAGACCCCAGGTTGATATTGAGGATTCACTGGACCCCGTTGATATAGCCAGGAAGGAACTTGAAAAGAAGGTAATGCCACTGGATGTTAGAAGAGACAAATAAACTCTAATAAACCACTATTTTTCCATGTAGAGTTTATTGTGAGGTGTTTTTGTGGAAAGTATAATTGAAGATGTTAGAGTAAGAAAAATTCTTGATAGCAGGGGAAACCCAACGGTTGAGGTTGATGTTATAACCTGGAACGGCTTTGGAAGGGCAGCAGCCCCCAGCGGTGCAAGTACAGGTTCCAGGGAGGTCACAGCCTTCCCATCAGGTGGGGTTGATGAGATCATAACAGAGGTCGAGGATATAATCTCATCAGAACTCATAGGAATGGATGCCGTGGACCTGCAGGACATAGACCTCGTTTTAAAGGAGATTGATGGAACAGAGAACCTCTCATCACTGGGGGGAAACACTGTGGTGGCTGTTTCAATGGCAACCGCCAGGGCAGCCGCGTCATCATACAATATGCCCCTCTACAGGTTCCTGGGTGGCAACCTTGCAACTGCCATACCATACCCTCTGGGCAACATGATAAACGGGGGAGCCCATGCTGGAGAGAACGCACCTGACATACAGGAGTTCCTTGTGGTGCCTGTGGGCGCAGAGGACATAACAGAGGCGGTATTTGCAAATGCAGCAGTCCATAAGAAGATAAGGGAACTAATACAGAAAAAGGACCCCTCCTTCACGGGAGGTAAAGGTGATGAGGGAGGATGGGTGCCAAGCCTATCAAACCATGATGCCCTTGAGATACAGGTAACAGCCTGTGAGGAGGTCACAGATGAACTCGGCGTTGAGGTCAGACCATCACTGGACCTTGCAGCAAGTGAATTCTGGGACCCTGAAATTGAGAAGTACGTCTACAAACAGGAGAAGGTCCAGAAGGACACCGGTGAACAGATAGAGTTTGTCAGGGAAATCATTGAGACCTACGACATGTACTATGTTGAGGACCCATTCCATGAGGGCGACTTCGAAGGATTTGCGGAACTCACATCACTTGTAGGGGACCGCTGCATAATCTGCGGTGACGACATCTTCGTAACCAACAGGGAGATACTCAGAGAGGGCATAGAGATGGGTGCCGCCAATGGTATAATAATTAAACCAAACCAGATAGGTACGCTCACAGACACCTACCTGACAGTCAAACTTGCCCGTGAGAACCGTTACACCCCTGTGGTCTCCCACAGGTCAGGTGAGACGACAGATGATACAATAGCCCACCTTGCAGTGGCATTCGGCGCACCACTCATCAAGACAGGCGCTATAGGCGGTGAGAGGATAGCCAAACTGAATGAACTCATACGCATACAGGAAGAGATTCCATATTCAAGCATGGCTGAACTGCCATTTTAACATCAAACTTACTGAGGTGATATATTGTCAGAACTACTGATACCATTAGACAAATACCTTGCAGCAGGACTGCACATTGGAACACAGCAGAAGACAGCTGATATGGAGAAATACATCTACCGTGTGAGATCAGATGGACTCTACGTCCTTGATATAAGGAAAACAAATGACAGGATAATAGCGGCCTCAAAGTTCCTTGCAAAGTATGAACCAGACGATATACTGGCCGTATCCACAAGGCAGTATGGACAGGAACCTGTCAGGAAATTCGGTGAGGTGACAGGTGCAAGGACAATACCAGGCAGGTTCATCCCCGGGACACTGACAAACCCCAACTATGCAAAGTTCATTGAACCACAGGTGCTGGTTGCCACTGATCCAAGATCAGATTCACAGGCAATAGTCGAGGCCAAACAGATAGGCCTGCCTGTTGTGGCACTCTGCGACACAGAGAACCTCCTTGGAAATGTTGACATTGCAATACCCGTCAACAACAAGGGCCGTAAGGCCATAGCCCTTGTTTACTGGCTCCTGGCAAGGCAGCTTCTCAGGGAGAAGGGTGTGCTCAAGGAGGATGAGGACCTGGATGTGCCTCCCACTGAATTTGAACTGAAAATTTAGAGTGGTTCTATGATAAGAAGACCTGCAGTGGCGGGAGCTTTCTATGAGCGGGACCCTGCAGCGCTCAGAAGGCGAATTGAGTGGTGCTTCAACCATGAACTGGGGCCAGGAGGCCTCCCAGTCAGGGGTTCCGCCAGGAAAATAAAGGGGGTGATCGCCCCCCACGCAGGTTACATGTACTCAGGACCTGTGGCAGCCCACGCATACCATGAGCTGGTATCAGATGGTATACCTGAAACATTCGTGATAATCTGCCCCAACCACACAGGCATGGGGTCAGGCGTCTCACTGATGCAGAGGGGAGCATGGGAAACACCCCTCGGTGTCGTGGATATTGACAGCGAACTTGCAGAGGCCATTGTAAGGGAATCAGGCATCATTGATATTGATGGGACCGCCCACCTCGGAGAGCACAGCTGTGAGGTCCATGTACCATTCATCCAGTACTTCACAGATAGATTCAGAATAGTCCCCATCACAATGTGGATGCAGGACCAGGAGACAGCCACAGACATTGGACATGCAGTGGCTATAGCGATTGAGAGGACAGAGAGGGACGCGGTGGTCATTGCAAGCACTGACTTCACCCATTACACTCCCAGTGACGTTGCCAGATCCATTGACAGCAGGATAATTGAGAGGATAACTCAAATGGACGATACAGGTATGTACAGTGTTATCACGGAACTAAATGCAACCATGTGTGGTTACGGGCCAGTGGCCGCCAACATCACAGCATCCAGGATGCTCGGTGCCAGTGAGTGCAGGCTCCTGAAGTATGCCACAAGTGGTGATATAACAGGGGACCAGAGTTCAGTTGTGGGCTACGCCTCCCTTGTCCTGAGAGGCTGAGGGTGAAACCTTGAAGTCACGGGCATCAGCACCTGCCAAGGCCATTCTTTTTGGTGAACATGCAGTTGTATATGGGAAACCGGCGATTGCAGCTGCAATAGATAGAAGGGTGACCGTAACCCTAGGGGATTCATCTGAAAATCGGGTTACCATACCATCCCTGGGAGTTGATTTCAGATCTGAATCCAACCCTCAAGGGGGTATTCTTGACTACGTTAGTAAAGCTCTCCAGCTATATCATGATGGCTCACCACTCAGTATTCAGATCGAAATGGAGATACCGGTGGGGTCAGGCCTTGGCTCATCAGCGGCACTCACAGTTGCACTTATAGGGGCTCTTGACGGATACCATGGAAGGGAATCAGAACCCGGGGATACCGCAGCGAGGGCCCACAGGGTTGAACTTGAAGTCCAGGGAGCTGCAAGTCCCCTTGACACCACAGTGAGCACATATGGCGGTCTGGTGTACCTTGACAGTCAGAGGAATGTGGAAAAATTTGATGCACGGCTTCATGATCTTGTAATAGCACACATGGACCATTCAGGTGACACTGCAGAGATGGTTGCAGGAGTCGCAGAACTTCGAAGCAGGTTCCCGGCTGTCGTGGATGGAATCATGGACACGGTTGAGATGATAACCCTCAGGGCCTACAGGGCACTTCTGAGTAACAACCCTGAACCTCTAGGGGACCTTATGAACATAAACCAGGGGCTCCTTGACGCCATGGGTGTGTCCACACTGGAACTTTCAATGATGGTCTATGAGGCCAGAAGGGCAGGAGCAGCCGGCTCCAAAATCACAGGTGCTGGGGGAGGAGGGAGCATAATAGCATACTGCCCTGGCTGTGCAGAAGATGTTGCTGAGGCCCTTAACAGGGACTGGAATGCAATGAAGGCCAGGTTCTCAGAAGAGGGTCTGATCAGGTAAAACTCTTATCACTTAAAGGGGCATCTTATGATCATTCTCAAAGTAGGTGGAAGTGTAATTACCAGAAAGGACTCTGAGGAACCTGAAATAGATTCAGAAAACCTTCAGAGGATAGCCTCAGAGATTGCAGACGCTTCACCATCATCAATCATTATAATACATGGGGCTGGATCATTCGGCCATCCATTCGCACGAAAATACGGGATAGGATCTGAAATAAAGGATGAGGAGGAATTCAGAAAGCTGAGATTTGGATCCGCAGTCACACAGAGCTGGGTCAGGAAACTCAATACACATATCTGTGATGCACTCCTTGATGAGGGAATACCGGCGGTCTCCATGCCGCCATCGGCTTTCATAAGGGCAGAGAATGGCCGTATCAGGGGTGCTGATCTTTCAATGATAGAATCCTACCTGAAGGAGGGGATGGTTCCTGTAAGTTACGGTGACGTGGTCCTTGACTTAAACCCCAGTGTGAGGTTCTCCGTGATATCAGGGGACCAGCTCATAAACCACTTCTCCATCAGGTTAAGGCCAGAGAGGGTCATCCTGGGAACAGATGTAGACGGAGTTTACACCAGAAACCCAAAGAAATACCCTGATGCAAGGCTTCTTGACGTTATAGGATCCCTTGATGATCTCGAATCCCTTGATGGGACAGTGACCACCGACGTTACAGGTGGAATGGTTGGTAAGGTAAAGGAACTCCTGGTTCTCGCAGAGAGGGGCGTAGAATCAGAGATAATAAATGCTTGCGTGCCTGGAAATGTCATGAAGGCACTCCGCGGAGAGGCTGTTAGGGGCACCAGGATCCGAAAATAGATCATTATCATCACCTGTCACATGACAGCGGGTTAAGGGAAATTTGAAGACACCATAGTAAGATGAAAAGTTCAGGATTATAAATTAAGGGAAATTTGAAGGGCGTTAAAATGATTTCGGATAGAAAACTGGAGCATTTAATCCTGTGCACAAGCTGTGACGTGGAGTACAGGAAGAGGACAGGCTTCGAGGAAATTGAAATAGTTCACAGGGCCATACCTGAGATAAACAGGGAAAAGATAGATATAAGCCTAGATTTCCTGGGTAAGGAGCTTTCATCACCCATAATGATAAGTGCAATTACAGGCGGACACCCTGCAGCCCTCAAAATAAACAGGGAACTTGCAAGGGCCTCAGAGGAACTTGGAATTGCACTTGGACTTGGAAGCCAGAGGGCAGGTGTTGAACACCCTGAGGTTGAGGAGACCTACACTATAGCAAGGAGAGAGGCCCCATCGGCGATGCTCGTGGGTAACATTGGAAGCTCCCACATTGAATATGCAGAAAGGGCGGTTGAGATGATAGACGCAGATGCACTCGCAGTGCACCTCAACCCCCTCCAGGAGTCAATACAGCCAGGGGGCGATGTGGACTCAACCGGGGCCCTAGAATCCATATCATCAATTGTGAAATCCATGGATGTCCCTGTAATGGTCAAGGAGACAGGTGCAGGTATATCCTCAGAGGACGCCATAAAACTAGAATCATGTGGAGTGGCGGCCATAGACGTTGCAGGTGCAGGCGGCACCAGCTGGGCCGCAGTTGAAACCTACCGTGCAGAAGACAGATACATGGGTGAGCTTTTCTGGGACTGGGGAATACCCACCGCTGCAAGCACCGTGGAGGTTGCAGAGTCAGTAAACATACCTGTGATTGCATCAGGGGGCATAAGAAGTGGAATTGACGCTGCAAAGGCCATAGCCCTAGGTGCAACAATGACTGGAATAGCACTCCCCGTACTTGAAGCTGCAGGCCAGGGCCACAGGGCCGTTATAAGGGTAATTGAAAGGTTCAACGAGGCACTTAAAACCGCCATGTACCTTGCAGGTGCAGAAACACTTGACGATCTCAAAAATTCACAGGTCATAATAATGGGCAGAACCAGAGAATGGCTAAATGAAAGGGGCTTTGAAACAATAAAATACGCCAGGAGGTAATAATTTGAGCGTAGAGGTAATAGCGATCGGCGGATACGAGGAAGTAGGTAAGAACATGTCCGCCGTTAAGGTGGGGGATGATGTTGTAATATTTGACATGGGGATTCACCTTGACAGGGTTCACATACATGAGGACACGGACATCGCAAGGATGCACAGCCTGGACCTCATAGAGAGGGGCGTCATACCCGATGATACACTCATGAAGGACGTTGATGGAAAGGTAAGGGCAATAGTGTTCACACACGGCCACCTGGACCATATAGGGGCGGTTGCAAAGCTGGCCCACAGGTACCAGGCCCCCATAATAGCAACACCCTACACAATAGCACTCATAGAGAGGACAATAAAGGCAGAGCGGAAGTTCAATGTCCTCAACACACTCCAGGTCCTCAATGCAGGTGAGAAGTGCCAGATATCCCCGGGGATAACACTGGAGTTCATACAGTCAACCCACAGTATACCACAGTCGGTTATAGCAGCACTCCACACACCGGAGGGTATAATAGTCTATGCACTTGACTTCAAATTCGACGATCACCAGAAGATATCACCACCACCGGACTACCACCGCCTCAGGGAACTTGGAAGGAAGGGCGTCCTTGCAATGATAGTTGAAACAACCAGGGCCAACGAGAAGCAGGAGGTCAAGACACACTCAGAGAAGGTTGCAAGGATAGTCCTTGAGGATATAATGAAGAACCCCCTCGAGGAGAAAAACGGGATGATAGTGACAACCTTCTCCTCCCACATGGAGCGTATACAGGCCATAAGTGACATAGCATCAGAGAGCGACAGGAAGATGCTCCTCCTTGGAAGGTCAATGGAGAGATACTGTGGACTCGCAGAGGCCATGGGCATACTCAAACTCCCGGAGAATGCAAGCATATACGGGAGCCCCAAGGCTGTTAACAGGGCCCTTGCACGTGCAGAGGCAAAGCGTGAGGATTACCTCCTCATCACAACGGGTCACCAGGGGGAACCCGATGCCCTGCTACCAAGGATAGCCAATGCAAAGACCCAGTTCAGGATAAGGAGGGGTGACAATGTGGTGATATCAGCCCCTGTCATACCAAACCCCATGAACGTTGCAAACAGGAACCTAATGGAGCGTCGTCTGGCATCAAGTGGTGCAAGGATCTATACAAATGCACACGTCTCAGGGCATGCAGGTAGGGAGGACCACAGGGACTTCATAAGGATGCTCAACCCCATGCACATAATACCAGCCCACGGCGACCTCAGCATGCTCTCGGCCTACGCCGAAATAGCAGAGGAGGAGGGCTACAAGCTGGGTAACGACATACACATCTTGAGGAATGGACAGGCACAGGTATTTAATGGAGGTATCCTATGACGGAAGTATTAGATATTCTCAGAAAGTACTCTGAAGTGGCCGATAAGAAGATAATGGAGTGCATCAGCGACATAACACCTGATACGCTCCTTAAGGCATCAGAACACCTCATAACGGCCGGTGGTAAGAAGATAAGACCTTCACTGGCACTCCTGAGCTGCGAGGCCGTAGGCGGAGACCCTGGGGACGCTGCAGGAGTGGCTGCGGCCATAGAACTGATACACACATTCTCACTAATCCACGACGATATAATGGATGATGATGAGATGAGGCGGGGTGAACCATCAGTCCATGTCATCTGGGGTGAACCCATGGCCATACTTGCTGGGGACGTCCTCTTCTCCAAGGCCTTCGAGGCTGTCATCAGGAACGGGGACTCAGAAAGGGTGAAGGATGCCCTTGCAGTGGTGGTTGACTCATGCGTTAAGATATGTGAGGGCCAAGCCCTTGACATGGGCTTTGAGGAGAGGCTGGACGTCACAGAGGATGAGTACATGGAGATGATCTACAAGAAGACCGCAGCCCTCATAGCAGCAGCGACAAAGGCGGGTGCCATAATGGGCGGCGCATCAGAGAGAGAGGTTGAGGCCCTGGAGGACTATGGCAAATTCATCGGCCTTGCATTCCAGATACACGACGACTACCTGGATGTGGTGAGCGATGAAGAATCCCTGGGCAAACCTGTGGGCAGTGACATAGCAGAGGGCAAGATGACCCTCATGGTTGTAAAGGCCCTTGAGGAGGCATCAGAGGAGGACAGGGAGAGGCTCATATCGATACTTGGATCAGGTGATGAGGGCCGTGCCGCTGAGGCCATAGAGATCTTTGAACGCTACGGTGCAGCCCACTATGCCCATGAAGTGGCCCTTGACTATGTGAAGATGGCCAAGGAGCGCCTTGAGATACTTGAAGAATCAGATGCAAAGGACGCACTCATGATGATAGCTGACTTTGTACTTGAAAGGGAACACTAGGTGATGATGGTGGAGGACCTCGTCTACCGCTACGCACTCATGAATGCTGTTAAGCATAAGGGAAAGGCAAATCCGGGCGCCGTCATGGGGGCCGTTATGAGCAATGAACCTGAACTCAGAAGGAGGGTCCCTGAGGTTAAGGAGGCTGTTCAGGCCGCTGTTGAGAAGGTTAACAGTTTAACACCTGAGGAACAGCAGAGGGAAATGGAGAGGCTAGGCCTGGAGATCAAGGAGAGGAAGCAGAAGAAGAGACAGGGACTCAGGGACCTCCCTGATGTTAAGGGTGAAGTTGTACTGAGGTTCGCCCCCAACCCCAGCGGACCACTCCACATAGGCCATGCAAGGGCAGCCATCCTCAACCACGAATACGCCAGGAGGTATGATGGGAGGCTAATACTCAGAATCGAGGACACCGACCCCCGAAGGGTTGACCTGGAGGCCTATGATATGATCCCCTCTGACCTGGAGTGGCTTGGTGTTGAATGGGATGAGACCGTCATCCAGAGCGACCGAATGGAGATCTACTATGAGTACACAGAGAGGCTCATAGAGCGGGGAGGGGCATACGTATGCACATGCACCCCCGAGGAATTCAGAAAACTCAAAAAGGATGGGGAGGCCTGTCACTGTCGTGACTTGGGGGTCAGGGAGAATCTGCAGCGCTGGAGGGAGATGTTTGAGATGCCAGAGGGTTCAGCGGTTGTGAGGGTTAAGACCGACCTCCAGCACCCCAACCCGGCCATAAGGGACTGGGTTTCAATGAGGATAGTGGAGGCCGAACACCCCCGCACAGGCACCCGCTACAGGGTGTACCCCATGATGAACTTCTCGGTTGCAGTGGACGACCACCTCCTCGGGGTGACCCATGTCCTCAGGGGCAAGGACCACCTTGCAAACAGTGAAAAACAGGAGTACCTCTACAGGCACATGGGCTGGGAGCCCCCTGTATTCATACACTACGGACGCCTTAAGATGGATGATGTTGCACTGAGCACATCCGGGGCAAGAGAGGGAATAGCCGAGGGCAAATACTCTGGCTGGGATGACCCCCGACTTGGAACCATCAGGGCCATCGCAAGGAGGGGTATAAGGCCTGAGGCAATAAGGAAACTCATGATTGAGATCGGTGTCAAGATAGCGGACTCCACCATGAGCTGGAAGAAGATCTACGGCCTCAACAGGAACATACTTGAGGAAGAAGCCAGGAGGTACTTCTTCGCGGCGCACCCTGTTAAGTTTGAAATAAAGGGCCTGCCAGGACCTATCAGGGTTGAAAGACCTCTGCACCCTGATAAACCAGAACTGGGTAACCGCATCCTCGAGCTGAATGGGGACGTGTACATCCCCCGGGGGGACCTCAGGGAGGGTCCTCTCAGGTTAATAGATGCTGTTAACGTGATCTACTCTGATGGTGAACTCAGATACCACAGTGAGGGCATCGAGGAGGCAAGGAAGCTGCAGGCAGCGATGATACACTGGGTTCCAGCTGAATCAGCCCTCAAAGCAGTGGTTGTGATGCCTGACGCCTCAGAGATTGAGGGTGTCATTGAGGGAGATGCCTCAGAACTTGAGGTTGATGATGTGGTACAGCTTGAAAGATTCGGCTTTGCAAGGGTTGATTCATCAGGGGAGAGGCTGGTATTCTATTATGCCCATAAATGAATTGGAACCTCAAACCCTCTTTTTCTTGAAGGCCTTTCAGTGAACAGATTAAACAGGTAGAAGTCGAAGACACATGCTTGTCTTTGAGCGAGATCGTCTTTCAGTCAGATTAAACAGGTAGACTCTACTGGGAGCACACATAAATAATTATATGGCGAAAGGATCTGAAACTGTCAGTAGATCTTCGGTTCACACTTCGTTCTGGGGGTATGATGAACAGACTTGAACTTGCCAGGAAGTTTTCGGAGTCACTGAATTATCCTGAAATAGAAAAAATAATCCTTTTTGGTCCGTTGCCAGGGGGATGATAGAGAGGGCTCTGAGAGACATAATCATAATCTCCACAAAAACTGAAAAAGGCATAAGGAAGCGGGCGATATACTCCTCAGCACAGGTGTCCATATCTCAGTTAAGGTCATTTTCCCTGAGGAATACAGGCTTCTGGGTGACACCCATTTCATCTCCAGAATAAGGAAAGATGGTGCGTAATTGGCTGATGAGGAAATTTTAATGGAAAAGGCAGTCAGGAAACTTGAGGCTGCCAGAACACGGTGCCAAAATGGATTCTATGGAGATGCTGTAAGCAGAGCATACTAGGAAATGTTCTTTGCAGCAAGAGCGCTGCTATCACGGAGGAACATTTACCCGAAGACTCACACGGGATTGATTTCACAGTTTGGACTCAAATTCGTAAAAGGGGGGATTCCAGAAGGAGATATTTGACATGCTTCTGAGGCATATGAATATAGGGAAGTGGCTGATTATGGTATTCTTTCAGAATAGATCAGAGAGGCAATTATTATAAGCAAGGGAGCATGGAAGTTCGTTGAGGAATGTAAATCATTTAAATAAATATATGCATCCTATTGATGGCATCCAGTATCTTTAATGAGGACTGCAACTGTTTTTATTACCCATCCAGACTGCAGCTGTTTATACAGCAATTTTTATTAACTCCCGTATACTACATGATAATATCATTCTTCTTCAGGGACCTACCTGAAATTAGTTTCTGAGAGGTTAAATCATGGTGACGATAAACGAAAACTACCTGCTACTTAAAAGCAGTTACATATTCTCTGAGATAAACAGGAGAGTGGAAGACTTCCAGAGGAAAAACCCCGACGCCGATGTGATAAGGATGGGTATAGGGGATGTTACAAGGCCCCTCCCATCCGCGGTGGTGGAGGCCTTCCACAGGGCCGTTGATGAGATGGCACAGAAGGAAACCTTCAGGGGATATGGGCCCGAACAGGGCTACCCATTCCTCAGGGAGGCCATAGCAGAAAACGACTACGCCTCAAGGGGTGTTGATGTTTCACCCGAGGAGATCTTCATAAGTGACGGTGCAAAGTGTGACACAGGAAACATCCAGGAGATCTTTGGACAGGACAATGTGGTCGCTGTAACAGACCCTGTCTACCCGGTATACGTTGAGAGCAACGTGATGGCGGGAAGGGCCGGCCCCGCAGATGAGACTGGAAGGTACAGGGGTCTGGTGTACATTCCATGCACAGAGGAGAACGGATTCATACCATCCCTCCCTGAAGAGAACGTTGACCTCATATACCTCTGCTACCCCAACAACCCCACAGGAACAGCACTCACAGAGAAGCAACTCGCAGAGTGGGTTGACTATGCCAGGGACAGTGGCAGTATAATACTCTTCGATGCAGCGTACGAGGCCTACATACAGGAGGATGGAATACCCCACAGCATCTATGAGGTGGAGGGTGCAAGGGAGGTTGCAGTTGAGTTCAGGAGCTTCTCAAAGAACGCCGGTTTCACAGGTACAAGGTGCGCCTTCACTGTGGTACCCGAGGAACTGGAGGTACCCGACAGTCAGGGAAGGATGCACTCCCTGAAGGAGCTCTGGAACAGGCGCCAGACAACAAAATTCAACGGGGTCTCCTACCCTGTGCAGAGGGCCGCGGAGGCCGTTTACACACCTGATGGCCAAAGGGAAATAAGGGAGTCCATAGACTACTACATGGAGAATGCACGGATAATAAGGGAGAGCCTTGAAAGTGCCGGTCTGAGGTACTATGGTGGTGTTAACGCACCATACATCTGGATAAAGACACCTGATGGCATGGATTCATGGCAGTTCTTTGACATGCTACTCAACGAGGCAGAGGTTGTGGGAACACCAGGTTCTGGCTTTGGACCGAGCGGTGAGGGATACTTCCGATTGACAGCATTCAACTCCCTTAAAAACACCGTGAGGGCAATGGAGAGGATATCTGAACTCAGCTTCTAGGTTAGCTCTGAAAATGTAAATTTTGATTATTTACTTTTGTTGGTTCAGGTCTCTGGAGGCCTGAAATTACTTTTTTGATCATGCAACCGAGTGCAGGTCAGGTAATTATCATATTCTTGATGAGGATGTGTAGGGCTAATCTTCCAAAAAAAATAAGAGTTGAGTTTTTAATTCATGGCAAGGTTTATGGCCATGTAGGCTACGCTGGTCCCCATATTGAGGTTCCTCTGGACTATCGAGCTGCTTTTGGTTTTCGTCCACCGTGACCAGTCGCTCCTTCCATTGAGGTAACCCCTCTGCATGAGGCTGTAGAGGTCCCCTGAAACGTAACTTATTCTGGGTGCAAGGTAGGTGGCCTGTTTTTCGTAGCTGTTGTGGAGTGTAGATGACTCTCCACTTACACAGTGAGGTGCTGAAAAAGTGTCTATGATATAGTGGCTTGCAACACCTAGCAGTAGCTGGCATACCTGTAATTATTGCTTCTGTAGGCGCTTCTACCCCTGTCAAGCCATTTTTTAGCCTCTGCAAAGCTTCTGGGGAAGCTGTGCCTTACAGTGTCATGGAACTTTTCGTCAGGGTCGTTGGATCCGTTGATCATGGCTTTGATGTTGATCTTTGATCTCTTGTAGGATGGGAGTTTCTCATAGATGGCCTCGGCGGCGTCATAGTGGGTGACGGTCTTCCATGCATAGGAGCAGGGCATCAGGATGAGGACGAGAACGAGAATTAATGACACACCCCTCTTCATTTTAAAACCTCCATGATAATAGGGGGGATTTACATGTATAAATTTTTTCTTAACAGGGTTATGATGATATAAAAAATAGAAAAATAGAGCGTTTATTTTCCTGCTCCGCCCCTGAGGAATCCGAAGGCCACGAGGCCAGCAGCCACAAGGACACCCACGATACCATAGACGTACCATGAGGAGTCAGCGCCGCCAGAAGTGGATGTTGCATTTGTAACCTCATAGGCCCTCTTACCCTCCACTGGAGAATTCTCTGAAACCTCAGATGCTGCACTCACATCAGCCGGTGAAGCACTGTAATCAGCACCTGGTGTGTAACCTGCATGGCCTGCATTGCCATGGGAACCTGAGGGTAAACCACCGGTCGAACCACCCGTGGAGCCCCCGGTCGAACCACCAGGTATACCACCCTGGTTTCCGTTCTGACTTCCACCATTGTTCACCGGGATGAGGTCCTCAAGCGTCCTGTTTGCTGGGATGCTGAATATGTACTGGAGCGCATTCATGGACCCTGTGCCCCCTGAGAGGAGTATGTTGAGCTCTTCTCTGTTTATAAAGCGCTCAGCTGCTGTATTGACCGTCGGCAGGGATAGCAGGTTGGGTGATGAGTAGTCGTGCTTGTATAGCCTGATGTATTCCTCGTACATGTTGGATCCGGCTGCGAAGCGTGGGCCCTGCCAGGTGATGATCGCAACCCTTCCTGTGTTGGTCTTCTCATTCCATATCACTATGTAGCCTACCATTCCGTTCATTCCGCCCTCTGTCTCGAGCCTTGTCTCCTCGGTTGTCAGCCTCTGGTTATGGTAGGTTCCTGTCCAGCTGAAACTCCCAGGAGCATGAAGAGGATGTCATCCTTACAGTTGTCCAGCGTTGTGACGTAGATGTACTTCTCGTTCTCACCCTTGGGGTAATTCTGGGATATGTAGTCTGCTATTAGGTAACCGGGTGAGCTTCCACCACAGACATGGTTGTTGAAGAGTCAGCCCATGAGGACGTCGAATGGCGGATCATATGGTAGCACATCCTCTATTATGTAATTTGCTGAACTCTGAACAGTGAATGTCCCTGTTGTGAGGTTGTAGTACATTGACTTGATTATCTTCTGGGTCCCGTTGATGAGGCAGAAGTCGAACTTCAGCTGACCCCATAGCGGCGCATGGACAGGCAGGAGTGTCTTCCTGCTTAACCTTGATCCCAGCACATCGAATATTCCATCCCGGACCGCCCCTGTGTCCTGGCCGTTGATCCTCATGTAACCCGCGGATGTCAGCACGAAAAGGTGATAGTCATCCTTTTCAAGGTTTATACCCATTGCCCTGAAGAGCTCCACGGCCTTTTCGGCTGCAAGGCGGCCTATGTTCTTGAGGTCACTGTAGGTGAGGTTTCCTGTGCTGTATGTTCTGTTTGCTGGTGTTGCATTCACAAGGTTTGTCTGGTTCAGTATGTAGTTTAGGTCGAGTCCGGCTGCACTGATGGTTGTGTTACCCTTGGTGGGTTCATATCCCATGATATAGTTGACCTGGTCCTGTGTGAGGTTGTCGAATGCGTAGAGGATCTTAACAAGTGATTCGGGACTTGTTGTGAGTTTTTTAACCGCCCATGCATTGAACTTGAGTTCAGAGACCGCTGTGGCCCCTGTTTCCTGTTTATATTTGTTTATCAGTTCCTGCTGACTGTAGGCCATTATTATGAGGGTTCCTGTCTTTGTCTTTGAGTTCCACCTGATGAATCCACCAATATTGGTGTCGGCCGTTGTGTTGAAACCAACGTAGGCCCTCTTACCTGGTGTTGCGTCCATGGCGTATATGAAGACGTCATCGTCTGATCCACCGGGCACACCAACAACCTGGTAACTGACACCCTCCAGTGGAAGTCCGAATTCATTGGTTGCAGGGTAGTATTTTAGGAGTGTCTCTATCATTGCATATCCGCTGATGGTACCGAGGCAGACGTGTCCATGGAATGCTGCCTCCCTGAGTATGTCAGGTGATAGTCCGATTGCCCATGCGTTGGCAAGGCTTGCTATGGGGAATGTGTCGTTTCCGAGTTTTTTCTGGAGTGCCTGGTACTGTACCAGTGGCATGTTCTGTGACACGGTTCCAACGTAGATGGGTGTCATGCTGGCGTTTTTGAAGTATGCGGCTATGAGGTCGTTCCCCTTCCTTACGATGAATGCGAAGTCAAGGGGGTCGAGGTGTGTTTTTCTGAGCATCAGGAGGTTACTCTTCCCGTAGCTCACCATTCCGCGGGCCTGGTTGAGTATACCCTCAAGGACGTCCTCTGTGGTCTGGTTTCTGTAATATGCTGTCCCTGCGGTTGTTATAACCAGCACATCACCTGTTTTTGTGAAGTTCAGAATCTGGTCAGCCTTTCTGGTGATCTCCCTTCCCAGTCTGTAGGCGTCTGTGGCGTTCATCCGGAGGGGGAGGTAAGCGGCGTATTTTGTCCCGTAGTCTGTGAGCTGGAATGTGTGTGAGAGTTCCCTGTAACCTGGGGCCCTGATCTTTATGGTGAACCTTGTGGTGTTTGTGATGTTCCCGTAGTTGAAGATGATCTTTGTGATGTTGGTTGCCGGGTCAAAGGTCCTTGTGAAGTTGATCCTTGTACCGCTTTGGTCCTTGAGTTGCTGTATGTCTGGATTTATCTGACCGTTGTCGTCGGCGTACTCGTACTTTACATCTACTCCCACCTCACATTCTGTGTCCACTGCGCTCACTGAACCCGTCAGTGCGACAGCAACGAGAAGAGCAAGGAAAGCCATGAAATACAGTCTTCTCATCAAATTTTCGCCTCCTTCAATTCTTTCATAAAAAATAATGATATTAATAACATATAAATTTTAATTATTACTAAATTCAGCCCTGGACAAAAATAATACTCAATTCTGTATGGTGATGGGCTATTCGGTGTGAGAATGAAAGACGTTTAAATGGTTTTAAAAATAAAAAAGTATTTGGAGAAACGTTTAACTCCTCTATTTCTTCCTTTCTATCCTGATTGAGATTGGGGGTTCAATTTCCTTCTTACGGATCACCCAGATCGTGGCTCCAAGCACAATGAGGATTATGAGCCATGCGGGTATCACTATGAGGGTATCAGATGTCTCTATGGTTTTTGTCTGGTGGTAGCGGCCATAGTTTATCTTTGTCTTTGCGATATAGGGTCCAAATTCTATCCAACCCGGCTTCCAGGTCTCAACCAGCGTGTAATTGTCCTCCGGGTACACCACACCCTCAATGGGGACCCTCTGCGTCCCTGTTATACCGGTGAGTTCAATGGCCCCTGTCATGTTTGCCTGCACCGTACCAGTGTTTTTTAGGAGGTAGGTGAATTTACCTGGCATGAAGCTCACAAGCACCTTGGGTGCGCTGTGATCTTCAAGTTTCAGTGACTCGATTATTGGTCCCGGGAGCCCCACGTAGATGGGGACGACGAGTTCAACCCCCTGGACTATCTGGATGCCACCTGTAACATTCTGCACAGGAAGCCCCTTTATGACGATGGCCCCTGCAGCGTCAAGGTAGTTTATCTTTCCCGGTGCCTTCACTGTGAACCTGATATTCCTTGACTCGCCGGGTTTCAGCTTGAATGACGTGTTGCCCTCTATGGTGATCCACTGGGCTATCCCCCTGTCGGAGTATACCAGGTTAACGCTGTCCATGAGGAGCCTCTTCTTTGTTACGTTGACGTTCACCTCTTCCTTACCAATGTTTCTCACTGTGATTTCGCCACTCACTGACTGGCCAGGTTTAAGGTTGTATCTGAAGTCTGCAGGTGAGGCCCAGAGTCCGGTTGCGATTACCGGCGCCGCTGATCCCAGGATGAAAAGAAATATGAGAATTGCAGTTAGATGTCTGGGTTTCATGGTTATCAACCTCTAGAAAAAGTTTAATTCTGAAATTTAAATAGTTAATGAAAAGGTTAATGAAAAAAAGAGTCTTTAAAAAATTGGATACTTAACTTATGGAGCGATTCCACCGGTTTTCACGGCTGCGTATGTGTTTGTTATCGTGTAGGTACCATCCTCTGTGTATGCTGGCACTGTAAGTTTGAGTGTTGTTGACCATATTGTTGGGGTACCTGAACCCTGGGCTGCTTTGTTCATGTTTGTATATATCTTCTGGTATGTCTGCACGATGTTCTGGTAATTATTTGCATCTTTACTGAATATGTAGAACTCAGTTATTGGTATGGTGTCTGTTGCGCCGCTTGTACTTGTGAATGCTGCACTGTTTGCCTTTATGTATAGGTCTATTTTAACGTTACCTCTGTTTTTCACTGTGAAGTTCTCACTTGTGTTTGTGGCTCCAGCTGCCACAACCCAGTTGTCGACGTTGTCAACTTCTATTGCTATTGCCTGTGGCACTGTAACGGTCACTGTCTGTGTTGCCTGTGCCGCATAGGATGGTGAACTGTATGCACCGAGTGCCACCACAAACATCAGGGCAACTATAAGTGGGATTACACCCATTATCTTTTCCCTCATATATATCACCAGTTAATTTCAGATATAATTAGTTGTCACAGCCCCCTATATAAATCTTTCGAGATTTCGTGACACGGGAAACATATAATTAATATATTCGTGACCATTTTCACAAAATCAGGTTGAGGTGTAGATGAGGGTTGTTGAGTATGTGCCAGGATCCGTGTATGGGGGCACAGTTATGTAAAGGCTGAGGGGGACACTCTGGGCTCCTCTAAACCCTGAGTATGTCATTATGACTTGGTTGGAGGTTGTAAATGACCTCTTGCTTAGGCTGGGTGTGCTGAACTTGAAATTGGAGAGTGGTATTGTGAGTGAACTGTTGGCTGTATTCACAAGGTTGCCTGATGCCCTCACAGAGAGGGTATCACCAAAGGCAATAATGTAGCTGACAGTTACTGTTACAGCGTCCGGGTAGCTCCGCTCAGTCCCATCAGGGGGTACCGTTCCGAGGCTGATGGTGGATGGTTCAACTGTTATTGATGACCACAGTGAAAGTGGCTGCACCACACCCCCACGGGGACTTGATGTGTTATTCACTGATGAATTGTTTCCTGTCTCATTGACCGCTGCTGCAGTGAAAACACCCATAACCAGGAAAAATAATGCCATAACCGGAATCAGCGCGTTTTTCATAAGATCCCCAACCTACTGTCAATATAAAAGAAGACCATTTATATATTTTTTGATTTTTCGCAGAGGAGCGCATCTGATGGGACATCGTCTGTTCAGATGCCTCAATGGGAAATGCTATCCAGAACACCCAAAAAACATCTGATGGAGTATCATCTGTTCAGATGTGGTCCAGGATCATCCTTCTCCTCTTATGCCTCCGGAAGTCCAGTGACGTTGAGACACTGCTGAGGTACTTCCTGCTTATCTCCGCAGCCCTCAGTATTTCATCATCCCCTGGCCTCCTGGCACCCAGGCTGTTGTTGTAGCCGACATAACCTGTTATGCGGTAGGGGACGTCCCACTCTGAAAGGAACTCTGCTATTTTTTCAATCTCATCAACATCCACGATTCCAGGTACAAGGACAGTTGAGACCTCCAGTTTACCTGAACCAGCGAGTTTCTCTATGCACTCAAGAACCGCCTGGTTGGATTTCCCTGTGAGCTGCAGGTGTTTCTTGTCATCCAGGGCCTTGAGGTCAACGTGGACCTCGTGGAATGCACTATCCCTCAGGATCTCCCATCGTGTGCCGTTGGTTGAGATGGTCACGTGGAGGTCCCGACTGAGGGCCTCTGTGAGTTCAGGGAGGTCCTTCTGCAGTGTGGGCTCACCACCGGCTATGAGCACCCTGTCTGTACCCTCCTCTGAACTGATCTTCAGGACCCTGTCTGCTATCCTCCCTGCATCGTACTCCCTGCAGTTTCTTGGGGTGAAGAAGCAGTACCTGCATCTGAGGTTGCAGGTGGGTGTGAGGACGGTTATGATGTCGCTTACAGATATGTGTGATAGCTGGATATGTTTCACCTCGGTAAAATTATGATGTCACTTACCTGACTGACTCATCCTTCTATGATGTCGCTTACAGATATGTCTGGCGGGTGGTGAAAGATTTCAAGTCAACTTTACGGTTTATTGCTGTTATGGTATATATGTGGCGGTCCAGATCTGGCATTTCTGGCCATTTTTCCACACCAGGGACAACTTCATTATACATCTATATTACGAAGTTATCTCTGTCTGACACAGAAGTACTCAGATACATCACCCTCAGATAACCTGTGCTCACGCCAGACCTCACACCCACTGCAGAGGCACTCCTCATGGGGATCTATATCCCTGCAAATGGCCTCACCTGTGGAACAGTAGACCCCTGGAACCCTGTCGGTGTCCATGCGCATGGCACTGTCAAGGTCCTGCTGGGTTATGAGGAGCATTATCTTCTTTTTATCTGCCACGCACTGACTCCTGCTCTGGACGGGACACTCAAGGCAGAGGCACCTTCTGATGTTTTCCATACTGAAGTCAACCTCCATGCCATCACCGTAACTGTATATGTGTCTGCTGCCACTTCATATTTGCCCCAACTCCAAAAAATTTCAATTAATAATCATGATAAACTGAATTTTTTCCAGAAAACGACCTTTATTTAAAACTTTTGTCTTGTAACTTTTAGAAACTGATATTAATGAAGGTGATCTATTTAATATTGGTAGAATGTGGTCAACCGGATAACCCGGCAACCATTTCTACCGAAGGTGATCTAATGGCTGAGTTATATGAGAAAATGGTAAAAGAGGCCATGATGGCCCAGAAAGCCGATGTGGAAACCATAAAAAAGAACAGGGGAAAGGAGTTTAAAATAAAGGATACAAAGGCCTACCTGGACGTTGTGCAGGACATGAAGGCTGTGGGAGACCAGAGCGAGGCGGTGATAAACCTGCACAAAGACTCAGTGAAGGCCCACTATGAGATACTTGACAGCCTTACAGACACCATAAGACCAGAGGATGACCCATTCGTTGAACACTACCAGACACCTGTTGTTCTGGAGATACTGAGGGACGAGGACAGCGAATTTGAGAAGAGCCTTGAGGCATTCATAGATGCAATAGGAAGGGCAGAGGCCCTCATAGGAAGGGAGGCAATAAGAAGGTATGGGGGATTCTATGGGCCAACCTGTGTGGTTGACTTTGCCCTCATGCCAGGAAGCACAAGCAACGTGGTGAACAGGATCCTCAGGGAGACAGATATACCCGAGATGCACAAACAGGCGATCCTCTCAGCAAAGTCATGGGGTATGAACACCTCCTATGGTATTGGAGAGGTATTCGCAAATGAGATCGAAAACGGGGCAACCGCTGCAGAGGCGGCAGAGAAGGAAATAGAGATGGTGAAATACATCTACCAGGAACCTGTTGAGGCACAGGCAAAACTCATGGACGACCATGGACACGAATCCTTTGATGTGAGGGAGTACATGTCCCGCTACAGGAAGGAGATGGAGGGGACGGTGAAGGCCGCCATTGATGATGGGGTGCACTATGGCAACATACTCACGGTACCGGCATACTGTGTCGGTGACATATCACACCACATAGCCCAGTCCACCTACAACATGTGCAAGGATGATGTGGTTATGGCCATAATCGAGGCAACAACCGGGGTTATGGAAAGCACACTGAACAGTGCGGTCAGCTCATTTAAGAGCGAATATGATGTGCTGAGCCTTGCAACAGGTTCATCTGCATGTGCAGTTGAATACATACTTGAACTCGACGGATTCAATGCAATCGGTGTTGTTGACCTCCTCACCAAGAGGTTCCACAACTATGTCCAGTTATACCCCACAAGGGGGGCCGCAGCAGAGCTCCACAACAGTGACTTCATGGACATGATATACCGTGGATGGATCCACCTGGATGAGGCAAGGAGACTGCTTAACGGAGCAGAGGGTCCTCTTGAGCCAATGGTCGCTGGGCATAAGGTTGATCTCTCACCGATACATGAAAACGAGGTTATAATGAACCCGCAGCGCTACACATACCCTGCCTGCGCAATAACCGTGAGGTTCTCAGCCCTCATGAGACTCGCAGATTACCCATGCCTCCTTACAAGCGAACCTGTAACAGCAACCCTCATGACCAACATAATCGCACTCCATAAGGAGAGCGCAGCATCACCTGCAAGGACCTGTAAGAACTGTGCAGCGGCAGCACTTGTGGACTTCAGGCACAACCACTGCCAGTGGAGAGAGGCTGTATAAGCCTCAAAGCATTTCTTTTTCAGGTGATGGTATGAAATGCTATGTATGTGCAGAGCAGGGAAAGGACACCGATGCTGTGGCCATATGCATTGTCTGCGGCATGGGCCTCTGCACAGAACACGCAATACGTGAGGAAACAGAGGTATGGAGTGGCGGCTACCCCTTCCCGGCAGAGAAGGTTGGGGGCACTCTGCCCAGGATACTCTGCCCCTACTGCTACAACGTCATGAAGGAGGACTAGCATGGTATCCCTTACAAAAAGGTGCATCGCCGAGTTTATAGGAACATTTTTCCTGGTGTTCTTTGGTGCAGGGTCAGCCGCGGTGACACTCATGATAGCATCTGGTGGCACATCCCCCAACCCCTTCAATATTGGAATAGGTCTCCTTGGGGGCCTCGGGGACTGGGTTGCAATAGGCCTCGCCTTTGGTTTTGCAATAGCCGCCAGCATATATGCCCTGGGAAACATCTCGGGCTGCCACATAAACCCTGCAGTTACCATAGGGCTCTGGTCTGTTAAGAAGTTCCCTGGCCGTGAAGTCGTACCCTACATCATTGCACAGCTCCTTGGAGCCGCATTCGGGAGCTTCATATTCCTCCAGTGCGCCGGTATAGGAGCAGCCACCGTTGGCGGGCTGGGGGCAACGGCACCATTCCCGGGGATCAGCTACTGGCAGGCAATGCTTGCAGAGGTGGTTGGTACATTCCTGCTTATGATCACAATCATGGGTATTGCCGTTGATGAGAGGGCCCCAAAGGGATTCGCAGGGATTATAATTGGTCTCACGGTTGCAGGTATAATCACAACAATAGGTAACATAAGTGGAAGCTCACTGAACCCGGCACGTACCTTCGGCCCCTACCTCAATGACATGATCTTCGCAGGCACTAACCTCTGGAACTACTACCCCATTTACGTCATAGGTCCCATTGTGGGGGCGGTGCTTGCAGCACTCACCTACCGGTATCTCACATCGGAATAACTAAACTTTTAATTCTTTTAGTAGAACTAATCACGTGTATATGGTTTTAAAAAACTAAAGGTTCCTTTTCATGGTAGCAATCTGTTCTTCCCTTCTCTTGAGGCGTATTGAGAGGAGGAAGATCGTTATGGCGACAAACACAAGGAGGATGAATGAGTACCTGTAACCACCGGTTCCTCCAATGGATGCCACAACACCCCCGATCATGGCACCCCCCACCAGCTGGCCGGCACTTGAAAGTATATTCAGGAGGGCCTGCCCTGAGGCCCTGTGTTCAGGGGGAGCCTCAGAAAGCATTATGTACCTCAATGGGGCCCCTATAACTGTTATGAGGCCAAGGGCCATGAGAACCTCGGCCAGTATGAAGAGTCCCAGGGTGGATGATAGAAGGGCCATCATCAGGCACCCTGTTATAAGTATGAGGCTACCTGAGACCATCACGGTCCTTGACCCAACCCTGTCAAGCAGGAAACCGATAACAGGTGCCCCAAGGGCCATTGTCATCACAAATGGGAGTAAACTGAAACTGGCCATTGATTCTGATAGTGAAAGGGCCAGGAGGGCATAGCTTGGTATGAAGACGATGGCCGACTGTGACAGGCCATTACCTGCGGATATTGCAGTTGCAATCCTGACCTCCCTTTCCCTCAGGAGGTCCACCTGTATTATGGGGTCCCGGGCACTGTTCTCAACGCGCCAGAGGATGGGTAGAAGTGCTATGGCGATTAGAAGGGGAAGTGAAACGATTGGTCTTGTGATGCTCCCGGGGATATCTGCTGTATCAAGCTGATTTATGCCAATGGCCAGTGATGTGACGAGAACGGCAAGTATGATGGTCCCCAGGACATCAAAACCACCCTCATCATCTTTAACCGTGACGGGGAGTATGAAGAACCCTGCTATAATAATGATGGCTGCTATTGGGATGTTGATGAGGAAAAGCCACTCCCACCCGTAGGGGAGTATGAAACCTGCAAGCACGGGACCTGCTATTGATGAGAAACCGAATACCGATCCAATGATACCCAGAGCCCTGCCACGGCTTTCAGGGGGGAACGTGTCCCCTATGAATGCACTTGCAACGGGGAAGATGCCCCCGGCACCGAATCCCTGAAGGGATCTTCCGAGGATGAGAAGGGGATATGATGGTGATAGTGCTGTTATGGCGGATCCCGCTGCAAAGAGGGTTATGTCAAGGATGTAAATGTTTCTCCGCCCGTACCTGTCTGAGAGCTTTGCCATGACAGGTGTTCCCACCATGAAGAAGAGTATGTATGATGCAAACATCCATGATGCAAGGCGGGGGTCCACATGGAATGATTTCTCGATTGCAGGAAGCGCCGGACCGATTATTCCTATATCCAGCGCCCCCATGAATACTCCGGCAAAGAGCAGTACCAGTATTATGTTTCTGCTTTTTTTGTCCATGTGAAATATTCAGTGTTCAACCGATAAATCCTTTATCAATTTCACGGAAAGAAAGTTTCCTGGAATTTTGTGGTTGGGATTGTGAAAAAATAATCAACGGAAAAGAGGGTTCCTTGAATTTTGTGGTTTAGGGATTGTGAAAAAGATGGGGATTTTGAAAAGGAGAAAGGTTTCAGCGAATCTCACTGGTTTATGAGTTTAAGTCCAGTGATCTCCGCTGTATTGGTGTCCAGTGCACGCAGGTCATCGGGGCTGAATTTCCTTATGTCGTCGTGGCCTGCAAGCTGTGCCAGCATCTTGGCCTCCTCGGTCATGGACTTTATGTAATTGGCAACCCTTCTGGCTGCAAGGTCCACGTCCATCCTTTTCCGCAGGGCGGGGTCCTGTGTTGCCACACCAACCGGGCACTTACCGGTGTAGCACATACGGCAGGCACGGCATCCCATGGCGATCATTGCACCTGTACCGATGTAGACCGCATCTGCACCCATTGCCATGGCCTTGGCGACGTCGGCACCGCTCCTGATACCCCCTGTTATGATGAGGTCAACCTCATCCTTGAGCCCGATATCATTGAGGCCGTTAACTGCCTGCACAAGGGCTGCGAGGGTTGGAACACCTGTATGCTCTATAACAACCTCAGGTGCAGCACCGGTTCCCCCCTCCATTCCATCAACTGATATCACATCTGCACCGGCCTCGGCGGCGATCTGGACGTCCTCGTAGACCCTTCCAGGTCCAAGTTTGACAACGATCGGCACCCTCCAGTCGGTGACCTCCCTGAGGAGTTCTATGTGCTTTGCAAGGTCACCCTCCCTTGTGGCGTCAAGGAAACGGGCAGGGCTGAGGGCATCTGTTCCCTCGGGTATTCCACGGATCTTTGCAACCTCAGGGCTCACCTTCTCTGCCAGGAGGTGCCCACCCATTCCAGGTTTTGCGCCCTGACCTATCTTGACCTCTATTGCATCTGCCACGTTGAGGTAATCTGAGGATACACCGAAGCGGCCGCTGGAGTACTGGACCATGAGGTTATCTGCAAGTTCCCTTTCCTCGGGTAGCATCCCTCCTTCACCTGTGTTGGCGCAGGATCCCACGAGGGATGTGCCCTTGGCCATGGCCAGTTTGCTCTCCTTGCTGAGGGCACCGAAGGACATACCTGCGATGAGTACAGGTGTCTGGAGGACCAGTGGCTCCTCTGCGAACCTGTCACCCAGCACCACGCTGGTGTTGCAGGGCTCCCTGTACTTGTCAACCGGGGGAATTGATGCCTGGGCAGGGAGTATTATTATATCATCAAAGTTTGGCAGCCTCCTCTCTGTACCGAATCCCCTGAGGACATATTTACCTGCCTTGGATGTGTACCTGATATCTGCGATTGTCCTGGGGTCCCATATGCTGCCTGCACCGGTTGGCAGGAGAACAGGACATGCTGCAAGACATGACCCACACATGATACACTTGGTCTTATCTATCTCGGCATGGTCCTCAACAATCTCTATGGCGTCTGTGGGACAGACGATTTCGCAGGTACCGCAGAATACACAGAGCCCCTGTGTTGCTGCTGCAAGGTCTGATGATGGTGATGAGGGTGTTATTGAGCTTGCACTTGGTTTTTTGATTTCAAAGCCCCTCTGAATGTCGTTCACATACTCCATAACGTCAAGTGCCTCCAGGCACCCCTGTTCACAGGCAGCCACACATGCAGGTGTATCCCCGGGGTTTTCCATACACTGCTGGTCACACTTAACCATCCCGTCCTCTGTGTAGGTTATGGCACCTATTGGGCACATGAGCATGCAGAGCTTGCAGCCCACACATGACTCCTGTTCGATCTTCACTGCACCATTTTCCCTCTGGATGGCGTCCCTGAAGCAGCCCCTTGCACATGAAGGATCAACACACTGCTGGCATACGATTGCATGGTATCCTGTGTCCATTTTGTTGAGGAATATGGCACTTCTTCCTAGGACCTCCTCACAGGCCTCCATACACTTGTTACACCCATCACATTTTTCAGGTTCTGTTAAGAGTATCTGCACCATTTAAACCACCTAACCGTAGAATGGACGTATCTCCTTGCGCTGTATTTTTTTGAATTCCTCTGGAGAGGCTTCTATTGAGTATCTGCTGAAGAGTGATGATAGCTTGTCCAGGTCTTCCCTTTCAGGTTCCAGGACCTTTGCATTGGTCCCGGTTTCAAAGTCTCCACCAACGTATATGTTGCCGCCGATTATCCAGTCACCTATGTCCCTACCGCTGTCACCGGTTATTATGAGGTCTCCGCTAAGCATGTAGAGCCCTGCAAGGTCACCTATGTCTCCATCGATTATGATTACACCACCCTTGTTGAGCTGACCGATTCCGTCACCTGCGTCTCCATGGACGACTATTGTTCCGTTGTAGGTTCCAAAACCCACACCATCTTCTGCATCTCCGTATACGATTATTTCCCCCGCGGTCATGTTGTTGCCAACGTATCTCCCGGTTTTTCCATGAATCTCTATCCTGGGTCCGTGGTTGAGGGCCCCAACGAAGTCACCGAACCTTCCATTGAGGATGAATTCTGCCTCCTCCCTTATCCCCACAACAATGGAGTCAAGTTCAGCGTTGCTCTCTATGCTGAATTTTCTTATGTTATCCTTCAGCCCTTCCTTTATCTTCCTGTTGATGTCCCTTGTTGAGAGATCATCACCTGCGATTTTCATCTCCTGAACAGTCATCTAACATCCCCTGTTGTTTAATGTGCTTTTATGAACATTTTCCACAGTGCATAATTTAAGGATTCCCATTTCTGGAAATCAGGAATATACAATTATATATTATAATGAGATTATTATCTACTATACTGAGATCTGTAAATGGTGATAGTATGAGGACACTTGTGAGTAACCTGCGGGGAAGGTGCCTCTTTGATGTGGCTGTGAAGGCCCAGATAGATGGGCTCATATCGGTACAGACAGAGGACTTCAATGACACATGTCTCGAGAAATTCATAAAGGGAGGCATTATTCGGGTTGAGGGGAGAAACCCCATTGAGGCCGCCAGAAAGATAGCAGAGGTCATAAGGGGTGCTAAAAAGCATGGAGAGGTCTATGTTGCCTTTGATGGAAGTGACCTTGGAGGTTTACTCTCATTTTTGGCCCACCGTGAGGGTGTGGCTGGTATCTACACGTGTTTTGGGGATTCTGCGGTGCGTCTTCCCCCACTGAAACTTGATATATCTGATACCAGGCTCAGGATACTGGAGGCCCTTGAGGAGGAAAGCCTCAACGCGGTTTTAATTGCAAGGAAGGTCGGCATTTCAAGGGCTATGGTCTACAAGCACCTATCAGGTCTGATGGAGATGGGACTTGTGGAGCAGTCCCAGATGTTTGATAGATACTCCATTACAGATGCAGGTAAACTTGTTATAATCTAATGGAGGTTAAAGGTTTACAAAGAAGGAGTTGGTTTAGGTTTTGGTATCAACCGGCGCAGTTTTACAAAAAAGGAGGTTTTTGAAGTGGTTATCAATACAGTGGAAATGTCTATTCCATGGGGTATCCAACCCTGAGCCTGTAGGATGCCCTCTCACTTATAAGTACAGTACCCGGCACAAAGAAATCATCGAATTCCGCAACCTTCTGCTTCATACAGGGCTTCAACTCATCCTTACTGGCATATGAAGCACATTCATCACTCTCCAGTATACCCTTCCTGACAAGTTCAATGTACCTCATCTTCAGAGTTTCATCATCAAGAACGCTCATCATAATCACCAATATCTACTATATTCCAGCAATATATATATTTTTTGCAGTGCAATCTCCATGAGGTATAAGTATTTATACTATATTGGACAATATCATATACAATGTTCAGAAAAATAAATTTCTGGAATCATAATAAAAAAAGAGTTAAGGGGCCTGAAATGATTAAAAGACCTTTAAATTACAGTAAAAATGATGAGAAATATTTCATAACGTTAAAAACCGTTGTTGAACACCTCAGAGATCATGGATACGATTTAAAGGTGAATAACGGTAAAAAGAAACTCAGACCACGTATGCTGAAGGGGTTCCTGCCTGATGTCCATGCCCTTAATGGCTCCGATGAAATTGTTGTTGAGATAAGCACCGATAATAGTGATATAAGGAAATGGAGAAGATTTGCATACACCGATGGCATCAGGTTCTGGATAGTTGCACCCTACCCAATCGCAGATTCTGTGAAAACCTGTGTTGAGACATTTTCAATACCCGCAGAGGTTTACGCCTGTAACGTTACCATGAAACTCAAGCGTGTACTGTAAATTTTTTATTAATAGGTTTTATTAATATGGGTGTTCATCATAAAAGTTAACCTTCATCATAAATTTTTTATTAATTCACACGCTATCTCACAAAAGGTTTATATGGGGAGAACCTAATTATTTCTATAAAAATTCTCTGATTACTGTGAGGTTAAGATGAGGTCTATTTTTATAGCTGCGGTCCTGATTCTTGTGGCATCACAGATTCAGGGGGCATCGGCCTGGTCTGTAAAGAATCACCATGATATTGCAGAGGGGGTCTACCATGCAATGCCCTCTGATGTTCAAAACCGTCTGAGTCTTGATGAGATGAAGAATGGTGCAGACGACCCTGACACGGTTTTCTTTGATTTTGAATATCATGTATACCCATATAACCTTGAAAAGGCCAGTTTCTGGCTAAATCAGGGTAAGATCAGCTATGATTCAGGTAACTACAGTTATGCCAGCTACTGCTATGGTGTTGCAAGCCACTATATCTCTGATGGCATCTGCGGTCCACACACATCCCCGGGATCCAGCAGGTACCTCCACACGGTCTATGAGATACGTGCAATGATGCTTGAACCTGTAATGGGTCCTGTCCCTGATGACCCTGAAATGGAGGCAATGAGACTCTGGAGTTCCTGGGTTTCCGAGGGTGATGACTCATGCATATCGGGGGCACTTGACCTGGCATGCAGTGTATCCTGTAAGGAGATCATGAACTCAATAGGGTCCTGATACTCTTTTTTCCCAAATTTTGAGATTGTAGTGGTATATGGGTCTTTTTAAAGTGGGTTTAGCCAAATGTTGAGGCTATCCAGTCACCTGTGTAGTGTGTTATCACTATAATCAGGATTGCCACCATGAGATGCTCACCAAGAACCCTCTAGAGGGGAGCATTCTGTGACCCTGCAATATGTACACTAAGGATACCCAGAAGTAGAAGGCCCCAGATGACTGACACTGCAATTGCAACTGTCAGATCCAGTAAAAGAACAGGTAAGAGGAATGTGATGGCAAAGACGAATTTGCTAATGAACGTTGCAATGGTGGACTCCCACACCTCAACTTCGCTGTGCCTGTTCTCGGACTCCTCGGCGATGTGTATGCCCATGGCATCAGAGAATGCGTCAGCTATTGCTATTGTGAGCACACCTCCAATCACTCCAAGCCTGGAATGGGTACCTGAATGGAGTCCCACCATAAGGCCAAGGGTGGTTATTATGGCCGATGTAAGACCAAAACTGAAACCTGTCTTTAGTGAATGTCTCATGGTTTTACAACTATTTCATCATTATATCCAGCACTCCTGGTTTTGATTTCTTCTTCTGCCCTCCGAGGATTCCAGATTCAAGAAACTCCCTGTTGGCCCTCCTGTTGATCTCAGTGAAGATCATCCTGTAGGCCTGGCACTGATGGTCCACACCATCTATCCTCCGCACTCCATTCTCCACTGTTATGGCATTGTATGGGCAGCCACCGAGGCAGTATCTGTAGAATTCACAGTCACCGCATTCATCATCAACCATTTTTCTCCACTCATAGAGGGACCTGAGGGCATCACTCTCATTGAGGTCCTCCATGCTGGGTCTATCAGATACGTTACCCATTATGTAATCCTTCATGCCCACGAAGCGATAACAGGGGTATATGTCCCCGTAGGGGTCAACTGCAAAGGTATTACCCACACAGTCCGCGTGTGTGCACACAACACCCCTGCGGAGGAACGCGCTCTTTGCAAAGTGGTCAATGTTCTGTATCTCGATTTCACCGAAGTGCTCAAGGTACCTCTCAAGGAGGTAGAGGAGGAGATCCCCGTACTCCTCTGCGGTTATGGCCCATTCCTCAGGGTCAGGGCTCTTGAGGGATGGGAGGGCCGGGTGGAGCTTCATGTTCATCTTATTTTCAAGGAAGAACTCGAATATGTCCTCCTTTCTCCTTATGGAGTAGGAGGTGAATGTGCTTATGAAGCTCACCTTCAGACCGTGCCTCCTGGCTATCTTATAGCCCTTCATGGTTTTATTGAAGTAACCATCACCCCTCTGGTGATCATTTATCTCCCGTGGACCATCAAGGCTTGAACCGATGGGTATGCTGTACTCTGCAAAGAGCTCCGCGAGTTCATCGGTCATAAGCCAAAGGTTTGTCTGGATGGCAAATGCGGGCTTTAGAAAATCGAGTTCAGTAGATATCAGCTGCAGGGTTTTTCTGTAAAATTCGTAGCCTGCAAGGAGAGGTTCTCCCCCATGGAAGGTGAAGGTGGCTGGTTCTCTCCTGAAATCCCTCAGCCACGAAACCATTTCCCTCACTGTTTCAGTGTCCATCACCTTGGAGTTCCTGTCAACGCCCCAGCAGTAGCTGCAGTCGGAGGGACAGTTCATTGAGGGGATGATCATAACATGGAATGCCATTCCATCACCTAATCAGCGGTTTCAAAGACATGGCCACACTTTTCACAGACGATTTCCTTCATGGACGTCCTTGACTTGTGCTCATCCATGAATCTTCTCTTAACAACCTTGTCCCTGCAGCCGCAGACAGGGCACTCCTTCAAAAACTCCTCCATCTTCATGGTCAGACCTCTATTATCTCTTCCACCACGTATTTGCCGCCACAGGGACACTCCTCTATTCGATCTCCAATGTGATAGGGTGGTGTTTTACCTTCAACTTCAAGGGTTCTCTTAGCCCTGCAGAGGTCACAGTAAGCTTTGACTATCCACATCATGTAACCTAGATATATATGGTCTGATATATAAGGTTGTAAGGGGGTTGTTTTTTTGACTGAGAGTCCAGACTATGAGGTTGAACTGGAGGACGGTGACTTTGAGATAAGGTGCTATCCAGGGTACATACTGGCGCAGGTGGATGTTGAGGGGAACTTCAGGGATGCGATGCTTAGGGGATTTTCCATCCTTGCAGACTACATATTCGGGAATAACAGACGCAGGGAGGAGATTCCAATGACATCCCCAGTAACTGGAGTCAAACTGGGAGAGAAGATACCAATGGCAGCGCCGGTGACAGAGGAGAAACTAGATGATGGGGGAGTCTACAGGATATCGTTTACCATGCCATCATCATACACACTTGAAACACTTCCAGAGCCCAGTGACAAACGTATAAGGTTCAGGGTTGAGAAGAATCAGAGGTTTGCGGCCTATAAATTTTCAGGAAGGGTAAATGAGAGTATGGTGGAGGAAAAAACCGGTGAATTCAGGGAATGGCTCAGAAAAAATTCCATAAAACCCAGATCAGGATTCATAGTTGCCCAGTATAACCATCCTGCAGTTCCTGGTTTTCTGCGGAGGAATGAGATCCTTGTGAAGATATGAATGGTGGGGTTCTGATGAATGAGATTGAAAGAAACCGTTACTTCCTGAAGGACAGTATAAGGAAGAGGATAGATTTTTCAAAAACACCCCAGAGCATGGGGGCGGCTGCACCACCATTTGAGAAGCCATGGCCAGAGGATGCTGAAATGATTGACCTCCCGGTACTTGACTGGGCCGAAATGGTGGATGTGAATATTGTTAGATGCATAAGAAACCGTAAGAGCCGCAGGAGTTACACTGACAGGCCCCTGAAACTTGAGGAACTCTCTTTTCTTCTCTGGGCCACCCAGGGGATAAGGATGGTTGCAGGTCACAGTGCCTTCCGCACAGTCCCCTCAGCCGGCTGCAGACACACCTTTGAAACCTACCTTGCGGTATTCAATGTGGAGGGCCTTGAGGCGGGCCTCTACAGGTACATACCATCGGTGCACCGGTTGCTGGTGGAGTACCTTGATGATAACATCTCCCAGAGGATAGTGGAGGCGTCCTTCAATCAGCGCTTCACCGGAGAATCCGCTGTGACATTCATCTGGACCACGATACCATACAGGATGGAGTGGAGGTATGGTCTTGCAGCCCACAGGGTGATACTCATTGACGCAGGTCATGTCTGCCAGAACCTCTACCTTGCCTGTGAGGCCATAGGTGCGGGTACCTGTGCGGTTGCAGCCTATGACCAGGAGTACCTTGATGAGGTGCTGGGGGTTGATGGTGTGGATGAATTCGCCATTTACATGGCGCCGGTTGGAAAGGTTTAAAAAATTGAAGTGTGGTGTTATCTTCACATTATGAGGAGCCACTCAAAATTAGATTTTCACGGATGATGGTAGCTGCATTTTCTTACTGGATGTGTGGGTTCTTGTAATCCCTGAGTACATTCTTAAGAGGTCCCTGTAGCCTATTATTCCATTTTCAAATCGTATATAGTTTGGTGCCCGCAGGTACCTTCTCATGTACCTGTTGATATCGGCTGCAAGTTTTCGGTATTGGGTCCTTGAGAGGTAACCATGGAATGTACTCTTAACACCAGGATTTGAGGGTCCCCTTACCTTCAGGTATCTTATGGGTCCGTTCATGTAGTCTGTTACCATGAGAAGGAATGTCTCTGGTCTGTAACCATTGTAGGTTCTTTTGAGTTTTCTGCCGTTTTTCAGGTCAGTGTGTATTCCATCAGCCACACGGGCCATAACTGCCGGGTCAATGTTGTGGTAGGCTATGAGTTTGCTGTTGTAGAATCTTCCATTCTTCTGAATCATCCAAGGGGTTTCATTCAGAATTCTCATGATCTCCGATGCAATGAACCGGCACTTCTCCTCCCACGAGGCATCTGGACAGTCAATGTTTGGCTGTATGATCCTGACACCTGCAGAGGTGAGGAACCTGTAGGGATACCAGATACCTGCAAAGTACTTTGTGGAGAAGTTATCGTCCCATGCCCTCCTCAGCATGTAGGTATTTTTGAGGTTGAGCCTCCCGGTGTTTACAAATATCACTCCCTTGGATGTGGTTGCTGCAAGTTTAGCGACTTCCCTCATTGCTCCGGGGCAGGAGGCTGCAAGGTAAACCGCTACTCCACCCTGAGGAGCGCAGCTTATTGCACGGCAACCCTCACCGGGGTTCGGGGCTTTGGGATCCACTGTAACGTTATGTTCGCTTCCGTTTTCAATGTAGCTTTTGATGAGGTTGAGGTTTTCAATATCAGAGGAGCAGTTACCGGTTATGCAGTCTGAGGTGAGAAATATATCAACTGCCGCTGCACCAGTGATATTCACCGAAAAAAGGACAAGGGCTGTCATCAACAGTATAATTCCCTTTAATTGCAAACTATCACCTTCACGAATCTATATTGCCACTTCTTTAAGTAATTTTTCAGAAGATTTATATAAGATGAGGTCCTACATATCAAGCCCCGAATTTTTTTCTTATAATCATTTAATGGTGATAATTTGGTTCCTGAGATAAAACAGAAGTGTTTGATCTGTGGCGAGCAGTGGATTGATGGAGAAGATGCATGTCCATACTGCGGAGGCAAAAATAAGACTGCAAGCATAGATTCCAAGAATGATCTTGCCCTGCTGAGATCACTTAACAGCATCCTGAAAAAGGAAAAGGTTTCAGAGTAAATCTCTCAAACCTTTTTATTTTCTGAAAAATCAGATAGTCCATATCTGCACTATTTTACGTTTTCCCGTACTATTGCTGATTCTTTAAGCCTATCTTATGTACTGTTTCACATTTTCCCGTACTATTGCTGATTCTTTAAGCCTATCTTATGTACTGTTTTACGTTTTCCCGTACTATTGCTGATTCTTTAAGCCTATCTTATGTACTGTTTTACGTTTTCCCGTACTATTGCTGATGCTCCGAAGCCCTTTATCTCTTCAAGCATTTCAGGGAATCGCTTTTTATCTATGAGGACGTTGATCTGTGAAAATTCCCTTCCTGGAACAACGGTTGGCTCATCTGAGCAGTACTTCATCTTCATAAGGAACTCAACCACATCCTCTGCCCTGTGGTTTGCTATGTTGAATTTAACATCAAAGTAGTTCCTTGCCTTGGTGGCACCGTAGAGCTGTTTGAATATCATCTCAGCCTTTTCAAGTTTTTCACCGGTGCATGATGGTCCTGCATAGAGCCCGGCGCTTGATTCCATTATTGTATCAATTATTTTGAGTCCAGCCTTTCTAAGACTGCTCCCTGTCTGGGTGTTGTCCACTATCAGATCTGCGCCCTTGGCGATGTAAACCTCGGTTGCACCATCAGAGTTTATTATCTGGACCATTTCATTGTCGCCATCCCTGAGGCCCCTTATCTGCACCACGGGTCTTGAGTCACCGAAGAGTTCCCTGTAGCCGGCATTCTTCATGAAAAAGTCCCTTGTGAGGTTGGGATACTCTGTAAAACAGAGTATGGGGGTTTTTCTATCAGCATTTTTCAGGAAGAAATCCTCCAGTGATGTGTAGGGTTCCTCTCTGGGTAGGGCAACTATAAGCCTTGTCTGACCGTAATCAAGGTCCCCTATCTTTTTTATGGACTCGTCACCACTGTTTATGGATTCCTCACGAACCCAGTCCTCGCCGATTATTGCAATATCGAGCATTCCACGGTTAAGCTCCACAGGGGCACTCTGGGGTCTTGTGAGGTAAGCCTTTATTTCAGGATCGTTGGTGATCTCTATTTCATTCTCTTCACGTCCAGGTTCATAGCCTTTAACCTCATAACCGGCGTCCTTGAAGAGCCTGTAGGTGTTTCCACGGTTAACATTATTCAAACTACCTTTGGGTAATCCCAGAATTATCTTCATAATTTCACCTGAATCGGTTGATGATCTTAACTTAATGTCCAGGTCTATCAAAATTTCTTACCATTTATCAATGTGTATTCTTTCAGGGTCAAACAGGTCCCTTGTCCCCGGGTCCTCTGCAGGGTAACCTATGGGTATCACTGAGAATGGTATAACGTGGTCTGGAATCTGGAATAGTCTCCTTATGCCCTCAACACGGTCTTCAAGGGGGTATATGCCTGTCCAGACCGCACCAAGACCAAGGGAGTGGGCTGCAAGCAGTATATTCTGTGAAGCAATGGAGCAGTCCTGCACCCAGAATCCAGGGAATTTTTCAAGGCTGGTGTCACAGCATACTATGATTGCAACGGGGGCATCCTTTACCATGGTCCCGTAGGGATGCACCTCTGGTATCTTCTTAAGCATATCCCTGTTTTTCACTACTATGAAGTGCCAGGGTCTCTGATCAACCGCTGATGGTCCGCACATGGCCGCCTCTAGGATTTTATGGAGCATTTCATCTGGCACATCTTTCTTCCTGTATTTTCTTATGCTTCGTCTTGTTTTAATTGCTTCGAGGACTTCCATTTTCCTCACCTAAAACCTATATGGATGGTGACCTTTATATGTTGGAAGGTTCATAGTAGTTCTATAGAATACGAACGAGTGGTAACATGAGGGTCGAAGATTTAAAAAAACCGTGTCCTGAGTGCGGTGAAGTGGATAAGGATGTCTCAACGGTTAAATACCCCCAGAATAAGGAAAAACTTAAAGAGGCAGGCATACCTGAGGATCAGGAGATAGTTGGGGCCATAAAGTGCAGTAAATGTGGATATGTGTTTGAGTACTGTGGAGAAGGGAGCTGCAGCATAGAGGTTAAAAAGGTTTCAATTGATTAGGGATTAGGGAGTTTCATTGGTGGATGTTTAATAAGCCTTTAGATTCATTGCCTTCTTATGAATCCGAGGATATTCTGAATGACCCTCCACTTTTTCTTTCTACCTTCATGTCCTTCACAAAGTCTGCTAGCCAGTCTGCAAGTCTGTATTTCGAAAGACCAGCCGGTTCAACCCATGCAAAGCCCTCATGTTCGTGGCTCAGCTTCACGTTACCCGAGGCTTTGCACCTGATTATTATATGAACAGCGTTTATTATCGGGAACTTCTGTTCAACAACCCCCATGACATCACAGGGGGTTATTTCAAGGCCGGTTTCCTCCCTGACCTCCCTTTTAAGGGCCTCCTCAAGGGACTCGCCGGTACCCACCTTTCCACCGGGAAGCTCCCATGTGGATGGGTTGGTCTTTGAATTTTCAGATCTTTTTATTATGAGGACCCTTCCATTATCATCCTCAATGAATGCCCTGACCGCCAGTATATAAACACTTCCCACCATAAAAATCCCCATTTATGATTGGGGCTCCAAATATATAAGCGGGGATATCGCTTGCAATGGGCGCCTGACTACTTCCACTCCCTGAACTCAATTGAGAAACGGGTCCCACCCTCTGATTCAACTTTTAGGTTGCCATTTATCTGATCAGTAAGGCTTTTTACAAGCTGCATACCCATACTGGATGTGCTGTGGAGGTCAAAGTTCTCGGGAAGACCCACGCCGTCATCTTCCACTTCAAGAATGTAACTGCCATCCTTTTTTTAAATGAAACCCTTATTTTACCTTTCTTTCCCTCAGGGAATGCATGTTTGATTGCATTTATGAAGAGCTCATTTACGATGAGTGCCAGAGGGACAACCGTGTTTATATCGAGTTCAGCTTCATCTATATCTGTCTCAAGGGCTATGCGGCCCGGATCCGATAGGAATGTCTGGTAGAGGTCCCTCACAAGTCCCCTAAGGTATTCACCGAAGTCCACTCTCCTGTGTTTACCTGAAGTGTAAAGCCGCTCATGAAGCATGGCCATTGCTCTGGCCTTTGACTGGGCCTCCCTGAAGAGCATGAGATCATCCCTATCCTTCACATACCTTGACTGGATGTTGAGGATACTTGAGATTATCATGAGGTTGTTCTTGACCCTGTGGTTTATCTCCCGTAGAAGCATCTCCTTCTCCTTGAGGGCTCTCTCCAGTTCCAGGTTCTTCTTTAGAAGTTCTCTTCTGGCTGCAGAGAGCTGGTTGTTGAGCCTTGTGAGTTCATCAAAAAGTTCTTCCTTCACATCCCCACCAGCATATGGAACCATTTCTGGTGTTTCAGGCAGCTCAGTATCAATAAGGTGGTAGATTTTTATCATATCTTCCCTTCTAGCTGCACCGACAACATAGATCCTTTCATCAGCCATGAAACCTGAAAAGTGGTAGGTCTTAAGGTTCTTTAAATTCAGTTCCCAGTTGTATTCAGCCCCTTTATCATTGATCTCCTGGATGAAAAGGGAGGCCTTTGCCTGGCTACCCATGTCCATGAGGTCAACGAAGGATTCAATGGTCAGGGGTATGTCGGATCCATGGTCTATTATCTTTTCAATGGATCCGTCCTTCCTCAGGATAAGGAAAACACCCTCAAGTCCATTATTATTCATCTTATAACCCTCAATAGCCTAAAGTCTAAACAGGATCTCCTATTCTTTTTTCAAGAATTCTTCAGCCACCCTCACGGCGCTGGAGGCACTGGCGGCGTGTAGGTCAGCTCCGACCTTCCTCCAGAGTTCAGTGTCCACATTGAATGGGTAGCCACCTACCATTACAGGGGGAGAATCATCCAGCTCCCCAAGCAGTTTTATGAGACTTCTCACATGTCCAACGTTGAATGTCATGGTGGCTGATACAGCAACAAGGTCAGGCTTCAATTCATCCACCATCTTCCTGAAATCCTCTGGCGGTGTGCTTGCCCCCAGGTAAACAGAATCCCAGCCATTGATTTCAAAGAAATCACTGACCATCCTTATTCCTATCTCATGAAGCTCATTGTTGACACATCCAGCAACAAGTCTGAGGTTTTTCCGCTCTGATGCCTGGTATATGTAGGGGTAGAGTTCTGACATTATCATCTGCGTAACTGATGTTGCGTAGTGTTCATGGGCGACCGATATCTGGTTGGTCTGCCATAGCCTGCCAATTTCATGCTGGACAGGCTCAAAAACATAGAGGTATACGTCTTTCACATTCACGCCTGACTTCAGGGATGAGATTATGAGGTCCCGGGCCTTTTTTGCCTCCGTATTCAGAACAAGTTCAAGGTACTTCTCTGCAAGGTCCCTCAGGGGCTGATCCCTGATGTAGCTTTGTGGTTTATGTTCCATTTCAAGTTTCCTGAGGGAACCTGAGATGTAACTGGAAGCAATGGAAGCGGATTCATTATCTAGAATTTCAACTATAGCCTTTTCTATACTTTTAAGCGAACCCCTGAGGCACTCTTCAGGGAGTCCAAGGTTCCTCAGAAGGATATCGGCCCAGAGGACATAGTCCTCAAAGAGTTCTGGACTTGAATTTCTGATGGCTTCCTCCAGGTAGTCTAGATGGTAATTTATGTCCTGTACGCAGAGCTCCTTATCTTCAGGTCTTACAAGACCATTACCCTTAAGATCGTCATATACGGCTGATACAAGGGATTCCCTTGAAATATTGATCTCCATTAACAGCACCCCAACCTATTTAAGTTGAAAGTTAAATAAGAGATTTATCATTTTTTGCAGTGTTAAATATGAAGTCAGTGGAAGGTTTCAGAATAATTTCGACCACAGGAGAATGTCCGGAATGTGTCTACAGATGCGAGGTTGTCCTTGAGGATCTTGGAGAGATTAAACTTTACTGCAGGCACCCCAGGGGGCCGGGTAGCCCCGCACACTGCATATACTTTAAGAGGGATAGGAAAATCAGCAGATGATCAGCTTTTAGAATTTATAATTGATACAACATAAAAAAACATATTAATTAAAAATAATTATAATTATTATTCATAATAGATCATCAGGTGTTAAGATGCTTACCTCTGTTCAGAAGGAAATACTCCAGACACTCATCAACCTCTACAGGAATTCAAACGGCAAATCCATTAAGGGTGAGGAGATAGCAGCCATAATGAACCGCAATCCAGGCACGATAAGGAACCAGATGCAGTCCCTTCGCAGCCTGGGACTTGTGAAGGGTGTTCCCGGACCTCGTGGGGGATACAAGCCAACCATAAAGGCCTACCATCAGCTGAACATATCATCAAGTGGGAGGGAAACAGCCGTCCCCATCTACAGGGGCGGTGAGAGAATCGATGACCTTTCTGTTGCAAAGATAGAGTTCACAAGCATCCCTGACCCAGGGGAGTGTGAGGCCGCAATAAAACTGGTTGGCAGCATAAGGAAACTTGACCTGGGCGATAGGGTTCGCATAGGCCCAACACCTGTTAACAAACTCATTGTTGACGGGGTTGTTGTGGGAAGGGATGATATGGACAACATAATCCTCCTGGACACCACCGCCATAAGGAGCATACCCAAGAGGACGGTTGAGGAGGTTGCAACCCGTGAACTTGTGACACTCCCCCCTGATATCAGTGTTAAGGATGCCGCTGTTAAGCTCTCTTCACTGGGAATCGAGGGAGCCCCGATAGTAGAGGGCGATGAGGTGAAGGGGATAGTTACCCTCAGTGACATAACAGCATCCATAGCGGAGGGTACCGAGAACCTGCCTGTTTCAGAGATTATGTCAAAGAATATAATAACGGTTAAACCTGAAATGTTGATATCTGATGCAATAGAGATCATGAACAAACACAATATAGGGAGACTGATCGTTACAGACAGTGAGGGTAAACTTTCAGGTATAATAACCCGTACGGATATCCTTGACAGTATAGCGGGTCTCGATTGAGACTCAGTTTTTTGATTTTAATTAAATATACTGCAAAATCAGATCATACTGGATATCTGAATATTTTAATAGAGATCTGAATATATATCAATGTGCAATAATTCTGTAGTTTTCTGGGTGTTCATGAGGAGTTAACTGTATTTATCACTAACAGGAAGTGTTACTTTTGAATGTGAATCATATGAATATAAAAGCTGATATGAAGGCATGGGACCTTATAAGGGAGATGGGGCGATCAGGGGTCCTTGGAGCAGGCAGGGTCCACAGGGCAGCAGAACTGCTCCGTGAGATGATTGATGACAGTGAAATGGCTTTATTCATGAGTGTTGCAGGACCACTGGTGCCCGGCGGAATGAGGAGGATCATAAGGGATCTCATAGATCAGAAAGTTATATCAGCACTCATAACAAGCGGGGCTAACCTTACCCATGACCTACTTGAGGCCTTTGGAGGGGCACATTACAGGGAATATGGATTCGATGATGAAAGGCTTCATGAGGAGGGGATAGGTCGTATAGGTGACATATACACAAGGTCTGAGGACTTTGAGGTCTTTGAAGCCAGGATGCAGGACATTTTCTCATCCATATTCAAATCAAAACCCCATATTTCAATTCAAGAGCTCATTGACGAGATAGGGGGGCATCTGAAGGATGAGATGTCCATCATAAGAACGGCCCACCTGAGGGGTGTTCCCATCTATGCCCCCGGGATCATTGACAGCATGCTTGGCCTCCAGCTCTGGATGTACACACAGGACAACAGGATATGCTTAGATGCTGTTAGGGATATGCACAGCCTCTCTGACCTTGTGTTCAGTCATGAGAGGATAGGGGCTGTTATACTTGGAGGGGGACTTCCAAAGCATTACACACTGGCATCCACACTCCTAAGGGGTGGTGTGGATGCTGCGATCCAGATAACCATGGATCGAAGTGAAACTGGAAGCCTCAGCGGTGCCCCCCTTGAGGAGGCCAAGTCCTGGGCCAAGGCACAGGCTGGTTCGAATCTTGTAACTGTGATTGGGGATGCAACGGCCCTTTTTCCACTTATACTTTCAGCTGCACTTTCTGACAGTGATTGATTGGGTTTGAGGTCCTTTCATGATTGAACTTCTTTTTCCTGTTTCAGGTTTCCTTATGAAGGTTGCGGATGAAGCCGAGGATGAGTGGGGAAGGCCCTTCACAGGCATGGTTGCCGGTGCCCTCTGTGGGCTTTCATCTGGTGTTCTCTCCACTGCTGAGAACGCCGCTGCATCTATATTTATCGGGATATTTGCAGGCACCCTCATATCATGTAAGATAGACTGCCCGAGCCATGTGCTTGCTGCAGTGGTATTCCTTCTGGTCCTTTTTTTGGGTGGTGTGCCCTCACTGAGCATCCCCGCTCTTGTTGCATGTACAGCGGGAGCCTACATTGATGAATATGGCAATGACAATCCACAGGTATACAAAAAGGGCCGTTTTTTCAGATTTTTCTTTGATTACAGGTTCTCCCTCAAGGCTGTAATAGTTCTCCTTGCTGTTATTTCACTGCTTGGGGTTTCAGATACAGGTTTTGGTCCTGCGACGGTCCTTTTTTTCATCCTCTTTGAGGCCGCCTACGAAATTGCAGGAAGAATCAGGATTTAGGAGTTCGATATGGTTCTTATCTTGTTGTTTAGGATAGGTGGATAAATGGTTTGATAGCTATTTATGGTCTTGAGGAACACTAAAAGTTAAAAATGAATTATTCACCTCTTATTGAATCCAGAATCTCACCTGTAGCAGCAGCGGGGTCCTCTGCAAGGTAAATTGACCTTCCAACGATAACAGCATCTGCAAATTTCAGTGTTTCAGATGGGTCACCACCCTGGGCACCCACACCGGGTGATATGAGGAATGCTTCGGGGCCAATGATCTCCCTGAGTCTTGAAAGCCTCTCTATCCTTGTGGAGGGGCCCACATAGTTTTTAACACCCAGTTCAACGCCCATCTCAGCTATTCTATCTGCAGATCCCTGTAGGAACATCTCTGCACCTGGATGTGACATCTCTGTCAGCAGGAAAACGTCCCTTTTCATTTCATCTGCAACATCCAGGCATGCACTTACACTATCTGCACCTGTGAATCCATGTACTATCACAGCATCGGCCCCTGCCCTGAAGGTGGCCCTGCATATCTTCTCATTGGTTTCAGGTATATCAGCCACCTTGAAATCGGCTATAACCCTGCACCCAAAGTTCTCCCGGAACTCCCCGATAACCTCAATACCCGCAGAGAGTACGAGGGGGTAACCTATCTTAACCGTGTCAATGTATTTGGCAACCTCTCCTGTGACCCTCAGGGCTTCACCGGGGTCCATGAGGTCCATTGCAAGGATGAGTCTGTTTTTGATTTTCATGTTAACCACTCTATTGGAGTTATGTTATCTATTTTGCTGGGATGATATGTTTGATGGTTTGTGATAGTGGAATGAGAAGGGGAGTTGTGTTATTCATTTCTGCCCCCATGTGACTCTCAAGAAAACTTTAATTTAAATCAGAAATTATAGAAAATATTATATACTCATATCTTAAAGTTTACTTTAGAAGGATTCAAGAAGGTGATAAATTGCATATCATGGAAGGATTCCTGCCACCTGAGTGGTGTCTCTTCTGGTATCTGCTATCGGCACCTGTCATAGTTTATGGTTTAATAAGGATAATAAGGATTTCAGATGAAAAACCCGAGGCAAAACCGCTTCTTGCTGTCAGCGGCGCCTTCATGTTTGTCCTATCATCCCTTAAACTTCCATCTGTAACCGGTAGCTGTTCACACCCCACAGGTAATGGTCTCGGAGCCGTGCTCTTCGGCCCTGCAGTCACATCTGTAATGGCACTCATTGTTCTCCTATTCCAGGCGCTGCTCCTTGCCCATGGGGGCATAACAACCCTGGGGGCAAACGTGTTCTCCATGGGTATCATTGGCCCGGTCTGTGCCTGGGGAATCTACAGGATCACAAGGTCAGCCATACCCTCATCTGCAGCGGTCTTCCTTGCAGCATTTCTGGGTGACCTCATGACCTATGTGACAACATCCATCCAGCTTGCAGTTGCATTCCCCAAACCAGGGTTCATGGAGGCCCTTATGAAGTTCATGGTGATATTCGCCTACACCCAGCTCCCACTGGCGGTTGCCGAGGGCCTTCTCACAGTGGTTATATTTGAGAACATCCTCAAGCTCAAGCCGGATATAATGGAAAAACTGCAGATTATAGGAAAACCTGCCTTGGAGGGTTAAAATGGATAAAAGACACATCATAATGCTTATTACAGTTGCGGTGATTGCCATAGCACCCCTTGTAATCTACAGTGGCCTTGGAGAGGATCAGGGATACTTTGGAGGGGCAGATGACAGTGCCGGCGAGGCAATATCTGAAACAGGATATGAACCCTGGTTCCAGCCCATATGGGAGCCGCCGAGTGGTGAGATAGAGAGCCTGCTATTTGCTCTCCAGGCCGCCATAGGCGCCCTCATAATCGGATACGTATTTGGCTACTACAGGGGGAGGGGAGAATCCCCTGAATAAAATTTTTCCATGGTGAAGGACGATGAACATATCTGTTGACCACTATGCACATACCAATGGCCTCAGAAACATGAGCCCGGGCTTTAAGATGGCCCTGGCCATTATCACGATGCTCATTTCAGTCCTATCACCAAACCCTGTTATACCCCTCATCATCGCATTTTTAATGACACTCCTGATTCTCTTTGCAGCGGATATACCCGCCTCATACTACCTGCGGTTTGCCGCCATCCCGGTGGGATTCGGTGTCCTGACACTCGTGCTCATGGCGCTATTCTTTGGTGTGGACCCCCTTGTAACATTCATGGGCCTCAGGGTCTACAGTGACGGCCTGCAGACAGGTATTCTCGTATTCTCAAGGATACTCGGCGGTTTTTCTTGCCTTGCATTCCTTGCACTCACGACACCCCTCAATGAGATCTTCCATGAACTTGGAAGGCTGGGTCTTCCAGCGGCTTTCATTGAGATAGCCCTCCTCATGTACAGGTCCATATTTGTTTTCCTTGAGGAAGCATCGGTGATGTATAATGCCCAGGATTCAAGGCTAGGCTACAGTGGTATTAAAAATTCCTATAGATCCCTAGGCCTCCTTGCAGGTAACCTCTTTATAAGGTCGTGGCTGAGGGGTGAGACGGTGTACCGTTCCATGGAGGCGAGGTGCTATCAGGGGGCCATGCCGTCCATCAGAAGGCAGTCCATTGGAACCCGTGAAGCGGTTATGCTAGTATTATTTGATGGCTTACTTTTAGCGGGGCTTCTTTTCACATCAAATGGCGGGATTTTCTGATCCGTCCAGAAGATCACCACCGGGGCACAGTTAAATATTAAATGAACACTATTCATCATATGGTCAGTTTCTGTGGTGTGAACATGAAGATTATTGAGGCAGTAAATGTAAGGTATACCTACCCGGATGGCACCGAGGCACTGAAGGGTATAAATTTCCATGCCAGAAGGGGTGAGGTGGTTGCTCTTCTCGGCCCCAACGGGGCAGGAAAGTCCACACTCTTCCTTCACTTCAACGGCATACTGCAGCCAACCAGCGGGAAGGTACTGGTGGATGGGAAGGAAATCGACTACAGTAAATCAGGGCTCATAGAAGTCAGGCAGAAGGTTGGAATTGTGTTCCAGAATCCTGATGACCAGCTGTTCGCACCAAGGGTTGACGAGGACGTTGCATTCGGGCCCCTCAACATGGGACTTGATGAGGACGAGGTTAAGGAGAGGGTTAAGGACGCCCTGCGAAAGGTGGGAATGTCAGGCTACGAGGACAGACCCCCCCACCATCTGAGTGGAGGTGAGAAGAAGAGGGTTGCAATAGCAGGTATACTGGCCATGAAACCTGATATAATGATACTTGATGAGCCAACCTCCGGCCTTGACCCCCGCGGGGCATCGCAGATACTCAGACTTCTCCATGAGCTGAATGAGGAGGGCATGACCATAATAATATCCACCCATGATGTTGACCTGGCACCCCTCTACTCGGACAGAATATACATAATAAGCGGGGGAGAGATAATAAGTGATGGAACACCCGGAGATGTTTTCTCAGATATAGACACCATAAGGGGAGCCAATCTCCGTCTTCCAAGGATAGCGCATCTGGTGGAGATACTTCAGAAGGAGGATGACCTCCCATTTGGGGAACCATACCCCCTCACGATCGGGGAGGCTAGGAGAAAACTCCGTGAACAGCTGAAATAGGGTGATATCATGATAAAGGTCGGGATCTGTGATACAACCTTTGCAAGGTATGATATGGGTGGTGCAGCCATCGATGAGATTAAAAAGCATGCCACAGGTATAAAGATCATAAGGAGAACCGTCCCCGGGATAAAGGACCTTCCGGTGGCCTGCAAAAAATTAATCGAGGAGGAAGGCTGTGAAATGGTCATGGCCCTCGGGATGCCGGGTCCAGAGGAGAAGGATAAGGTATGTGCCCATGAGGCATCCACTGGCCTCATACAGGCTCAGCTTATGACAAACACCCATATACTTGAGGTATTTGTCCATGAGGATGAGGAGGATAATCCCGAGGATCTAAAGGTCCTTGCAGATAACAGGGCAAGGGAACATGCCCAGAACCTCATCATGATGCTCTTCAGGCCAGAACGGCTGACACGTGATGCAGGGATGGGTATGCGTGAGGGCAAACCTGATGTGGGGCCCCTCTAAAAATTGGAGGTGTATCTGATGGTTAAGGTTATTGGAATCTGTGGAAGTCCAAGAAAAAATGGTAACACTGAGATTCTGCTCAGGGAGGCCCTTGAGGCCGCTGCAAGTGAGGGTGCTGAAACCGAGCTTGTGAGGCTCGCAGGCAGGGATATAAACCCCTGCAGGGCCTGTGACTCATGTAAGACTAAAGGGGAATGCGATATCGACGATGACCTCAATGAGGTGATTGAGCTCGCAGCAGAGGCTGATGGGATAATAATAGGGAGCCCCGTGTACTTTGGCTCTGTAACAGCCCAGACCAAGATGTTCATGGACAGGACGAGGCCCCTCAGAAGCAATTTCAGATTATCAGATAAGGTTGGGGGTGCAGTAACTGTTGGGGGCTCAAGGAACGGCGGCCAGGAGACCGCGTGTGGCGATATACACAACTTCTTCCTGATACATGAGGCTGTTGTTGTGGGTGATGCAGCACCAACAGCCCACTACGGAGGTACAGGTGTCGGCGGTGCAAAGGGGGACTCTGCAGAGGATGCAACGGGTATCGAGACATCCAGGAACCTTGGAAGAAAGGTAGCCTCACTTGCAATGAAGATTCATGGTTAATTGAGGTATGAGTATTCGCTGTTTGATGTACCATGCCACATAATCCCATGGAGATTCATGGTTAATTGAGGTATGAGTGAATGCCAATGGAATCGATACCAGGGAATGTCACTGTGGTTGTGCCGGCCTATAATGAGGAGAAGACCATAGAGGATGTCCTGAAGGCCCTTCTTGAAAGGGGTTACAGGGTTCTCGTTGTTGACGACGGCTCAAGGGACTCAACTCCAGAGATACTCAAGAGGATGTCCTCTAGGGATGACAGGTTATCTGTCTATACCCACGTCATAAACAGGGGCCTCGGGGCGGCCCTGAGGACGGGCATCAGGGCGGCCCTGAAGGAGGGGGCAGACTACATGGTGACCTTCGATGCCGATGGACAGCATGATCCCGACGACATTGAGAGGGTCTTAAAACCTCTCCTGGAAGGTTCTGCAGATGTGGTTATTGGAAGGAGAGATTTCACGGATATGCCCCTCTCAAGGAACCTTGGGAACACCATAATGAACCTCCTCACTCTCCTCTTCTATGGGTGCAGGGTCTCGGATTCCCAGTCAGGTCTCCGGGCCTTCACATCCAGGGCGGCATCACTTATTGATATAAAAAGCAGGGGCTACGGTGTTTCATCAGAGATAATCGGGGAGATCCGCAGAAATGACCTCAGGATGGATGAAGTTACCATAAGGACCATATACACGCCTGAGACAATTGCCAAGGGGACAAGCACGTCGGTGGGTATAAGGATACTCCTGAGGCTTCTGCTCAATATATTCCGGAAGGTTTAGGTTTTTTAAGTGTGATATTTAAGGCGGTGTGTTCATGATATACCAGGTTCTGGGAATTTTAATTGGAATTGCAGGGATACTGATATCTATTCTCAGGTTCAGGGATTCAAGGACATCTCCCGGTGGCCTCATATTGTGGCTGATACTCTGGGTTTCTGTCATATTCTTTTCACTGAGACCTTCATTTTCGACTAAAATTGCAAACCTCCTTGGGATAGGTAGAGGACTTGATTTTCTCCTCATAATAGGCATACTGGGAGCTTACTACATTTTATTCAGGATATACTTGATTGTGGACAAGCTACATGAGGAAATAACAGAAATTGTGCATGAGATTGCACTTAGAGGTGATGATGAGTAGATCCACTTCCACATTTCAGTGATTGATATGAGAATATGTATCGTGACAGAGTACTTTCCAGCAGGTGAGAAACTCGACATAAGGGGCGGTGCAGAGGCCTGCGCATTCAACGAGGCCCTTAAATTATCAGAGAAGCATGATGTGACGGTCCTAACCTCAAGGACACCTGAAAATTCTGATGGATACACCAGGGGAAACATGGATGTCATCTGCTGTGGTCCCATGAGGTCCTATGTTCAGGCAGGCTCCATATGTGAGAGGCTCTCATTTATGCTTTCAGCCTACAGGGAGGGCCTGAAACTTGAACCTGACGCTGTTATAGGGTACAACTTCATAACACATCCTGTGGCCTGGATGATAGCAGGGAAAACGAATGCGAAGGCCCTGGCACGTTACCATGATGTCTGGATTGGTGAATGGATCAAAAATATTGGTTTTTCAGGAATACTCGGTGAGATACTTGAAAGATACACCCTCTCAAGGAGGTTTGACAGGATAATAGCGGTGTCAGAGTACACCGCGGGGAAGATACTTGAGAGGTACCCCTGGCAGCGTGTCTCGGTCGTCCACAACATGGTGGACTTCAGTCCGCCGCTGGTTGAGAAAACCATCAGCCCATCCATTGCATGTGTTTCAAGACTCGTTGAATACAAGAGAGTGGGGGATCTCATAAGGGCGGTTTCGGTTCTCGCAGAGGAATTCCCTGATCTGAGGTGCAGGATAATAGGTACGGGGCCACTGGAGGGGGAGCTCCGGGACCTTGTGGCTGAACTGGGGGTGGATGATAGGGTTGAGTTTCTTGGGTTCGTGGAGGAACATGAGGATGTCCTGAGGGTTATAGCGGAGTCCTGGGTCTTCTGCCTTCCAAGTGTGGTTGAGGGTTTTGGCATAGTTGTTGTGGAGGCAATGGGCTGCGGGACACCCTTCGTGGCTTCACGGATACCACCTGTGATGGAGGCAAGCAGTGAGATGGGTGGGCTCTTCTTTGAACCCTGCAACTGGAGGGACCTGGCAGATAAACTCCGAACCCTTTTATCTGACAGGAAACTCCACGGAAAACTCACAAAGGAGGCATCGGATGTTTTCAGGGATTACAGTGCAGATTCAATCGGGAAAAAACTTGAGGAAATCCTGAAAGAGGTTACAGGTCTCTGATCTTTTCTTGAAATGATAAAATCTACTTCTAAATCAGAGGACATCTCTTTTTCTGAAAACTCCAATATATTAAATAGAGTCGTTGGCATAACTGATATCATGGTTATCTATTTCAGGGGATGTCTTGCAAGGGAGAGGCTCACAGAAATAGAAAGGGCCACAGAGAAAATCCTCCAGACAGCAGGGCTTGAATACATGGTTATGGATGATGAAACGTGCTGTGGATCAGTACTCCTTAGAACAGGATTTCTGAAGGACGCTGAAAGGCAAATTAAGAGGACAGGGAAGATGCTCCAGGGAAGGGAAGTTATCGTATCATGTGCTGGATGTTACCGGACACTCAACGAGGACTACAGGAGGATGGGCTACAGCATAGGGGTGAAGCACATCTCACAGGTTATCCTTGACCTTGTAGATGCAGGGGACATTGAATTTGATAAAACCGCCCTGAGGGTGACATACCATGACCCCTGCCACCTATCGAGGCACACAGACGAGAAGGACGCCACCAGGGAGATTTTAAAGGTGTTTACAGATTTCAGGGAAATGGAACACCATGGGAGGGACTCAAGGTGCTGTGGCGCCGGGGGTGGCTTGAGATCAGCCCACAGGGACATATCAGCCAGGATTGCGTCATCACGCATAGATGAGGCTGAGAGGACAGGGGCAGATATACTCTGCACATCCTGCCCATTCTGCCGCCTGAACCTTGAATCCACATCCATGAGGGTAATGGACATAACAGAGCTTCTATCTGAAATTATCAGGGAGGATAAAGGTTGAACGATGATGAAATCCGTCAGATGAGGATATCCTTCAGCAAACTTGACGAGAGGCGTACTGGACTCCTTGACACACCAGAACTTGATGGACTGAGAGATAGGGTGGCGGGGATACGTGATCTGGCAGTTGAGAAAATGGAGGAGCTCCTGTCAGAGGCACAGAGACGATTCAGGGATAACGGCGTTGAGTTCCATCTTGCAGAGGATGCAGATGAGGCCTGCAGGATAATTCATGAGTCACTTGATGGGGATACTGTTGCAAAGTCCAAATCCAACACCCTATCTGAGATAGGTCTTTCTGATTATCTCCGAAGGAAGGGTGTGAGGGTCATTGAGACTGATCTGGGGGATCGGATACTTCAGCTTGCCGGAATTAAGAAACCAGCACATCCTGTTGGACCGGCACTTCACCTGGGAGTTTCTGAAATAGCTGGGATAGTAAGGGATAGGCTGGGGGTTGATATTTCAGATGATCCATATGAGATAATGGCGGCTGTAAGGGAGGATATCCTCAGCAAAATCGAATCCTGTAACACGGGAGTGACAGGGGCAAATTCCGTTGCAGCACATGATGGAGCGGCTGTGATAGTCCACAATGAGGGTAATGTGGGAAGGCTATCCCTCATGGACACCCACATACTAGTATTCGGGATAGATAAGTTTGTACCTGAAATAGAGGATGCGGTGTCAGTGGTGAAACTCGAGACCGCCTATGCGACAGGTACAGGGGTCCCCACCTATATAAATGTGATCTCAGGACCATCAAAGACCGCAGATATAGAGAAGATGCTACTCAGGGGCATGTACGGGGCATCAAGGGTAATTGCAGTTGCAGTGGATAATGGCAGATCCTCAGCTTATCCTGAGGCCCTCCTCTGCATAGGCTGCGGTAGCTGTATAGTGAGCTGTCCGGTTTACAATGCTGTTGGGAACAGGTTCGGGTACAGGGGTTACCTTGGGGGTAGGGGCGTTGTTATGAGTTCCTTCCTTGCTGATAGGGAAACAGCGGTTGAATCAGGACTCTACATGTGCACCCTCTGCGGTCTCTGCACAGAGAAGTGTCCGGTGGGGACGCCAACAGCCTCCCTCATGGAGAGGCTGAGGGGGGAGTGCAATGCCGCAGGCCTCTATCACAGGTCACATCGGGGGGTGGCTGAGAGGATAAAAAGAAGGGGTTCACCACTCTGAAAAGAAAGGTATAAAAGGGTGCTGTTCTAGATAAATTAAAAAAATTATCATGTAATGTTTCTTGGGATATCATTCCATAATTTTTACCAGGAGGTTATTGGTTTGCTTCTATTGATAAGTCCAGTTAACACAGAGGAGGCACTTGAAGCCATAGAAGGCGGTGCAGACATAGTTGACGTTAAGAACCCCCATGAGGGATCTCTTGGGGCTAACTTCCCATGGGTTATCCGCCGGGTCAGGGAGATGACACCCGATGAGATGCTTGTGAGCGCCACCCTGGGTGATGTGCCCTACAAGCCAGGGACAGTGGCGCTGGCAGCCATGGGGGCCCTTGTATCAGGTGCAGACTACATAAAGGTCGGCCTCTACGGGACAAAAAACTATGAAGAGGCGGTTGATGTCATGAAGAACGTTGTAAGGGCGGTTAAGGATGAATCCGACGCAATCGTAGTTGCAGCTGGCTACGCCGACGCCCACCGTGTGGGTGCAGTGGATCCAATGGAGATACCCCGCGTCGCCGCAGATTCAGGGGCTGACCTTGCAATGCTTGACACCGCTGTGAAGGATGGTAAGTCACTTTTTGATTTCATGGACATGGAACGGCTGGAATCATTTGTCTCAGAAACCAGGGACCATGGACTGAAATCCGCCCTTGCAGGGTCCGTTGGAAGGGAGCACCTCAAACCACTCTATGATATTGGATGTGATGTGGTCGGCATAAGGGGTGCCGCATGTGTTGGCGGAGACCGCAACACCGGCAGAATTCACAGGACAGCTGTGAGGGAGCTCAAAGAACTGATAGAAAGCTTCTAAAATAACCCTGGCGGCCTCTCAGGTGGTTTATAATGTACACGAAAAAGTTGAGGGAAGCAGAAACCGGTTACACATTTGATGATTTTCTCCTTCTTCCCCAGGCATCATATGTGGAACCAAAGGATGTGGAGACATCTGGAAGGGTCTCAAGAAATATCAGGCTCAAGATACCCATAATAAGCTCTGCGATGGACACCGTTACAGAGTATGAAATGGCTATCGCAATGGCTCAGGAGGGCGGAATGGGTGTTATCCACAGGAACATGAGCATCAAGGACCAGGTGGAGCAGGTCAAGAAGGTCAAGAGGTCAGGTGACCTCACAATAAGGGATGTTATAACCATATCACCGGACTCCACCCTCAGGGAGGCCCATGAGATAATGGATCAGGAGGAGATCAGCGGGCTGCCCGTGGTTGAGGATGGAATACTCATAGGTATAATAAGCCGGAGGGACATTGAGCCCATATTTAACTCCGAGGCCGACAGAAAGGTTGACCAGGTGATGACAAGGGATGTCGTCACGGTTGATGAATCTGTAACCCCATCAGAGGCCCTTGACATAGCCTACGAGAACAAGGTTGAAAGGCTCCCTGTTGTGAAGGACGGGAAGATCGTTGGTATACTCACCATGAAGGACATACTTGAGAGGAAGAGGTACCCCAATGCATCAAGGGACAGTGAGGGTTACCTCATGGTTGCAGCAGCCACAGGACCATTTGACCTTGAAAGGGCCCATGCACTTGATGAGGCAGGGGCAGATATACTGGCAATTGACAGCGCCCATGGACACAACATGAACCTTGTTAAGAGCGCCGGGAAAATGAAGAGGGAGATAGACGCGGACCTAATAGTGGGTAACATCGCAACCAGGGAGGCTGCAGAGGACCTCATCGCACAGGACGTTGATGGCCTCAAGGTTGGTATAGGTCCCGGGTCGATGTGCACCACCAGGATAATTGCAGGTGTGGGTGTGCCGCAGCTCACCGCCATAGCAGAGGTGGCTGATGTGGCAGCAGAGTACGATGTTCCTGTGATCGCCGATGGTGGTATAAGGTACTCAGGGGATATTGCAAAGGCAGTGGCTGTTGGGGCGGACTGTGTCATGCTCGGGAACCTACTTGCAGGTACCTATGAGGCCCCAGGGGACGTTGTTGTTATGAATGGCCGTAAGTACAAGCAGTACCGTGGAATGGGGTCCCTGGGTGCAATGACAGGCGGCATAGGCGCTGGGACAGACAGGTACTTCCAGGAGCCCAAGGGGCACATGAAGCACACCAAGGTCGTCCCTGAGGGTGTTGAGGGGGTTGTCCCCTATAGGGGAACTGTTAGTGAGGTCCTCTTCCAGTTAATCGGAGGTCTCAGGGCCTCAATGGGATACTGTGGTGCCGCAAACCTCAGTGAGATGAAGGAGAAGGCGAAGCTTGTAAGGATAACCTCAAGCGGTATAAAGGAGAGCCACCCCCACGACCTCCTCATAACCAATGAAAGCCCCAACTACCCCACACTTAAATAAATCATTTTCCTGAAATTTCAGATCCAATGAAGAACCGTGAACTGAACGCCGCTGTGGTACTATGCGGGGGAATGGGCAGGAGGATGGGGTCAGATAAGGGCCTTCTTGTGATGGATGGAAGGACCTTCATTGAGATCATAACAGATAAGCTGCTGGAGTATTTCAGTGAGGTTACCGTGGTCTTCCGTGACAGCACGCAGGCAGGTAATTACAGGGATCTTCTCGATTCCAGTATCAGAGTCCTCACAGATGAGGTGCGGGGTGTTGGCCCGTTGGGGGGTATATTCACTGCCCTTGGAAGAATATCAGGTTCCGCGGCACTCTTTCTCCCCTGTGACTCTCCTCTTGTTACCAGCGAATTCCTCCTTAATATGAAGGATGCCTTCAGGATGATGGGGGATAGGTGTGATGCCATTGTACCCTGCAGGGATGGTCTACCCGAGCCGCTACACTCAATCTACTCGGTAAAAATAAGGGACCATATAGAGTGTCTGCTCGCCAAAAATGAAAGGAGAGTTGGGGTCCTCCTTAACTCCATTGAATCCTGCCCCATAGACGCTATCAGGCTGGATCCAACCCTTCGGACTTTCAGGAACTTCAACCGCCCGGAGGACCTCAGGATCTGATATCCACAGTGCGGGGATTCCTTCCCATCTCAAGAACAAACTTGTTTACCCTCTCGATCATGTCGATGTAGTGTTCTTTGCGGATTTTCTTCCCATCGACGAGGGCATATTCCGGTAAAGACCCGTACAGATTCTTAAATTCAATTATCTCATTAACCATTTCCCTATACTGCTCAAGGGTCAAACGTTCCATGGATACCAACCATTGGAGTTTTTCTATAATCTCTCCGTTATAATATATAAGCTATACGATTTTATTTTCAAAACAAGCCATTATTAAAAATTTAAATCAAAATATGAATACATGTGTATCTTATTCCTCTTTATGGCCCTGTGCCAGGGTAAATTCTAAAACTGTGATCATCATTCAAGAATCTCCACCCTCGCATCCCTGTTGAAGGGGTTCTTCCTCACGGCAAGTGAGAAGAGATAGGGGTAGTTTTCACTGAGGTGTTCCATGTATCCCAGCCACTCTGACACAACTGCAGAGTAGGCCCTCTGGAGGTCACCGGCCAGGTGCTCATAGTCTGTGGGAGGTAGAGATGAGAGGTCCTCTCGCGCCTCAAGTTCCTCCATGAGATGAAAAACAGCCCAGAGCATGTCTGTGAAGCTTTCATGCTCAAGTAGATTGGGGTTTTCAAGAAGCCCCAGTAGAAACTTCCTACGGGACGTTAGGAAAACTCTGAGGTACTTGAGGAGTTCAACACTTTCAGGGGACCCCAGCTTAAAATCAAATTCGCATCCCCTTATCTCACTGAGCATTCCCTTAAAGTCATCTGGACTCCATGATGCATCTATCTTAAGTTTTGATGCAATCCTATCTTTATTTGACTCAAATGGAGATACGCTCTTAAGGAATTCGGTGCCCACCTCACTGAAGAACGCCCCCACGACCATGTTGAGTTTCTCGAGTCTCTCAACAAGTTCCCGCCGGGATATGGCGGCCTCCACGATTATAACGACTATCAGAATTTCCAGGGGCACAAATGCAAGGTCTATACCGATATAGAAGAGTTCAGTCTCTGGCTTATGGAATATGAGGTATAGGAGAAGGTAGATGGAGGCTGATACAAGTACAAGCAGAATCCCCAGCCTGAATTTCCAGTTTAGCCTTGAGTTCATATCATCACCTGAGAATCTTAATCTGAATTCTCCGTGTAAATCACTGCGATGGGGTTCTTTGAAACCATCATGGTCCCCCTTTCAAGTACACGGCCCCTTTTTATGCTCAGCTCGGTTATGTTAACATTGAATCCAAGCTCCCGCAGGCACTTCACGGCCTCGCATCTTGTCTCAAGGAGTATTGCTGTTATAAGGATCCTTCCACCATCTCTAAGTTTATCTGTAACCACTTCAAGTATTTCCCCAAGTCTACCGCCGCTTCCCCCGATCACGGCAATGTCCAGTGCATCAATTTCAGAGAGGGCTTCCACTGCATCACCACATATCAGTGTGACGTTATCCCCCAGTCCATGCTTTTTAAGGTTCATCTCTGTTGTTGAAATTGCATCGGGGCTTTTATCAATTGCATAGACCCTTTCAGCCCTCCTTGAAAGTTCAAGGGTCACTCCACCCGTTCCACACCCCACATCAACCGCGATGTCCCCTTTCCGGGGATCTGCAAGGCACATAAGGAGGCACCTCACCTCCATGGCTGTTGGTCCCGGTACAGAGGGGTTCTTTATGAATTCATGGTCAGGTATCAACTCACACCACCGTTGCACTCACTTTAAGACCTTTTCATATCCTCACTTTTCTGTGAATAAGTGCATTGTGAACATGAAGTACCGGCTTTAAGGCCTTTTCATGTCCTCACCGCTCCACCTTCTGAAGAGTTCATTCTCTATCCCCAGGACGTCCAGCACCTTACCAGCTATGAAGTCGGCGATTTCCTCTATTGATGATGGTCTGTGGTAGAATCCGGGCATGGCAGGGAGTATTATACCCCCCTCCCTTGAAACCCTCAGCATGTTTTCAAGGTGCACACTTCTAAGGGGGGTCTCCCTTGGCACAAGGACCAGTTTACGCCTCTCCTTGAGGCACACGTCAGCGGCCCTTGTGAGTGCATTGCCTGCATATCCGTTGGCTATCGCTGATAGGGTCTTCATTGTGCATGGTGCTATGACCATGGCACTGAAACTGGAGGAGCCACTGTTAACTGCTGATGTGAAGTCATCAGAATCAAAGCACTCATCAGCCATCTCCTCCAGGGTTTCAGGGTCTCTTCCAAGTTCGTATCTGATTATATCACGTGCAGTATCGGTTATCATGAGTCCAACATTTACCCCGGCGTCCTTCAGGGCCCTGAGTATTCTATCCCCGTAGATAACGCCACTTGCACCTGTCATTGCCAGTATTATCATCTGATCACTTCTGAGTGTTTTATGGATGATCATCTTTATGAGAATTCATCTGAATCTTGGCTGATTTCATGTTAATCATAATCGAGTATTATTTATCTGAATTTAAGGTAATCAGGTACCGTGAGTCGGAGCTGCCGGGGGTGTGCTGGTCTTCTCTCGGGGAGATCCATGTAGTCGTGGAGGCTGAATTCCCTGAATGCCTCGGCGGATTCGCGGGGCACGTAGACACAGATATCTGCATGGTTGAACCTCGCCTCCTTCAGCGCCCCCACGAGGCTTGAGATATGACTCAGGTTCACGATGGAGTCCCCCACAGAAACCTGGGTCCTCATCTCATCAAATGCAGGGTACTCGGGAAGGTTGACCACAACATAATCAGGGTCCAGGTCCATATCCTCTGCGATCTCCCTCTCGGCCTTTCTTATCTCAGCATCTGTGATCCTGAATACCCTCTGGGGGTCCTCTAATTCATTGAGCTTTACAGAGTCCACCGTCTTGAGGAGGTCACGGTTATCCAGTCTCCTTATCATATCACCTGCAAGGCCCTCCTGTTCCCTGCACATGACGATGAGGTCCATGTCGTCATACCGGTATATCCTGGACTCATCGAGCACCCCCTCAGATATGAGGCTCCGGAGGCACCTCCTGAACATGGAGTTCACGATCCTCGTGGTGTGGTGCTGGTAGACGCTGGGGTACATGAAGTACCTTGCAAGCAGGGCGGACTCTGCGGCCTGAACACCCTTCCTGTCAAGAACAAGGTCGTTCTCCATCTTCATATTGTATATCAGCCTTTCAACGTCTATTATACCGTAGGCCACCCCTGTGTAGTGGGAGTCCCGCAGAAGGTAATCCATCCTGTCAACGTCAAGCTCCCCATTGATCGCCTGTCCAAGGACACCCTCACCCCTCAGTATCCTCATAACCTGTTCAAGGTCGAACTCCTCTGATATTATCTCACCGAGCACAGATTCCCTTATGAGTTCCCTTGTGAGGCTCTCATGGGACCTTTCAAGGACGCCCTCTGATACATGTGAGAATGGACCGTGACCCACGTCATGGAGGAGGGCGCAGAGCCTCAGTATACTCTTCTTTTCAGGTCCAAGGTTGAGGTGCTCTGCCAGCCTCGATGCCAGGTACATGGCCCCTATGGAGTGTTCGAACCTTGAATGGTTTGCCCCGGGGTATATCAGATTCGTGAATCCCAGCTGCTTTATCCTCCTGAGCCTCTGAAACTGGGGTGTGTCAACAACCCTCACCTCAAATTCGGTGAGTTTAAGGTTACCGTGGACGCTGTCCCTTATGAATTTCATTTTAAGACTCCTAGCCGCCTGACATGATAACGTTCCTGCCGCTCGTGGTGTACTCCTCCTTTCTGAAGTCTATTTCGTATTTTGTCCTCTCGATTATCTCCTGGAGGGCCTCAAGGGTTTCCCCGCGGTGGGGTCCTGCAACCGCAACCATGAAGAGGGTCTCAGATACATAGAACTCCCCGACGTAGTGCACAACGGCCACGTCCCTCACAGGGTACTTCTCCATCACATCCTTTACTATCCCCTCCAGTTCCCTCTGGGCCTTTTCAATGTCAGGTGTTGTCAGTATGAGTTTCTCTGTCCTCTCATCATCAACACCACGGACGATGCCCTCAAAGGTGAACACTGCTCCGCATTCATCAAGGTAGGGGCTCTTCTTCACATGTTCCAGGAGGTCATCCATTCTGAAGGCCTCCTTTTCATCTGTCACCATGACCATCATCTCTGACACCTACACCAGTTCACTAACTTCCTTTTTTGCAAGGTGTTTTATTCTTTCAACACCATTTATCTCCTCTATAACCTCAACCACTGAGTCTGGAAGGAGTGAGCGCCAGTCACCATCATCCAGCATCCTCCGCCTCACCTCTGTCCCTGAGTACCTGTCCCTGTAGAACAGTGGGGGTGCGGTCACCTCATAGCCGTCCTCACTGAAGAGCCGCTGGACAAGGGGGTTTCCACTGTATACCCTGTCAAATGGGGGTGTCAGCATCTTTATATGTGCAACCCAGAGGGCGTTGCACTCTATATCCTGGACGGGTATGATATAGTAACTTGATGCAGGGATACCGTTCTCACTGAGTGCCTTGGTCAGCATCATCACCCTCTCACCGGCTGTGAAGGGGTCCCTGAGGCTGTGGCTCAGCTGGGCGCTCCCGATACATATTATGAGTTCATCAACCTCCCTGAGCACCCTCTTTATAACCTGGAGGTGTCCCCGGTGGAATGGCTGCATCCTTCCAACCAGTAATCCCCTCATTCATATCACCGCATAAAGGTTATTATGTCAGTAAAACTATTAGAACTATAGTGGTTCTAGTATATATTCATGGCAGCACGTTGCTGTAACGATTGAAATTTCCACTGGCAGTTTTTCAGGCACTGCCATGATCTGGTATCCATTGAACCTTGAAGGAATGGTTGCGGTGATGCAATGATAAGGGTGGAGAACCTGACAAAGACCTATAAACTTGAGAATGGAGATGAATTCAGGGCACTTTCTAATGTTAACCTTGAGGTTTCTGAGGGGGAAATACTGGGAATACTTGGAATGAGTGGCTCAGGTAAGACAACACTTCTGAGGATCCTGAGGGGTGTTGAACCCTTCGATTCAGGGAGGATCACCCTGGATGATGTAACCGTTGAGGCTGATTCAGGACAGTACTACTTCTCAAAGCTCAAAAAGAAGACTGCAATCCACCTCCAGAGGTCATTTGGTCTCTGGTCGGAGACCGCCCTTCAGAATGTCATAAGGAAGCTGTACGCTGCAAAATATGGTGACGAGTCCATGACGGACTTTGACTTCGCCTATGATGAATTCGGTGAGGAGGCAATGGAACTACTCAGGGTGGTTGGACTCGACCACAAGGCCGATCACTTTGCACCTGTCCTCAGCGGTGGCGAGAAGCAGAGGCTCATAATGGCCAGGCAACTTGCAAAAAAACCCAGGGTACTCCTTCTTGATGAACCCGCAACCATGTCATGCCCGGGGACGAAGCAGGAGATACTGGATGCCATAAAGAACATCAACAGGGAACTGGGTGTCACGGTGGTGCTGGTCTCACACCTGCCTGAGGTCCACGAGTACCTTGCAGACCGCCTGGTTCTGATGGAGGACGGGCGCATCGTTGATGAGGGGGAACCCGGGAGGATCATAGAGAGGTTCATGGGGGACATTGAGCCCCCGGTTGACTATACACCCCCCAGATCAGAGAGGGAGATCCTCAGGGTCAGGAACCTGGCCAAGAGGTTTGTACTCCTCAAGGGAGGGGCAGTCCTTGAGATGAGGGATGTTAACCTTGATATCAGGGAGGGTGAGATAGTATCCATAATAGGGCCCAGTGGAGCCGGCAAGACGGTGCTCCTGCGGATGATAGGGGGCCTGGACCTTCCTGATGAGGGTACGGTGGAGTTCAGGCTTAACAGTGAATGGGTTAACATGCATGAACCTGGCGTTAAAAGGATGGGCGTAAGGAGGAAGATGGGTTTCATGCATCAGGAGTTTGCCCTTGTACATCATGCCACCATAAGGAGTCAGATAGCCTCAAGGCTTGGTGTTAAAGGTGAACATGTTGTTGCAGAGGCAAGGAAGAGGGCCGAGGAGCTTGGGATAAGTGATATGGTCCTTGATGTGCTCTACCAGCTCACGGATCTTCCTGAAACAGAGGCCCGCTACAGGCTTGAGAAACTTGGCCTCTCACCTGAGATACTTGAGGAGCTATTCCCGAGTTTCCCTGACAGTGAGGTTAAGAAGTATGCTGAGCCCATATTCAGGGCCCTGGACCTCCCTATGGACATACTTGACAGGAAATCCTATGAACTCTCAGGTGGTGAGCGGGTGAGGGCGACCCTTGCCCTTGTCCTTGCATCAAGGCCCGATGTCCTTGTCCTTGATGAGCCTTTCGGGGACCTTGACCCCATAACACTCAGGATGGTTTCAAATTCCCTCAGGAGGATCAACATGGAGTTCGGGACAACCATAATCATGGTGAGTCACCATGTGGATTTCATAAGGGAGCTCAGCACAAGGGCTGTGATGGTTGAGGACGGCCGTCTTGTAATGGACGGGGAACCAGATGGCCTCTGCGACGAGTTTGTTGAAAGGAGTCATGCAAAATACCTTCAGAGGGTTAAGGGGTGATATAGGTGGAATTTGAGAATTTTCCTGTTGAGAATGCACACAGAATACTTACTCCAAGGCCAACGGTCATTGTAACAACGGTGGATGGGGATGGGAATATAAATGCGGCCCCATTTTCCTTCACCATGCCTGTATCAATTGACCCCCCAATTGTGGCCTTTGCATCTGCACCGGACCACCACACTGCAGTGAATGTTGAGGACACCCATGAGTTTGTACTTAACATAACGCCGGTGGATATAATTGATGAGATGTGGATAACCGCCAGGGATCTCCCGGCGGGTGAGAATGAACTTGAGGCCGCGGGTCTTAACTGGATTCCATCGGAGAGGGTTAAGCCCCCCAGGATAGCAGAGGCGGTTGCGCACCTTGAATGTGAACTCCTCAGGATGTGTGAGGTTGGCGACCACAACCTCATAGTGGGCTCAGTTGTTAATGCATCGGTCTGCTCCGGGTGCATAAGGGATGGGCTCCTTGATGTTGAATCGGTTAAGCCGGTCCTCCATGTGGGTGGCACAGTTTTTGTTGTGGGGGATCATGTGAGGCGGATTGAATAGGTGGTTGTGATGTTTGAGAGGATCATGGTCCCAACAGATGGTTCAGAGTATGCAGCAAAGGCTGAGGACCTTGCCATTGAACTTGCAGGTCGCCTGGGGTCTGTGGTGGTTGCTGTGCATGTTATCGATGAGAAGCTGATCTACCCCTTCGATGTCCTTGAGGAGGAGGGAAAGGAGATCCTGGCGGCTGTGCAGAGAAAGGGCAGGGATGCCGGTGTCCAGGTGGATGAGGTCCTGGTATTTGGGAGCCCGGCTCATGATATGAAGAAGATAGCTGAGAAGACAGGGGCGGATCTCGTGGTTATCGCATCCCATGGGCGTTCAGGTCTTGAGAAGCTTCTCATGGGTAGCGTGGCTGAGACCACCCTCAAGACGGTTGAGGTACCGGTACTACTTGTTAAATAAAACTCCTCTTTTTTTGCTCACCGAAAGGTATATATAAAGGGTATATCATTATCTGATATATCAAAATTTGATATATAATATTTCGATGTATGAGGTGTTATGTTGAGAAGAGTGTTTAGAGGAATCCGGGAGTACCTTACAGACTGGAAGAACCTGTTAACCCATACTGTGGTGGGTGTGCTTATACTTGCAGTGGCGGTTTATGCCCCTGTAAGTCCCTATGTGAGGATGGGTTTTGTTGGGTGTGTTGTGGGCTTCAATGTGGTGAGGATGAAGTATTTTGACTGAAAAAATTAACATTTTCTTATTATTTTATGATAAAAAAATGTAAAAATGGGTTTTTTAGATACTCACGTAGCTGGGGAGTCTTTTGTAGGTTCCATAAAATCCCAGGACTTTGCTGTAGAGGTAGACGAGTCTTTTGAAGGGTATTTTCCCATACTTGGTTGTTGCGTATTTGGGTGCCGTTCCGTATCTGTTTATTGAGTTTCTTATGGTGATTGCTGTGGATATATAAAGTGATTTTGAGAGTCTGATTGATCGGGTGGTTTCTGTTGAGCCCGCATAGCCTACGTTTCGTGTGCTGAGTGGTTTCAGGTTGCCTGCGTTGATCTGGATGGTTGCACGCACAAGGAGGTCCAGGAACTGTGCCATTGTGAATTTCCTGAGATTGTCACTGAAGATGGGAGTCTTTTGTAAAGCACGTAGTATCTTCTGACCCAGTTTGCAGTTCCTGCGAGCTGGTTTATTGTTATACCTGCAGTTACCGGTTTGGGTGGGAGTGTGCCGATGGTTACGTTGTAGGTTCCGGGTTGGGTGATTATTAGTGTAAATTCGATTGTTTTTGTTTCTCCGGGGTTTAGGGTGGTTGTCTGGTTTTGTATGGATCTCTGGTTTACCTTGAGGGTTGCTGTGTAGTTGCCGTAAGTTCTCCTGTGTTGATGATTCTGGCTTTAATCCTGATGTTCAGTGGTGTTATTCCGGTTGTGGGTGTGACTGTTAAGTTGCTTAATTGGAAGGTTGCTGGTTTCAGGCCGACTGGGACTGTGGTGTTTACTGTTTCGTTGTCAACTCTGGAGTATACTGTGGCTATCCCCTTGGTGTTGAGGCTGGTTAGTGTTGAGGTGGCAGTGCCGTCTGTGAAGTTTGTGTCGTCTATCGAGCCGAGGGTTGTGGAGAAGTTTGCGGGACCTGTGTACTAGATTAATCCTTCAGATGGATCATGCAGCGCTCCCTTACTGTCATGGTGGAGGTCTGCGATTAATCTGTGATGTTCCACCTGTGGGGACGGTGCCGGGGTTGGCATTGATGCTCAGGACGATCCATGGGTTGTATGTTACACTTCCTGAGACGAGGATTGAGAAGTCTGGAGTGTTGGAGCCCCACCAGTTGAATCGGGCATCCACAGCACTATTATCTGTGCAGACATTCACACCTGTCTGGTCAGGGTTGTTGAATATCCTGCAGCATGATTTTAGCTGGCTCGGGGCGATTAAGCACAATACTTACAATTATTGCTGTGATCTATTTCGAAGCTTTCTACTTCTACATCAAGCAATTAAGCACAATACTTACAATTATTGCCCCACCAAGGATGCTCTGTTGTTGGTGATTGTGGTGTTTTGTATGGTTACTGTGGAGTAGTCTACGGCTATTACTCCTCCATTGCCTGATGTGTTATTAATGAATAAGCAGTTTTTGATGTTTAGGTTTACATTTGATGTGTATTGTCCATCCAAAGTAGGTGAATACACTGGCCGTGCCAGAAAAGGCTATTGCAATAAGACCCAGTAAAATTAAAGGAAGATATCTTTTCATTTAAATCAACTCTGAGTCTTGCTTATACCTTTGGTACAATTTATATATCGTTTTGGGAACTACTAAAGTTTTTTATAAACCTTCAAATTTAACAATATTAGAAGGATTTTTTCGTTGAATTTTTAAACCATGTTACTGTTCAACAATTTATTTAGTTTTCTCTACCTCTTAATGGATCTTCCTGAGGGAGGCAATTTGATGATTTAAGGATTCTCATGGAAACATTATAGATAATTTTAAATTTTTAAAGAGTAATAATAATATAGTGTCCCTAAAATTGAAGAGAAAGGTGTTAAACTTGAAAAGATACAAATGCAGGGTTTGTGGATACATCTACGACCCTGAGAAGGGCGAACCAAGGACAGACACACCACCAGGAACACCGTTTGAGGACCTCCCTGAAACATGGAGGTGCCCGTCATGCGGTGCAAAGAAGAAGATGTTCAAACCACTTGACTGAGAGGTGAATAAATGGACAAATACGTCTGCCAGATGTGCGGATATATCTACGACCCTGAAGAGGGAGACCCCACATCAGGGATAGAACCCGGAACACCCTTTGAGGACCTCCCCGACGACTGGGTATGCCCTGTATGTGGCGTTGGAAAGGACCAGTTCAAGAAGATGGATTAAATGAAAGCCAGAAAAATTGCAGATGGGGTTTACTACACCGGTATCATTGACTGGGACCGGAGGACCTTTGATGAGCTTGTAGCCCTCCCAAGGGGCACAAGCTACAACTCGTACATCGTCTCTGGAAGCAGTGCCACGGCACTCATTGATTCTGCAGAGCCCTCAAAGAGCAGTGAATTCCTGGGGATCATAAAGGAAATGGAAACTGACATCGATTACATAATCTCCCAGCACGCAGAACAGGACCACTCAGGTACAATCCCGGAACTCCTTGACATGTACCCTGACGCAGAGGTCCTGGGGACGCCTGCCTGCATTGAACTCCTCAGGGAACTTTTAAGGATCGATGGAAACTTCAGGGCAGTTAAGGATGGCGAGACACTCTCACTGGGTGATAAAACGCTGAGGTTCATTGTAACACCCTGGGTGCACTGGCCTGATACCATGGTAACCTACCTTGAGGAGGAGCGGATACTCTTCACCTGCGACTTCTTTGGATCACACCTTGCAACATCTGACATCATGGAGGTGCCTGAGGGTTTCCTGAGGGAGGCCAAGAGGTACTACGCCCATATCATGATGCCCTTCAGCCAGATGGTCACATCCAACCTCAGGAAGATCTCGGACCTTGACATATCCCTCATAGCACCATCCCATGGCCCCCTAGTATCCATGCCCGACCTTATAATGGATGCATACCGGAGATGGACCGCAGGGGGCAGTAAAACGGTGATCGCCTATACCACCATGCATGGAAGCACAGGGATCATGGTTGAGAGACTCACAGAGAAGCTCATGGAACTCGATGTGAGTGTAAGACCCATCAACGTTGCAGAAACGGATACAGGGGAATTCCTCACGGAACTCGTGGATGCATCGGTTCTGGTTGTCGCATCACCCACGGTGCTCACAAGGCCCCACCCGGCAGTTGCATCGGCACTCTACCTTGTGAATGCACTGAGACCCCCGGTGAAGCACATTGCACTGATGGGATCCTACGGATGGGGGACACTCATTGAATCCGAGGTCAAGGGTCTGCTATCCAACCTGAACGTGGAGTACCTTGAACCAGTCCTTGTGAAGGGCCTTCCACGTGAGGAGGACCTTCAGAGGATAGATGAACTTGCCATTCAGATAAAGGAAATAGGGGGTGAATTAAATGGTAAGTGAAAGGATGCAGGAGGCCCTCAACAGGCAGCTCAACGCTGAACTCTACTCAGCATACCTCTATCTTTCAATGGCCGCCTACTATGAGGCCTCTGACCTCCCGGGATTTGCAAACTGGATGCGTGTCCAGGCCCAGGAGGAACTTGCACACGCAATGAAGTTCTACGACTACCTTGTCCAGAGGGGTGCAAGGGTCGTGCTTGAGGAGATAGAGAGACCACCATTCGAGTGGGAGTCCCCACTGGAGGTATCCAAGCATGTCCTGGAACATGAGAGGAAGGTCACAGGACTCATAAATGACCTCGTTGACCTTGCAATCTCAGAGAGGGACCATGCAACCAACAATTTCCTCCAGTGGTTCGTGGCAGAACAGGTTGAGGAGGAGGAATCCGCGGGTTCAGTGCTCCAGAAGGTGCGCCTTGCATCGGATTCACCAAGCGGCCTCCTCATGCTCGATGCGGAACTTGGAAAGAGGGTTTACAACCCACCAGCAAGTGAGAAGGGGGAATAGTTTATTATGGGGGAGAAGGTATACGAAGTCAGAAAGGTGAAGAAGAAGGGGCGCGGCATGCCCCTCATAGGGGATAAATTCCCTGAAATGGAGGTCCAGACAACCCATGGGATGATGAAACTCCCTGATGAATTCAAGGGGAAATGGTTCATACTCTTCAGCCACCCTGCAGACTTCACACCTGTCTGCACAACAGAGTTCGTGGCGTTCCAGGAGGTCTACCCTGAACTGAGGGAACTTGACTGTGAACTTGTGGGCCTCAGCGTTGACCAGGTCTTCTCACACATCAAGTGGATCGAATGGATAGAGGAGAACCTTGATACAGAGATCGAGTTCCCTGTGATAGCGGATACAGGGAGAGTCGCGGATACCCTTGGACTCATACACCCTGCGAGGCCCACAAACACTGTGAGGGCGGTATTTGTGGTTGACCCTGAGGGGATAATCAGGGCGATACTTTACTATCCACAGGAACTTGGAAGGAACATCCCTGAGATCGTGAGGATGATACGTGCCTTCAGGGTCATAGATGCCGAGGGTGTCGCTGCACCTGCAAACTGGCCCGATAACCAGCTCATCGGTGACCATGTGATAGTCCCACCGGCATCTGATATTGAAACCGCCCGGAAAAGGAAAGAGGAATACGAATGCTATGACTGGTGGCTATGCCACCGCAGCATAGGTGGTGATTAGATGGAGAAAAAATTCTATGAACTCCCTGAACTCCCATACCCCTACGATGCCCTTGAACCATACATATCAGAGGAGCAGCTGAGGATACACCATGAGAAGCACCATCAGGCCTACGTGGATGGGGCCAATGCCATCCTCAGAAAACTCGACGATGCCCGGGAGAATGACGAGGAAGTTGACATCAAGGCGGCCCTCAAGGAACTCTCATTCCACGTTGGGGGCTATGTCCTGCACCTATTCTTCTGGGGTAACATGGGACCCGCAGATGAGTGCGGTGGGGAACCAGGTGGACGGCTTGCAGAGTACATAGAGAGGGACTTCGGAAGCTTTGAACGCTTTAAAAAAGAGTTTTCTCAGGCTGCTGTCAGTGCAGAGGGATCAGGCTGGGCTGTGCTCACCTACTGCCAGAGGACCGACAGGCTCTTCATAATGCAGGTTGAAAAGCACAATGTCAACGTGATACCCCACTTCAGGATCCTCATGGTCCTTGATGTATGGGAACACGCCTACTACATTGACTACAGGAACGTGAGACCCGACTACGTTGACGCATTCTGGAACATCGTAAACTGGAAAGAGGTCGAAAAACGCTTCGACGACCTCTTCTAATAAATTTTTTAGAAAAATTTTCTATTTCTTAACCTTGGTTCATTCACGATATGAACGACTGATTAAGGTATATAAAGTTGATTAAATCAAGAAACAGGATTTATGAATTTATATGGTGTCCTGTTTCATCATGACACCCTCAATTGATGAGAGGACCCCAAGTATAAAAGTGGTTGCACCTACTAAAAAACGAAATATGCCGTTGGAGTGCCATAAAAGGATACCTCCTAAGAGGGAGAAGAGTATGCCTTCTGCTATTATTAGCAATCTAGGGTTTCTCTTTCTGTAAATAATAGCCAGTATAAGGATTATTGGCAGAATCAGTGTTACGAATGTTAATAACCATTCCACGTGTCCACTCATCCTATCAGTGACATCAACTGTGGATACGTAGAGGAGGATTAGAAAGATACTCCCCTCCAGAACAGGAACAGTGGGCCCACTTTTCATGGCCCTTAATTCTCCGCCACATTCGCATGTGTAGTCTTCAGGGTTTTCATCATCTTTTAGAGTGTATTCGTGGCCACACTCCTTACATTTAACCTTCAATTCAACACCCCCACATTTATTGAAAACTTTTATTCCCTGAAAGTTTATATGATATCACTCTGGAGAAAAGACCTGCGCTGGCACCATGCTGTATTATTATTGGAAGTATAAGTATGTCAATAGCGGATTAAAGTAGACAAAGAGACCAACATTTATTTTTAGAGCACCATAAACATCTAAGAGTTACACTGATTCGGGAATGATTCAGATGATCTGGAACAGGGAAATGGAATGTATAAGCAGGGAGGAACTGGAGGAACTTCAGCTTAAAAGACTTCAGGACACAGTAAGGAGGGCATATGAAAACGTACCCTACTACCATGAGGCCTTCGAGAAGGAGGGCGTGTACCCCGAGGACATAGAGTCACTGGACGACATCACAAGGTTACCCTACACCACCAAGGACGACCTCCGCAAGGTCTACCCCTTCGGGATGTTCGCTGTCCCCAGGAAGGAGATAGTGGAGGTCCACACATCCTCAGGAACCACAGGAAAACCCGTTGTCTCAGGGTACACCAGGGAGGACATAGAGATATGGAGTGAGGTTATGGCAAGGGGCCTCACAATGATGGGCCTCACAGAGGATGACGTCATCCAGAACACCCACGGCTACGGCCTCTTCACAGGAGGATTCGGGGTCCACTACGGCGCCCAGAAGATCGGGGCAACCGTTATCCCCATCTCAACCGGACAGACAAGAAGGCAAATAGAGATAATGAAGGACTTCGGGACAACGGTCATGATATTCACCCCATCCTATGGCCTCTACCTCTCCGAGGTTGCAGCTGAGGAGGGCTTTGACCCTGCCGAATCCCAGTTAAAGGCCATAGGATTCGGGGCTGAGATGTGGACAGAGGAGATGAGGGCCGAGATAGAGAGGAGGTTCAATGCACCGGCCTTCAACATATACGGTCTCACTGAAATCATGGGGCCAGGGGTTGCAATGGAGTGCAGTGAGAAGAATGGCCTTCACGTTGCAGAGGACCACTTCTACCCTGAGATCATAGATAAGAACGGTGAAAGGGTCGGCCCAGGTGAAAGGGGGGAGCTGGTACTCACAACACTCACACGGGTGGGGATGCCGGTTATAAGGTTCAGGACAAAGGATATAACCTCAATAGACTATGAGCCCTGTGCCTGTGGCAGGACCCTTGCAAGGATCTCAAGGATCACAGGTAGAGTCGATGACATGCTCAAGGTCAGGGGAGTTTCAGTGTTCCCATCACAGATAGAGAAGGCGCTCCTCCGCATAGATGGTATTGAGCCCCACTACCAGATAATAGTGACAAGGCCCCACCTCATGGATGAACTTGAGGTGAGGGTGGAGACCTCCCCTGAACTCTTCTCAGATGACATCCGGCAGATGGTGGAGACCAGGGACCGGATCGAGGAGTTCATAGAAAACGAGATAGGCCTGAGGGTTAAGGTGACCCTGGTTGAACCAGGAACGATACCAAGGAGTGAGGGGAAGGCAGTAAGGGTGATAGATAAGAGGAACCTTTAAAATATGGTGATACCATGAGGGTTAAGCAGATATCAATATTTCTTGAAAACAAGAAGGGAAGGCTCTGGAAGGCACTGAGTACACTTGCGGAGGCAGGTATAAACCTGAGGGCCCTATCACTTGCAGATACATCAGAATTCGGGATACTCAGGCTCATAGTACCTGAACCTGAACGCGCGGCAGATGTGCTTGAGAAGAGTGGCTTTGTTCTTAAGCTGAAGGACGTCGTCGCAGTTGAAATGGATGACAGACCAGGGGGCCTTGCCTCAATCCTCGGGGTCCTCAAAGACTATGACCTGAACCTTGACTACATATACGCATTTGTCCATGAAAAAAAGGATAAGGCGATACTCTTCATGAGTACAGAGGACCTGGATGCCCTTGAAGAGGCCCTGAGGGATGCCGGGATCCGGATGGTTCCACCAGAGGAGGTATACTCCCTCTGAGTGGAATATTCAACTGGGCTGGGGTCTACTCCCCCTTAACCCTGACATCCTCAACCGAGTACTCTATGCCCTCCTCTTCCAGTTTCTTTGTTATACTTCTGCTCATCTTACCAACTGCAAGTACGAGGACATTGAGGCCCCTCTTTGCGGCTGCAAGGGCAGCATGGGGGGTTGCAAATTCAAAATCAACATTTAAGTTTAACCTGGTCGCCACGGCCCTTGAAACTGTCCCCATTATTCCTATCCTGTCCTGGCCATGGGTGAGTTCCCTTATCCTTTCAAGGTCCGCTGCCCCTGAACCGCCCTCGGATATCGCCGGAAGAACTGCGATGGTCACCTTTCCCCTCTGGAGGGGTATGGTGCCGCTGAGTTCCGTGAGGGCTACATCCTCGCCCTCTGATGCACCTTTCATGACTATGGCGTGGGCCTCACCATTGGTCCTCCTCCGGGCGTATAGGACGCCGTCGTCCATGAATAGTTCCACTTCATCACCTGCGTTGAGGTCCTCCCAGGCGATGGCTGGCCAGATGGATTTGTAGGAACTCATGTACTCCAGGACCTCATCGGCGTATTGCCTGAGGCTCACCGCGGCACTCTTGAGCTTCTCACCACCCTTCCTTGTTATCTTGTAGTGGGACCTTCCACTTCCTGCCTCCACAAGGCCCTCTGCTATGAGGCTCTTTATGTTCTCAGACACTGCCTGGACCGTTATTCCCAGTTCATCTGCTATATCCCGTTGCCTCACATAGGGCTGACGCCTTGCTATCTCACTCAGCACCTGGAACCGTGTAAGTTCACCCTTCTTCCTGAAAGCCTTCATCCATTCACCTTCACCTTTTCTATGGCCCTGTTAAGGAGTCTTAGGAATTCTCCCTCATTTTCAGAGGGTATATATGCTCCGCAGGCAGTGGCATGACCACCACCACTACCCCCCACCTTCTCCGCCACCATCTGCATGATTGAACCGAAGTGTATGCCGTCAAATGCCAGGAGGCGGGAGCACCTAAGTGAAACCTTGAGCCCATCACCGGTTTCAGCAAGTCCTATCATGGGCCTCCTCCAGTCACCGTAACCCAGGAGCATACCGGCAACAGTACCCACCACTGCGGGTTTCACCTCCCGGGCATGGAAGTACTGGAGGTTATCCATATCCCTTATGAGTTCCTCCTCCATTATCCTGTCGAGAGTGACTGCCAGGTAGAGCCGGTGTTCCCTTAGGACATACTCGAGTTCCTCCAGTTTTTCATGGCGATCACCCCCGATGATATCCATTGCAAGCTTCCACTTTGAGTTCCGGTTACAGGCGTTAACTGCGGTTGAGAACTCTGAGAGGTCCCTGAATACTGTGTACCTCTCCTCTGATCTTAACTCGTAGACCTCACCGAGTATGAGCCGGGGGAGGTATTTATGGTACCTCCTTGGGACCTCGTTGACCATCATACGGTATATCTCGTTGAAGAGTTTCCTTTTCTCGTCATCTGTAAGGTCACAGAGCCTCCTCTGGGTTTCACCATTTTTCAGGGGTATTCCCAGGTTCTTAAGCCTTGCTATGCACTCGTTGGTATTGTTTGTTGTTGGCAGGGTGACATCCCCGAAGTATGAGAGGGCACTTACGATGGACCTGGTGTGTCTACCGTAGATTGTAAGGTCACTGCAGCACTCAACCGCACCCTCCCTTATACTGTCCTCCAGGATCAGCCGGTTGGCCCCAATCATCTTACCGGTCATGATGTTCTGCATGTCACCCACCGCGGCAAGGAGGCCCATCCAGCTGAGATCCGTGTATCCGAACTGCCTTGCAAGTAGATATGATAGTCCACCACCTGAGATGCTGGTTGAGCCATCCATTCCATAGAAGATGGGATTTATTTCAAGGAGCTCACCACGTGGAGGTTCAAAGTTCCTCTTTCGCACGGGGGGGTGGTGGTCAAGTATTAAAACACGGGAGCCCTTTTTCATGTTTTCATGGACCATCTGTCCGGATCCAAGGTCACTGAACACTGTTAGATCCGGGTCATGGTCAACCTCAGGGACCTCATTGATGTTGATTATATTGATCTCATGTTCCTTCCCGAGACCCTCAAGGAGTTGGCTGAGGATGGTTGCCGCTGTTATACCATCACAGTCTGTGTGGCTGTAGACTGTAATCGTCTCAGCCTCATCAATCAGTTTACGGCCCCTTCTGAGCGCACCTTCGAGTTCGTTCATGTTCATTATTCATACCCTCAGTTCTTCTTTGAGGACCTCACAAGCCTTGCAAGTTTTATGAGGAGTTCCCTCTTGCTCCCATCATATTCAACAATAACCCTCCCTGATGATTCCCACCATGAGGAAGGGTATGACTTATCAGATTCCATACGGGCTTCGAGCTGGAGTTTTTTTGCGGCTCTGAGTATTTCACTGGCACTTGGGGATTCAACCGCGTATTCAAGGGGCACCCTTCGCCCCTGGCTCCTTGACTTCCGTGAATCGAGATAGGCTGGCCATATTATCATTATTCACCCTCCATCATCCTCTCTGAAAGCTCGGCTAACATGTCCCTAACCGTGTACCTCTCTGGGATGACTGCATCAAGACCATACTCCTCGAGTTTTCTGAGGGTTATGGGGCCTATTGCAGCCACGTGTATCCCCCTGAGGGCATGGATAAGATCCCTCTCCTTATCACCTGCAATTTTAAAGAGGTTTTCCACTGTGAGGGGACTTGTGAATGTAACAGCATCCACCTCCCCCTTTAGTATACCCTCTATCATTTCCTCTGCAGGTGCAGTGTCCTCTGGTATCCCTGAGTGGTAGGCCTCTGCAACGAGGACCTCCGCGCCCCTCTCTCTGAGTCCACTCGGAAGAACCTTCCTTGCAGAGAGAGTCCTTGGAAGGGCCACCCGCATCCCCCTGAGGTCGTATTTTCTGAGGGCCTCCAGGAGACCCTCTGCGGTGTAGTCTTTAGGCACCAGGTCCACCATGAGACCCATCTCAGATGCTGCACGGGCGGTCTTGGGGCCTATAACTGCGACAATACAGTCATCCCTGAGTTTCTCATGAAAGTCCCTGCATGTGCTGAAGAGGGATTCAACAGCCGCAGGGGAGGTGAATATAACCAGGTCCCATTCAGGGGCCCTCCGGCACACCTCCCTGAGGGAATCTGTTTTCAGGATCCTCAGCTCGAGGGTTGGGGCGACGAGGGCCCTTCCACCGGCACACTCGATCAGTTTAACAGCAGCGGATACCCGCTCAGCGGGCCTTGTGAGGGCGATGGTTTTACCCCTGAGACCCTTTAATTTTCCGGTAGACATTAACAACCTCACCCACCACTATGATTCCAGGCGGCCTCAGATCCTTTTCTGCTATGTCCTCAAGGGTGCCGAGGATGACCCTCTCATCCTCTGTTGTCCCCCTCTCAATCACACAGACGGGGGTTTCAGGGGGCCGGTGCTTCATGATCTCCTGCATGTTCTCCCGCACGTTACCCACACCCATGAGTATTATGAGGGTGTCGGCCCTGTAATCCCAGTGAACCTGTTTTTCAGGTTTTGTAGGGTCCTCGTGTCCTGTGACAACAGTAAAGGATGTTGCAACGCCCCTGTGGGTCACGGGAAGCCCTGCAGATGTGGGTACGCCCACAGCGGAGGTCACGCCTGGAATGACCCTTGCCTCAACGCCGGCCTCCCTGAGGGCAAGGAGTTCCTCGCCACCCCTCCCGAAAACGAATGGGTCGCCGCCTTTGAGCCTCACCACGGTTTCATGTTTCTTACCTTCCTCAACAAGTATTCTGTTTATTTCATCCTGTGTTTTGTGGTGTTCACCGGCCTTCTTACCCACGTATATCAGTTTTGCATCTTCAGGGGCATATCTGAGTATCTCCTCACCTGCCAGCCTGTCATACACTACCACGTCGGCCCTCTCGAGAACCCTTATGGCCTTTAGTGTTATGAGTTCAGGGTCCCCTGGACCCGCCCCAACAAGATAAACCACCATGATAATCACCTTTTGCTCTGGATCAGATCTTCATTATGCCCCTGAAGAATTTGAAGCCGTCATCTGATCCGAGTATCATCTCTGAGGCCCTTTCCGGGTGGGGCATCACAGCACATACCAGTCCGGATTCATCGCAGACCCCTGTTATCCCATCAAGGGATCCGTTGGGGTTTTCACCGTGGAACTGCAGCATGACCTGATCGTTATCCCAGACCTCGCTGACGTTTTCATGGTAGTATCTCCCCTCTGCATGGGCAACAGGCATCCGTATAACCTCATCCCGTCTGAAGAGCCGTGTGAAGGGGGTTCTTGTGGTCTTAACCTGGATTCTGGTCCACTGGCAGTTGAATTTTGGGTGCTCATTGACGGTGAAGACCCCCGGGACAAGGCCGACCTCTGCCAGGATCTGTGCACCGTTACATATTCCGAGGACAGGTTTTTCCTCCTTCACCAGCTCCTTAACAGCGTCCATAACTGGGGTTATGGCTGCGATTGCACCTGCACGGAGGTAGTCCCCGTATGAGAAGCCCCCCGGGATTATAACCGCGTCCAGGTGTCCCAGGTCCCGCTGATTCCACCATACATATTCGGGTTCTGCCCCGGCAAGTTCCAGGACATGGTAAACGTCACGGTCACAGTTGGATCCAGGAAACCTTATTACTCCAACCCTCATGTTTCAGCCTTCCATTTCCTTTATACTGAATTCGTAGTCGTGGATAACAGGGTTGCAGAGGAGGCGCTGGCACATATCCTCCACCTCACGCCTGACATCCTCAGGGCTCTCCTCATCCATGGTGAATGTTATAATGTCACTTGTATCGGTATTTTCAACCTCATATCCAAGGAGTGCCAGGGCCCTTTCAATGGTGGACGCCTCCGGGTTGAGCATGCCCTTCTTGAGCCTTATTCTGACCTCAACCATAAATTTCATTCCATCACCTCAGATTTTAACGTTCCATCTTTCAATGTCTTTTCTGTCAAGTATCATCTCAGCAACTCTTCTGTAGGCGCTCACAACGCCCTCCTCTCCCCGGCGGAATATGTCCTTGTCCAGGGGTTTTCCTGTCTCCATCTCCCATAGACGGCAGGTGTCAGGGCTCACCTCATCACCCAGGCGTATCATTCCAGAGGGATCTCTTCCAAATTCCAGTTTGAAGTCAGGAAGAATTATGCCCTTTTTCCTGAAGAACTCCACAAGGACGTCGTTTATCTTAAGTGTCATCCTCCTTATCTCTGATATCTCGTTCCTGGTTGCTATCCCAAGGGCGAGGATTATGTCCTCATTGAGCATGGGGTCGCCGTGCTCGTCGCTCTTATAGTCCATCTGTATGATTGGGGGCTTGAATTCCTGTCCCTCAGTGAAGGGGAACCTTCTAACAATACTGCCCGCTGCAATGTTCCTCAGTATAACCTCTATGGGTATCATTTCAAGTTTCCTTGCGAGCATGCAGCCGGGTTCCAGGAGTTCCAGGTACTGGGTTGGTATACCGGCCCCCTCAAGGACCTCAAATATTTTGGCTGAGATAACAGAGTTATAGTAGCCCTTCATTTCAAGGGTGTCCTTCTTTTCACCGTCACCTGCGGTTATATCGTCCCTGAACCTCACTGCAACGATTTCAGGGTCATCTGTCATTAGAACATCCTTTGCCTTACCACTGTAGAGTGGGCCGTCTATTTTCACGTTCATGCTATCACTTTTAAAGCCTTGAGATTAAGTCTCTCCTCTAAGACTTATATATGTGTAAATCTTATTAGAGTTATATTACGATTCAGTTTATATAATCTTGTGAACCTTATCATGCTTCTAAGGGTGATTGAATGTGTGGCATTGTGGCTTGTATACTCAAAGATAACAGGGCGGCGCCGGTACTCCTTGAATGCGTCAGGAGGCTTGAGTACAGGGGCTATGACTCTGTAGGTATTGCAACGGCAGACCCAATGATAAATATCAAGAAGGACAGGGGTAAAATCGACGAGGTGGACTCAGAGCTGGATCTCGCTGATCTACCAGGCAGCATGGGGATAGCCCATGTCAGGTGGGCCACACATGGCCTTCCAACAGCTGAGAACGCCCACCCCCATACAGACTGCACTGGGGAGATAGCGGTCGTTCACAACGGGATAATAGAGAACTACATGGAGATCAAGGAGGAACTTGAATCAGAGGGCCATGTCTTCAGGTCAGAGACAGACACAGAGGTGATACCACACCTCATAGAGAAGTACATGGATGAGGGTATGGACCTTGAAGCCGCAACAGCCACAGCACTCAGAAAACTTAAGGGCGCATATGCCATTGCAGTCATATCCTCCAGTGAACCCGGCAGGGTTGTGGGTGCAAGGAAGGAGAGCCCCCTCATAGTAGGTGTTGGTGATGGCGAGTTCTTCCTGGCCTCGGATGTCCCGGCCATCCTTAACCATACCAAGAACGTCATATACCTGGATGACGGTGAGATGGTCATAATTGACGGTGATGTTAGGATAAGGGACCTTGATGGTAACACGGTGAAGAAGGAGGTCCATGTAATTGACTGGACAGCAGACATGGCTGAAAAGGCAGGATACGATCATTTCATGATCAAGGAGATACATGAGGAGCCAGGGGCCGTCAGGGACACACTCACAGAGATGGAGGATGTTATGCGGGTGGTGAAGGAGATAGGTGAGGTTGAAAGGGTATGCTTTGTTGCCTGTGGAACCTCCTACCACGCGTCACTGGTGGGCAAGTACCTCTTTGAGAGCATCCTGGGCATACCCACCGATGTCATCCTTGCAAGTGAGTTCAGGTACTCTGCACGTGCCCTCACAGACAGGACCCTTGCAGTGTTCATAAGCCAGTCAGGCGAAACAGCAGACACCCTCAATGCCCTGAGATCAGCAAATTCAAGGGCCAAGACCCTTGCAATAGTCAATGTCCTTGGAAGCTCAGCAACAAGGGAGGCCCAGCATGTCCTCTACACGAGGGCGGGTCCTGAGATAGGTGTTGCAGCTACAAAGACCTATGTGAGCCAGCTCACCATTATATACATGCTGGTGGCTGCTATGGGCGCCCCTGAGCTCATTGAGAAACTTGAAAGGGTCCCTGCTATCATGGAGGAGGCCCTTGGGGATGAGGATAATATAAGGAAACTTGCATCCCGCTACAGCAACGTGAGTGACTTTTTCTTCATAGGGCGTGGATTCTCCTATCCAACAGCCCTTGAGGGCGCCCTTAAACTCAAGGAGATAACCTACATCCATGGGGAAGGTTATGCTGCAGGGGAACTGAAACATGGACCCCTGGCACTCATAGATGATGGGGTGCCTGTTGTTGCAATCTCACCCCCCGGCCCATGCCATGATAAGACCCTGAGCAACGTTGAGGAGGTCAGGGCGAGGGGTGCGAGGGTTATAGGTGTTGGGAGCACCCTTGATGAGGCCCTCCGGAAGGAGGCCGATGACTTCATAGGTCTGAGCCCTGAGGTCGATGAGGTGCTCTCACCCCTTGTGTACATTGTTCCTCTGCAGCTGCTCTCATACTATGTGAGTGTTGAGCGGGGACTTGACCCTGATAAGCCGAAGAACCTTGCAAAGTGTGTAACCGTTGAATGATGGAGATGAGAGGAACCATAAAGAAGTACTATGGGGCCCTGAAGCTCTTATGCGGTCCTCACGGGTCTATTGTTCCCCAAGTTTTCAGTTTTCTCAGGCTACACACCCCCTGCTTCTTGCATTGCTGGTGTTCTCCCTTTTCATTGAACACAGCCTGGAGGACTTTGGAGGATCATCCACCACCCTCAGTTTCTTTGTCTGGTCTCTGTGTCCAATTTTCTGTTATACCCGTTCTGGGTTCCTTTTTATTAAAATATTCAACTTTAGCGGTGATATTGTCACTGGAATAATACTCCTCTCATTTGCACCATCCCGGTTGTTGCGGCCCTCTGGACGGAACTATCCGGTGGTGACGGCACCCCTGCCCTCTCAGCGGCCCTTACATCCATGTTCCTATCTGTTGCAGTTTACCCTGCTGTCCTCTACCTAATGGGTGTGGCATCACTTTCAGTGGCGTTCAGGGTATTTGAACTCCTTGTATTCACAGTGTTCCTGCCTGCAGTTTTTGCGCTTCTCCTGAAACTTGAGGAGGAGAGGTTTATAACTGCAGGGAAGACCCTTAACTTACTGTCGGCGATACTCGGGCTTGTTATAATCGTTGTCGCGGTTGCCCACATGTCAGGTTCAGTGAGAGCTGGGGGTGTCATGGAGATTGTCATTACGGTTTCTGTGATGCTACTTGCAGGTTTCACCTATGGCTTTATTCTCGAAGGCTGAGAGGGAATGATGGGGCCGCATATGTTTACACGGCGGGTATGCGTGATGGCGTGATCCCAGTTGGAGTGGCCCTCACCTACCTTTCAGCTGGAGCTGCACTTCCTGCCACGGTTTTACTTGTTGTGATTCCAGTATTCACGGGAATTGTTTACTATCTGGTTAGAGGCTGAGAATAGGATGGCAAACACCTTTAAGTAACAGTTATTCTTCAATTTTGGGGACCCTGACATTCCACCTCATTATGAGATACTCTTCAAGGTCGCTATCTGGAACCATCTTCAATTTTTTTCTTTTACGTATAATCTTGGCTAGGTTTCTGTATGCATCATACTTTGCTTTGAGGATGACAAACTTCCTTCTCTTCAGATTCAGGAAAACCTGCAGGATCTCTGTGAAAAGGAAAAGGGGGAAATACTTCAAGAGAAGTTTGAGGGGCATATTTTTGATGAAGGTCCATGTGTAATTTCTCCAGTTATGATAGACTGTGAAATCACTTACGAATGGGTTGGTACCACCCTTGTAGTGGTATACTATGGCATCTGGAGTGTACCAGGAGTCCCAGCCGGCATTCCTGAGTCTGAGTGCAAGATCAAAGTCCTCATAATAGGCAAAGAAATCCTCATCGAAATATTCGCCATCAACTTCGATATCCTCGAGGGCCTCCTTCCGGTATAAACAGGCACCGGCACAGCACCCAAGGATTCTGCTGTGTTCATCAAAATTTTCCACGGGTTCATAGGCGCCTCTGTTGAACCCAAGACCGTTCTTTGAGTATTCAAGTCCCGCTGAATCCATCAGATCCTTCTTCTGACCCCATATCATCTTTGCCTGAACGCTACCTATATTCTCACTTCCTTCGGCTTCTTTGATGAGGTTTTCTAGGAAATCCGGAAGAACCATGGTGTCATTGTTGAGGCAAACTATGTACCTGCACTTGGGGTCATCCATTGCAACCCTTATTCCCTGATTGTTTGATGCTGCAAATCCGCGATTTTCGTCATTTTCAATTAATAGGATCTTCTGATTGATTAGATCCCCAAAATTCTTTTTTATAAAATCAAGGGACCCATCTGATGACCCATTGTCAATGAAGACTATTCTGAAATCGGTGTACGTCTGTTTCATGATTGATCTGAAATATGCGTCCAGAAAGCTGAGCCCATTGAGGTTGGGTGTTATTATGTACGTTTCTGGCATAGGATCACTCTGTATGTGTTTTCAAGTGTACTGACAATTATGTACGTTTCTGGCATAGGATCACTCTGTATGTGTTTTCAAGTGTACTGACAATTATGTACGTTTCTGGCATAGGATCACTCTGTATGTGTTTTCAAGTGTACTGACAATTTTATCCCATACGAATTTCTCTTCGACAATCTTTCGCCCATTATACCCCATATTACTCCTTAATTTGCTGTTTGAGATGACTAGATTTATTTTTTCCTTGAGAGAATCTCTATCACAGGGTTCCACAAGAAATCCATTTTCACCATCATTTATAACCTCAACAACGCCCCCTGACCTGTATGCCACAACCGGCACAGAGCAGGCGTTCGCCTCTGCAAGAACCATCCCGAATCCCTCCCTTGTTGAGGGAAGTACAAGCACCCTCGCCCCTTTAATCATGGATATGACCTCCCTGTAGCTCAAATTGTGATGAAACGATACATTTGCACTGATTCCATATTCATCAACCATCCTTTTCAGTATGGTTCTCTCAACCCCATCCCCGATTATTTCGAGTTTCAGACCTGGAAACTCACTGCTAAGGGCCTTGAAGACTTCAATAAGGTGGTCGACATGCTTGTGGGGGGCGAGTCTACCCACAAATATTATGTAATCCCCATTGGCGGGTGGAGTGGAATCTATCAGTTCAAGGTCCACGCCATTGGGGATGATATATATACCCTCAGGGGATCTGCCATATACTTCCATCAGCGCAGATGCAGTGCTCCTGCTCACAGTGACGACACCATCGTAGGGCAGCCTCATGAGGATCCTCTCAAGGACTGACGCCAGCCCTGATGACTGTAACCACTGGTCTCCATGGGAGGAACTCACATCATGGATGGTTGCAACCATGGGGATTCCACGAAGTCTTGCTGCAAGGAGGGATGGTAGAAGCGGCGAGTATGTCTGGGCGTCTATTATATCGTAATCATTCCTGCATATCCATCGGAACACCGCCAGCATGAACCTCATAAAGTCCAGGGGTTTTCTGAGGGGAGGCTCCCTTATTCTGGGGCCAACATGATGCACATGGATACCCTCAATTTCCTCATGATCAGGGACGCCATGAATCTTCATTGAAATCACGTCAACCTCATGCCCCCTGCTTACGAGTCTCCTTGCAATTTCAAAGTATCGCCTTTCTCCTCCTCCATTGTAATGGGGTACAAAGAAATCTGACACTATTAGAATCCTCATAGAACCCACGTCTCACTTCCTCTAGATTAATTCTATTACCTGCACTTGTTCCTTAACTATATATCTATGATGGATAAATAGTAATAATAACACCCGGGTGGTCCTATGAATCCACTGGCCCTGATTTCAATCACTGCTTTTGTGACTGCAACCCTATCTGGAATATACATCTTTGTGAAGAACCCTAAGAGCCGTTTCAACAGGACACTCCTTGCTTTTTCGGCACTCGTCGCCTACCTTTCACTCATAGATTTCGGCCTTTACATCTCTGAATCCTATGGGATGGCAGCCCTCTGGGTCAAGATGGGGTTCCTCTGGCCATTCGTGGTCCCTGTGATCCTTCACATGGTAATGATATTCACGGGAAGAATGAGAAGATGGTACACTCTCGCAGCACTCTACGCACCGGCCTTTATATTTTCAGTCCTTGAACTGACAACCGGACTCATAACTGCGGGACCGCTGCTTACACCATGGGGCTGGACCTTCGCAGCATCCAGATCACCAGCATATGATCTTTCAACCATCTGGGGACTCGCCGTTGGAATAACTGCACTTATACTTATTGTGATTCACCTCAGGTCCTCCTCCAGTGAAGGGAGGACCCAGGGAGTCTACCTTTTCACTGGCCTCATGCTTCCCATTGTAACTGGATTTTTAACTGACCTCGTGCTTCCATTGATGGGCATTGAGGTCCCATCACTCACAAACACTGCTGCTGCAGCTGGAGTCTCCATCATAGCCTACGGGGTGCTCAGGTTTCACATACCAGTACTCAGTCCAATGAACGCAGCGATGGATATTGTGAGGAGCATGAACAGTTTTCTCATCATAACAGACCTTGAATTCAGAATATCCTATGTTAACCCTGCAGCCGAGAGGTTAACGGGTTTCAGTGCAGCGGAACTTCTGGGGAGGAGGATAGATGAGGTCATGGAATTGGATGGTAAACCATCTGAGATGATGGGATCCATGGTGGAGTCAGCCCTGAAATCAGGGGATGGTGTGGTACCCGTTGTTGTATCCGCCGGCCACATCCATGGAAGGGGAGGGGAACACGTGGGCCTACTCTTCACGGGATCAGATATAAGGCCGATAAAGGAGATGGAGAAAAAACTTAAAAGGAGGGAGGAACGCCTTGTGCTGCTCACAGAGCACATGGCTGATGGCCTCGGGGAATTTGACAGGAACTTCAAATTCAGATACCTCAGCCCGTCAGTGAAGAACATAACTGGTTACGGACATGGGCACCTCATCAACAGGTCCGCTATCGATTTTCTGGATTACGTGCACCCGGATGACCGGGAGAATGTCAGGGAACTTATAATGAGTGATGAGGAAATGCACAGGGCAACATTCAGGATAAAAAGGCCAGATGGAAGCTACAGGTGGGTTGAGTACGTTGACAGGCCCATCCGCAGAGATGGTGTTATCAGTGGCTACGTATTCGGCCTGAGGGATATACATGAACATAAACTCGCAGAGGAGGCCCTCAGGGTGAGCCGAGAGAAGTTCAGGGAGCTTTTCAGGAACATGAATGCAGGTGTAATCGTATTAAGTCCTGTGAAAGGAGGATTCAGGGTTTTATCCATGAATCCCGTCGCTGAGGAGATGGAGGGTGTCGTCTGCGGGGACGTGAAGGGAATGGAACTTGAGAGGGCACTTCCAGAAATCGCAGAGTCCAGCATCAGAGAAGCCCTTGAAAGGGTGACCGGGAAGGATGGACCACTGTACCTTCCTGAGGTTAAACATGGTGAGAGATGGCTTGAAGTGTACATATACAGGCTCTCAACCGGTGAGGTTGTCATAATATGTGGGGATATAACCCTCAGAAAGGAGTATGAGGAGATGCTGAGATCCTCCATAAAGGAGAAGGAGGCGCTGCTGAGGGAGGTGCATCACAGGGTCAAGAACAACTTCCAGATAATATCCAGCCTCATAAACCTCCAGTTAGAGGAAATCAAGGATCCAGCACCCCTCATGGACCTTCAGACCAGGGTTCAATCCATGGCCCTGGTACATGAACTCCTCTATGAATCTGAGGATATAACCAGAATCGACATGAGGCGCTACATTGAGAGGCTCACATCATCCATCCTGGACAGCTACCATGCAAGGGGGATAGAAATCAATGTCTCAGCCGAGGATGTGACTCTCCCCATCGAGACAGCCGTACCCCTGGGTCTCATAATAAATGAGCTCATCACAAATTCCGTGAAACATGCGTTCAGTGAGGGGGGAGAGATCACAGTGAAACTGGAATCAGAGGGTGATGACTTCATACTCACCATCTCAGATAATGGTGTGGGTTTTCCAGCAGACTTTGTACTTGAGGAGTCAGATTCACTGGGCCTGAAACTTGTAGGTGGACTTGTGGATCAGCTGGACGGGGACCTTGAAGTGGATATGAAGGATGGAACCCAATTCAGGGTAAGATTCTCGGTTGTGCCCTACAGGCCCAGAATATAGGAAGGGCAAAGTTTAAGTTAAAATGCATGGGATCATTTAACATGGTACTCACGCCAAGGGATGATGTTCTGAGGGCTGTTAGAAATTACTTTGAATGTGAGCGCCGGTATGGTATAAACAGGCGAACTGAAGCATGGCGTTCACTTTCAGATAGTTTCATAAGAACCGATGATGGCTCATACACCCTCGAGTCAGATTCCTGTGGGGAGGCCATGCACACCAGGAGCGGAGCCATAACAGAGTCCTTTGAAAAATTTGTAAGGCCCTCAGTACCACCTGATGCAGAGGAAATCCGGGTTCTTGACCTCTGTTCTGGCCTCGGCTATAACACAGCAGCGCTACTTGAATTCACCTCTGCTGGTGAGGTTACAGTGGACATGGTGGAGGTCTCCCCTGAAACCCTTGCAGCAGCCCTCATCGTCCCATCACCGGTAAAATCCCATGAGTTTGTCAGGGCTGCCTATGAGGACCGCCTGATGGAAATGGGAATCGTCGGCATGAGGGCATCATCCCCACCACCCCCTGAGGTCACCCTGCAGGTTCACTGTGAGGATGCAAGGGAGACGCTACAGAAACTTGAGGCTGAATACTATGACGCCATCTTCCTTGACGCATTCAGTCCCGGGGTTTCACCTGAACTCTACACTGTGGAGTTTCTATCACAGATAGCCAGGGTTATAAAGCCAGATGGAGTCCTTGCAACCTACACCTCCGCTGCTCCACTGAGATCCGCCCTTATAGAGGTGGGGTTCCATGTTGGTGCCGGCCCGGTATTTGGAAGGAAATCTGCAGGCACACTGGCCTCAATGGATCCCTCAAAGATTAAAGAGCCCCTGGACTGGAGGGATGAGAGGATGGTGGCCCTCAGTGATGCAGGGGTACCCTACAGGGATCCCACACTTTCTTCAGATGGTGAAACCATAATTGAGGGGCGTAGACTTGAACGCAGGCTCGTTCGCGGTGTTACAAGGATATCATCCGCCGTTAAAACCCCGATCTACCTTGGGGGTTCCGTTGAAGAGGGCAGGATCGGGCGCAGAGTCAGAAGGAACCTTGAAAGGATGGGTATCTCCGATCTGAAAGGAGGGAAGGCACTCTACATAATATGTCCTCAGATGGATGAATGTGTATGTGGCTGTGGAGAGGAAAGGGTGGCAACATCCAGGGAAAGGATAATGTCAATGAGAAGGAGACTACTGGAAGTGGCCGGTTGCAGAGGGATAATAGAGGGATAATGCAATCTGCTAGTTTTTTACTGTTCCACTGTAAATTCATATATAAAACGATTCAATGCGTTAGTATGATTTGATGATTCATATCTGGGGCTTCATGGGTTTATGTTAAAATAATGAGATATCGATGATTTCATATTTTCGAGCGATCCAATGAGTTTAATGGCTTAATACGGGAGGATTTCATGTTTGAGATAAGATCAAAGGACAACCTGGGAAGAACAGGTATCCTCAAGACAGAACACGGAGAGGTCAGGACACCGGCACTGATGCCGGTTATACATCCAGGTAAGCAGACCATTGACGTTAAGAGGTTCGGCGCTGAGATCGTGATAACCAATGCATACATAATCTACAGGAACCCTGAACTCAGGGAGGAGGCACTGAAAAAGGGTGTCCATGGACTCATAAACTTTGATGGGCCCATAATGACGGATTCGGGTTCATTCCAGCTCTCAGAGTACGGCGACGTTGAGGTTGAGAACCATGAAATAGTCCGCTTCCAGGATGAGATAGGAACAGACATAGGTACATCACTGGATATACCGACGCCGCCTGGTGTGAGCCACAGAAGGGCCCTTGAGGAGGTTGAAGTCACACTTCAAAGGGCCAGGGAGTCCCTTGAGTACAGGGAGAGGATGATGCTCAACGCCGTTGTACAGGGATCAACCCACCCTGACCTCAGAAGGTACTGCGCCTCACAGCTTGCAGAGCTCCCGGTGGAACTCCACCCAATAGGTGCCGTCGTACCTCTAATGGAGTCCTACAGGTACAGGGAACTGGTTGACGCTGTACTGTCCTCTGTTTCGGAGCTTCCACCATCAAGGCCAAGGCACCTCATGGGGGCGGGGCATCCAATGATATTCGCCCTCGCCGCCTCCATGGGATGCGACCTCTTTGATTCGGCGGCCTACATACTCTATGCAGAGGATGGCCGCCTTCTGAGCACAGAGGGGACATATAAACTTGAGAATCTCCAGGAGATGCCGTGCTCATGCAGGGTATGCACGGATTATACCCCATCGGAGCTCCGGGGGATGGAGGCTGAGGATAGAAGGAACCTCATAGCTGAACACAACCTCCATGTGAGCTTTGCAGAGATAAGGAAGGTCCGCCAGGCAATTTATGAGGGGAGCCTAATGGAACTTGTTGAGGAGAGATGCAGGGCACATCCAAGGCTCCTTGAGGGGTACAGGAGGATGTCGGCCTACGTTGAACTCTCTGAGAGATTCGAGCCAAGGTCCAAACGCTCAGCATTCTTCTACACTGGACCAGAATCACTGGGGCGTGTTGAGGTTCACAGGCACCTTCGGTGGGCTAAGAAAAACCTGAAGGGAAGGATGGCCATCATAGGCCCGTCAAGGAAACCCTACTCATCCAGTTTACCCTCCACTATCAGTGGCTTCCGCTCAATGAAGCCCCAGCTGGATGGTGAGTGGAGTGTGGTGGTTGCAGACATCCCCTTTGGCCTCATACCCCTTGAACTTGACCAGGTCTACCCACTCGCCCAGAGCGATGCGCCGGGTATCATGGACCTGGAGGCCAGGCACTTCCTGAGGGAACTGATACTCGACCTTGAAGGGGATGTCATCATCAGTGAGGACCTCTGCAGTGAACTTGGACTTCAGCTTCCACACACCTACTCCGGGGAGGTGAAGACCTATGTTGATGACCTTGACCGTATAAGGATGATTGCAGAGTACCAGTTCGGTGAGGGATCAGGTAAAGTGCTGTTCCCTGATGATGTTAGGATTGAGAGGAGCCGTAACACAGGGAAGATAAGGCACATATACTCAGGAGAGAAACTGATATGCACCATGCGGGCATCTGACGGCCTCTTTGTGCTCTCAGCCGAGGGTGCCAGGAGGCTTCATGATGGCACAGCCTACCCCCGCTGCAGGGTGGCTGTGAATGAGGAGTCTGAACCATTTGCAAGGGAGGGCAGGAGTGTATTTGCAAAGTTTATAATTGACTGCGACAATAATATAAGGGCCGGCGATGAAGTTTTAATTGTTAATGCTCATGATGAACTTCTGGCCACAGGCAGGGCCCTCCTCTGTGCCGAGGAGATGATGGACCTCAACCATGGCCAGGCAGTTAAAACCAGAAAAGGAGGCTTTTGAATGATACCGGGCATGGGAATGAACCCGAAGCAGCTGAAACAGATGCAGAGGGCCATGAAGCAGATGGGAATGGATATGAAGGACCTCCGTGGTGTTGAGGAGGTCGTGATCAAACTCAAAAAGAAGGAGATCATAATAAAGAATCCCCGCGTGAATGTCATGGAGTTCATGGGCCAGAAAACCTATCAGGTGACAGGTAAAGCCCGTGAACGCGACCTTGAAGCTGAGGTTAAGATACCTGAGGATGACATTGAACTTGTCATGAACCAGACCGGCGCAAGCCGGGAGGAAGCCACCAGGGCCCTTCAGGAAACCGGGGGTGACCTGGCAGAGGCCATTATGAGGTTGAGCTGATGGTCTTAATAGCCCATATCTCGGATCTCCATGTGGGCGCACCCAACTTCAAGGAGGACATACTCCTTGAGGCCATAAGACAGATAAATGAGCTTAAACCTGACGCAACCGTTATAACCGGTGATCTTACAGATAACGGTTACTACCTCGAATTCCTGCAGGCCGCTGAGTACCTCAGCGACCTCAAGGGTCCTAAAATATTTGTTCCAGGGAACCATGATGCAAGGCATGTGGGAAACGAGACCTTTGAGGATGTCTTCAGGTACAGGAAGGGGACCTTTGTGATGGATGACCTCACAATAATAGGACTTGACAGCAGTGAGCCTGATCTCGACTATGGCAAGATAGGGAGGTCCCAGCAGATCTGGATGGAGGAGGAACTTGAGAGGGCCTCGGAGAGGGGACATTTCAGGGTTATAGCCCTCCACCACCATATAATACCTGTTCCCAAGACCGGTCGTGAGAGAAACGTCCTTGCAGATGCAGGGGATATACTCTATTCAATAATCAGGAAGGGCGCTGACCTTGTGATATCGGGCCACAAGCATGTCCCCCATGTCTGGAGGGTTGAGGACACGTTCTTTGTAACCGCCGGGACGGTTTCATCCCTTAAACTGAGGGGTAAAGATATTAATTCATATAATACATATTACATTACTGAGGATTCTATAAGAGTATTTCTCAACCAGGTTCAGGGAGAAAGGATTGAACTGGCATCCCATAGCCTGCGGGAATAATTTCATTCAGGTGGTTACTTGAGGGTAATTATAGATGCATCGAACGTCGCCCATTCAAGGAAAAACGACGATAATAGGCCATGCATAGATAATATACTGTCAGCAGCAGAGGAGCTTGAAAAACTCGGCTATGAACCTGTTATAATTGCCGATGCATCCCTGCGACATGAGATAGATGATAAGGAGAAGTTTAAGAAACTCCTTGAGGAGGGGAAATTCCAGCAGGTGCCCTCAGGTACCACGGCTGATCACTTCATACTCAAGATGGCCGAGGAGGAGGATGCCAAGATACTCTCAAATGATGTGTTCAGAGAGTATAAGGACGAGTTTCAGGACATAAACAGCAGGAGGATACCCTACACATTCAGGGATGACAGGATCCTCATAGGGACATCTGGAAAGCCAAAGAAGGTTAAGAATATTCTCCAGAAAATCTGTAACGAGGCCCTAAATGAATTCGAAAGGAAAAGGATAGACTCATATAAGGCCAAAAGGGGCAAGAAACTCAGCGGTATAGCCATAGCCAAGGAGGCCATTGACAGGATAAGGAGGAGTCAGGAGGAGGGCCTGGAACCCAAACTTGAGGGTATATTCATGAAGCTCCCACTCTTTGAGAAGTTCATGAGTATGGTGGAGGAGGTGGAGCGGACCAGCAACTATATCATATTTGTTCTGGTGCACCCGAGGGACTACAGGGAGGCGGTGAAGTACGCTGGCAACATTGCTGTTACGGTTGGTGACAGACTCAAACTGGAACACGCCCCCCTGGTGGCTGTAAGGAATGACCTCTTCCTGAAACCAGGAACCTTTGAACTTAACATAATGTACTCTGAGGAGGTCATGGAGGAGGCCCCCTACAACGTCAACATAACCATAAATGATCACGATTACAGTTTTGTTAAGAAAAATTCAAGGAACATAGCAAGCACAATCGCAGCCAGGATAGGGTCATGGAGGTTCCCCATAGTGTCTGTTAAACCAAGTATGCTGCTTGAGAAGCCAGGGGAATTCGACGTGGTTCTTGAGAAGGGAGGCAATGATTGATGGTCATGGATTACTTGCTAAGGAAGATACTGGGTTTTTTCATTGGACAGAGGGTTCTGAGTATCGGGACCAAGTACATGCCCACTAACAGTACAGAAAGAGAATATGTGGACATGCTCAACTACACAAAGACGATGCTTATAGAGATAAAAAGGGCCCATATCAACACCAGCAACATCTTCGATAACCTCATAAGGGAACTTGGCACCGACAACATCCCCAAGAACAGAAAGTTCATTGAACTCAAACCTGCAGAGGACAGGGTTGACGAGTATGCGCTCCTTAGCAATATAATAATGGGAAGCGACCGCTACCTATACATTGAGGTCTTCAATGGCGGAAGAGTGATGGATGAGTTCGTGTCCATAATAGAGGAGGAGAATGGGAGGATCATCGAGAAGAGTTCAAGTGAGATACTAGCAAGGTTCCTCTCCAAGAACGACGCCATAAGGGTGGCCATAAAACTGATAGGTGCAGGAAGCAGAAGGGGGATAAATGTAAGGGCTGCTGTCGGGATGACCGGGGCAGCGGCAATTGAGAGGGCCATAAACCTCAACAGGGAGATAGGTGAGGTTCCGGGTGTTGGCTTCACGAAGCTAGGAGGTGAATTTGCGATAATATTCACCAGTGAATTTGAACCACTCTCAGGCAGCCCATCATACCGTGACAACTACCTCTTCATTGACATCATCGACTCAACAGGCTTCATAGAAAGGTTCGGCCGTGACAGCCTTGTTGAGATAATGAATGATATAAAGGCCTACATGGAGAATGACTGCAGGGGAAAGATCGAGGGTTACCGTGAGGGCGGGGACGACCTTATAGCAAACTTTCCCACAAAGGACATGGCTCTGAGGGCGGGTATAGATTCTGCATGGCATGCGATGGATAATGGTGCCAACATAAGGGTTGGTATCGGGAAGACCAGGCGGGAGGCCGGTGAGAGGGCCCAGATTGCCGATAGCATAAAGCTGTGGAACCCAACATCAATCATGATCTTTGATGTCGCGGATGGGATATACGGTTACTTCATTCCATCACCCTTCACAAGGTCTGTTATCGACTTTCTGATGCATAAAAAGTCTGTGGCGCTCCTGGTGTTCGTCTTTGTATTTGTGGCAACCTTCCTTGGCTGGAATATGGGGCACTGGGAGTTTGGTCTTATCGCAATCCTTCTTGCTGTTATCTATGCTGTCACGGCATGAAAAGGAAAGTTATTTAAGAGTACTTCAAGATAATATAAGGGGGAATTGAAATGAGACCTGAAACCGAGGCTAAAATTATTGTTAGCTTCCTGATTTCCCTAATAGCATTTGGCTGCGGGTCAGGTCTGGGCATTTTTATAGGTCTTTCCAATGATAATATTACTGCAATGGATATTAACGATACTCCATCCAGTGATGTCCAGCTCTCCCCCAGCAGCACCAACCACCTGCCCCTGAATGGGATAAAGGATCGTGGCAGGGAGGAAGTCCAGAACAGTTACGGGGAAGTCAACGTTGTTAACAGCAAGCAGGGATCCTCCAACAATACAACCTTCTGAGAGGGTCCCAGTGGACTTTTTTTGGCAGGGAGTGGATACTATGAAAATCAGGTTCATTGAAGGCGGTGTCTGCGCTGTCGATGGAGTGCTTGCGGCGGGTTGCCGTGAAGGTAAATATGGCGTTGGGCTTATTGTCACCAGAAACGCAACTGCAGCAGGTGTTTTAACATCCAACAGGGTCCGGGCAGAACCTGTTAAACTTACGGAGAGGGTCCTTGAGGGTGGCAGAATTTCAGCCATAGTTGCAAACAGTGGAAACGCCAACTGTTTTACAGGAAAAGAGGGGATGGATGATGCCCTCAGTATGGCCAGGGTAACAGCCGAGTCCATCCAGGCAGATGAAGGGGAGGTTGCGGTTGCATCAACTGGCGTTATAGGAAGGAGGATGCCCATCAGGAAGATCAGATCCCTCATAAGAAGGGCTGCAGATCAACTTGAAAACTCCCCTGAGGCCTCAGGAAATCTTGCATCTGCAATAATGACCACGGACACATTCCCCAAGGAGATTGCAGTGGAGTTCCAGCTTGAAGATGGCGAAATAGCCCGTATAGGGGCGGTTGCCAAGGGTTCAGGTATGATAGCCCCAAATATGGCCACCATGCTCTCCTTCATAACAACTGATGTTGATGCATCACCTTCAGAGCTCAGGGAGGCCCTCAGGAGGGCTGTTGACGACAGCTTCAACATGCTCATAGTGGACGGTGATGAGAGCACCAATGACATGGTTATAATAGCATCAACCTGCAGATCAGGGAGGATAGATGAGAACTTCACTGAGGCCCTGGGGGTCGTCTGCAGGGAACTTGCCCGTATGATGGCCCGTGACGGTGAGGGCGCCACCAAATCATTCCAGGTTGACGTGGTGAATGCCAGGACAAGGGAGGATGCAAGGAGAGCCGCCAGGGCAATCGCAGGTTCATCCCTCGTTAAGACGGCAATATTCGGTGCCGACCCCAACTGGGGGCGTATACTTGCGGCTGCAGGATATTCTGGTGCAGAATTTGAACCCGACAGGATAAGTGTGATACTTGAATCTGAGAGCGGATCTGTGGGGATAGTCGAGGAGGGGGAGGTCCTTGCATTTGATGGCACACCTGAACTTGAACTTGCAGAGAGGATAATGGGTGATGATGAGATAAGGATAACAGTTGACCTCAACGCCGGCAGTGAATCGGCAACTGCATACGGCTGTGATCTCACCTACGACTATGTGAGGATAAATGCTGAGTACACGACTTAGTATGAGGCTGAGGATAGATACCGAGTATAGGACCTGAATTAGGATAATGCCAGATATAAAGATTATAGGGTGTTTGAATGAAGACCGTTAACATTCTGGTGGAGGCACTCCCCTACATAAAGAAGTTTCACAAGAAAAAGATAATGATAAAGTATGGCGGCCACGCCATGATAGATGAGGCTGCCATGGACTCAACCGCACGGGATACTGTGCTCTTGAAGTATGTGGGTATGGAGCCAGTGGTTGTCCATGGAGGCGGCCCTGAGATTTCAAGGGCCATGAACAAGATGGGCAAGGAGCCAAAGTTCATAGAGGGCCTCAGGGTTACGGATGAGGAGACCATGGAGATAGTCAAGATGGTACTTGTGGGTAAGATAAACACGAGCATCGTCTCAAAGATATGCTACCATGGCGGAAGGGCCATAGGACTGTCAGGTAAGGACAGTAACCTTCTCCTTGCAAAAAAGAGGGCGCCACATGTTGTTAAGGATGCTGAGACAGGTGAGAAAAGGGAGATAGACCTTGGACTTGTGGGTGAGATTGAGTCGGTGGACCCCGGCATAATCAACATGCTCACAGATAACAACTACATCCCTGTGATATCACCCATAGGTGTTGACAGGAACGCCAACACACTCAACCTCAATGCAGATACGGTTGCAGGTGAGGTTGCAGCGGGTATAGGGGCAGAGAAGCTTATAGTCTTAACAGATGTGCCTGGAATACTCGAGGACCCCTCAGATCCCGACACCCTCATAAGGAAGGTGAGTGTTGATGAACTCAGCGACCTTGTAAAGAGCGGTATAGTTGAGGGGGGAATGCTCCCCAAGACACTCACATGCATACAGGCCATAAATGATGGTGTCTCATCAGCCCATATAATCGATGGAAGGGTTGAGCACTCACTTCTACTTGAAATATTCACAAAGAAGGGAATCGGGACCATGATAACTAGGTGATTGCTTCGTGTTCTCTTTTAGTTTTTATCTAAATTATCTAATTCTTCTTTCACGGCACGGGCCATCTCCATGGTACTGGCACTTCCCCCAAGGTCCGGCGTCATTATACCCTTAAGGAGTGTCCTCTCCAGTGCTTCCTGTATTTTCTGTGCTTCCTGTGTTTTGTTGAGGTGTTTTAGCATGAGTGTTGTTGTGAGTATCATGGCTGTGGGGTTTGCTATGTTTTTTCCGGCTATCTGGGGTGCTGATCCGT